>CANFKS010000012.1 GCA_947447625.1 Rhodospirillales bacterium | reverse complement strand
TTGAGCTCCGTAGCGGAGATCCAGGAGGGTGGCGTGTCGAACGATCAGTCACCTGGCGAGTTCCACCGTCATGAGCCGGTCCACGGCCAGCTTGAGCAGCTCGCCGCGGTTTGGGCCCGCGTCCGCGGGCGCTTGCAGAACGAGGTTGGCGAGGTCGAATATCGCACCTGGCTGAAGCATATGACGCTCATCGGCATCGATGGCGATGAGGTAACGATTGCGCTGCCGTCTCGCTTCATGCGGGACTGGGTCCGCGGGCATCATGCGGATGTTGTGTCGATGTTGTGGCAGGCCGAGATGCGCGCGATCCGCCGCGTCGAGTTCATTGTGCGGAGCAGTGTGCAGATCGGGGGGATGGCCGAGCCGCTGCAGGCCGTGCTCGGTGAGCCGCTTGCCCCGCTCCAGGCGACGCCGTTTCAACCCGCCGGGGTCCAGCCTGCTGCAGCGCCTGGGCGGTTTGCGGCGCCGGCGGTGGCGCCGCGCAGCGAAGATCGCAACGAGGCGCCGCTTGATCCGCGCTTTTCATTCGATACTTTCGTGGTCGGCAAGCCCAACGAATTCGCTTACGCCTGCGCCCGCCGCGTGGCCGAAGTGCCGGCGAGCGCGGGCTTCAATCCGCTGTTCCTCTATGGTGGCGTGGGCCTCGGCAAGACCCATCTGATGCATGCCATTGCCTGGGAACTGACCGACGCGAACCGGCCGGGCGGGCCTGTGACGGTTGCCTACATGTCGGCCGAGCGGTTCATGTATCGCTTCATCGCTGCCTTGCGCAGCAAGTCCACGATGGAGTTCAAGGAGCAGTTGCGCAGCGTCGACGTGCTGATGGTCGATGACCTGCAGTTCCTGATCGGCAAGGACACCACGCAGGACGAGTTTTTCCATACATTCAACGCCCTGGTCGACAGCGGCAAGCAGATTGTGGTCTCGGCCGACAAGTCGCCGTCCGACTTGAGCGGCCTGGAAGAGCGCGTGCGCACCCGACTGGGCTGCGGCATGGTGGCTGATTTGCATGCCACGACGTTCGAACTGCGCGTCTCCATTCTCGAAGCCAAGGCCGCGCGCGCCAATGTCGTGGTGCCGCCGAAGGTGAATGAGTTCCTGGCGCACAAGATCACTTCCAATGTCCGCGAACTCGAAGGCGCGCTCAACCGGCTGATCGCGCACGCCAACCTGTTCGGCCGCGCCATCACGCTGGACAGTGCCCAGGAAGTGCTGCACGACCTGCTGAAGGCGTTCGACCGCCGCGTGACGATCGAGGAAATCCAGAAACGGGTGTCCGAGCATTACAATCTGCGTATCTCCGACATGTCGTCCGCCCGCCGAGCGCGGGCCGTGGCCCGGCCGCGCCAGGTGGCGATGTATCTGGCCAAGCAATTGACCAGCCGCAGCCTGCCGGAAATCGGCCGTAAATTCGGCAATCGGGACCACACGACGGTGATGCATGCGGTCAGCCGAGTGACCGAGCTGATGGCGCTGGATGCTGGGTTTGGCGAGGATGTCGAGTTGCTGCGGCGGATGCTGGAAAACTAGCGCCTGATGATTTTTGGTGATTCCACCAAAAATCATCAGGCTCTAAAGCACTTCGATCGCAGTCGATTTCACCAGCGCCAGAACGGGGCCGCCCACGGAGAGGCCAAGCCGGGCAATGGCATCAGGCGTCACGCGCGCGAGCAGCGTGCCATCGGGCAGTCCGATCTCGACCAGCGCCGAATGCCGCGCGGTTTCGGCCTCGATGTGGCGCAGGGTGCCGGGAACGATGTTCTGCACACTGATCGCTTCGGGAACCTTGGCGGCGAGGATCACCTCTCGCGCCGGGATGCGGATCCGGCAGGTCGCGCCGACGGGACGGTCAAGCAGCGGCACGAGCCAAACCGCGCCGCCGCCCTCGATCCGGGTCAGTCCGCGCGCGGCCTCGTGGCCCATCACATGGCCGAGCAGCAAGGCCCCCGCGTCATTGCGCCGGGCGAAGGGCAGGTCGCCGCGGGCCGCCACTTCGGCGACCGGGCCAGTGCCGACGACATGGCCGTCTTTGATCAGCACCAGCGTATCGGCCAGGCGCAGCACTTCGTCCGGTGCGTGGCTGACATAGAGCATCGGCAGGCGCAGAGCCGCTTTGAGCCGCGCGAGATAGGGCAGGATCTCGGCCTTGCGCGCGCCATCGAGGCCGGAGAGCGGCTCGTCGAGCAGCAGCAGGCGCGGCTGGGACAGCAGGGCGCGGCCGATCGCGACCCGTTGGCGTTCGCCGCCGGAGAGGGTGTGCGGCCGCCGGCCGAGGAGATCGGCGATGCCGAGCAGGTCAACCACTTCATCGAACCCGATGGCGCCCGGCGGCGCCCGGCGCTGTCCATAGCGCAGGTTGCCGGCCACCGAGAGGTGCGGAAACAGGCGTGCGTCCTGGAAGACCAGCCCCACCCGGCGGCGCTCGGGCGCGAGCCAGAGGCCCGCGGCAGTGTCGGCCAGCACCTCGCCGTCGATCACGATGCGGCAGGCATCGGGTCGCAACAGCCCGGCGATCGTCATCAGCGCGGTCGACTTGCCCGCACCGGAGCGGCCGAACAGCGCGGTCACACCGGGCGAGGGCGCGGTGAAGCGGATGTCGAGGGTTTTGTCGGCGAAGCGATGGCGCAGTGCGACCTCGATGCTCATCGGCCCAGCACCCGGTTCAGCCGGCGCGCCAGCCAATCCGACAGCAGCAGCCCGGTCAATGCGAGTGCGAGCGACACCAGCGCCAGGGCGGCTGCGCGTTCCTCGCCGCCCGGTTCCTGCAGGGCGGCGTAGATTGCCAGGGGCAGAGTGCGGGTTTCGCCGGGAATGGAGGCGGCGAAGGTGATGACGGCGCCGAATTCGCCAAGGCAGGTCGCGAAGCCGACGATGCCGCCGACCAGGATGCCGGGCGAGGCGAGCGGCATTGTGATGGTGAGCATGCGGTCGAACCAGCCGGCGCCAAGGCTCCGGGCCGCGGCCTCAAGTCCTGGGTCGACCGCTTCGAGGGAGAGGCGGATGGCGCGCACCATCACCGGAAACGTCATCACCGCGCAGGCCAGTGCCGCACCATTGGTGGTGAACACCAGCCGCATGCCGAACCACTCCATCAGCCGCGATCCGATCGGTCCGCGGATGCCGAAGACGATCAGCAGCAGCCATCCCGTCACCACCGGGGGCAATACCAAAGGCAGGTGCACCAGGGTGTTGAGCATCGCATGGCCGGCAAAGCGGCCCCGCGCGAGGGCCCAGGCGGCTACCACGGCAAGCGGCAGCGCGAAGCCCACGGCCCGGCCGGCCACAATGAGGGTGAGCCAGATGGCCTCGATATCCTGTGCGTCGAACACCTCTTGCAGCCCCCCGGACCGGCCGTCGATATATTCACCGAAGCATAGCGGCAGTCAAAAGAAAGGGGGGGATCGCAACCGCAATCCACCCCGTTTCAGTGCATGCGTGCGGGGCGATCAGTTCGCCACGGCGGCCTTTTCGCGGTTCTTCTGCCACAGCGCGAGGAAGTCGATCGGCTGGAGCAGCACGGGCGGGAAGCCGCCGTCGCGCGTCACGTCCGACAAGATCGAGCGGGCGTAGGGGAACAGGATGCGGGGGCATTCGACCAGCAGCACCGGCTCAACCGTGTTGTCCGGGATGCCGGACAGGGTGAAGACGCCGGAATAGGCCATTTCCACGAGGAACACGCGCGCGCCGGGGGCGCCGCCATTGGTCACCGCCTCGGTCGCCTCGGCGCGGATCGCCAGGGTGACTTCGAAGACGTTCTGGCCGTCCTGAACGCGGCGGGCCTGGACGTCGAGGTTGATGTCGACGCGGGGCGCGGTTTTGAGTTGGGTGTAGATCAGCGGTGCGCCCGGAACTTCAAAGGACAGGTCCTTGATATACTGGATGTTGACCGAGATCGGGGTCGCCGGCGTGGTGTCGGACGGGGCGGAAGGCTGGGTTGCGGACATCATGGTCTCCGTTTGATCGCAGGCGAGAGGGGCGCGGGTAGCACAGGATGGTGCGGGAAGAAAGCAACGCTTTGCCTGAAAGGCGGCCGGTTGCCTCAGTGATGCCAGGAAACGGCGTCCGGTGCCGGGCTGGTGGGATCGCACCGCAGCCTTTGCCCGTTTACCACCTTCTGGCCCGTCATTGCCAGGATGAAGCCCCAATGGCTCACCACCAGGGTGTCAGACCAATCCGCCAGGGCGCCCATCTCGGCGCGGAAGCGCGCGGCGCGGCCGGCCAGGTCAGCGACCGGTTCCTCGATCGCGGGCCACCAGATTTCGGTGATTCCATTGAAATCGTGATGCGGCCAATCGCGTTCGAGGCTGCTGCGGGGCGAGCCGATATCGCAGGCGAAGGCGTAGCGCTCGCCGACGATCGGATTGACGATCACCGGCAGGCCCAGGGCCCGGGCGATCGGCGCCGCGGTTTCAAGCGCGCGGGTGTAGGGGGAGGCTATGATGCGGCGGATTTTTTCGCCTTTGAGCGCCTCGGCCGCGGCCTGGGCCTGCTCGTGGCCGAGCGGCGTCAGCTTGGGATCGACGATCCCGGGGTCACGCTTGGTTTGCGTGAACAGCAGGTTGAACTCGCTCTGGCCGTGACGAAGAAGGATCATGCGGGACCGATTAGCCTGCGGCCGGGGGCGGCGCAATCCCGTGATGGCGGTGTTTATTGTGCGACGGCCTCCGGCACCCTATGTGTTGGGTGTCGATGTGACGCAACCGCGCGGGGGGCCCGCGCGTCTGAATGGAGACGTAGAGGCATGGGCGGCAGCGGCGGTTTCCCGATCGACATTGTGCTGTTCGCGATGATCGCGGCGTTCCTGGTGCTGCGCCTGCGCAGCGTGCTGGGCAAACGTCAGGGCTTCGAGCAATCGGCCGAGCCGGTCGAACCGGTCGAGGCGGCGTTTCGCCCGATGGCGCCGACACCGGCCGGCCCGACGATTGATGGTGCGGCCGCGGCACCGCCGGCCCGCATCCTGCCTGCGTCCGCCAGCCCTGCCGGTCAGGCGCTCGCCCGGATGATTGCGGTCGATCGCGGCTTTGACGCCGCCCGCTTCCTCGACGGTGCCGAGGGTGCCTTTCGCATCATCGTGACCGCGTTTGCCGCGGGTGATCGCGCGGCCCTGCATCCGTTGCTGTCCGAGGAGACATGGCACGCCTTCGAAGGTGCGATCGCAGCGCGGGAGGCTGCCGGGGAGACCCAGCGCACCGAAATCCGGTCCATCGAAAGTGCCGTCATCGAGCAGGCCGACCTGCGCGGCACGATTGCCGACATCACGGTGCGCCTCGTCTCCGACCAGATCAACCTCACCCTGGGGCGGGATGGGCTGCCGGTGGCAGGGACCGATTCGGTCACCGAGATCACCGATCTTTGGACGTTTGAGCGCAATCTGGCGGCAGGCGACCCGACATGGCGCCTCGTGGCCGCGCGCAGCGCGTGACCGTATCCGCCATGGTCTCTCGTCTCATGATGCCGCGCTCCGCCGGCATCGCCGCCCTTTTCGCCCTGCTCGCCGGCTGCACGCCGGCCCCGCAGACCGCGCCCTCCAACGGCCCCGCCGCGTCGGGCGATCCCACTTCCTGGGCTGTGCCGTCGGGTCCGGGCGCTGCGATGACGCCGGTGCGCTTCGACGCTCTGTCGGGCTGGGCACAGGAGCGCCATGCCCAGGCAATCCCGGCGTTTCTTGCCAGTTGCAAGCAGTTTTCCGCCAACCCCACGCAGGCCCTTGGCGGCAGCGGCGATGCCGTGGCGCGCGGTGGCACCGGGGCGCAGTGGCGCAGCGTCTGCGCCGCCGCCCGCGCGATCCCGCCGGGCGAGGATGCCGCTGCGCGGGCGTTCTTCGAAGCGAATTTTCAGCCCTATGGCCTGTCATCGGACGGCAGCGCGACGGGCCTGTTCACGGGCTACTACGAGCCCGAGATCCGCGGCAGCCGGACCCAGAGCGGGGTCTATAAATATCCTCTCTATCGCCGCCCTCCCGAACTCGGCGCCAGCGCGCGGCGCGCGCCCTATTTGAGCCGGGCGCAGATCGAGGCCGGCGGGTTGCGCAAGAAGGGCCTTGAGATGCTTTGGCTTGCCGATCCGATCGATGCCTTCTTTCTGCACATCCAGGGCTCCGGCCGCGTGATGCTGCCGGACAAGCGGACGGTACGGGTTTCGTATGACGGACAGAACGGGCAGGCCTATGTGCCGATCGGGCGCGTGCTGGTCGATCGCGGCGAAATGAAGCTGGAGGAGGTCTCGATGCAGAGCATCCGCGCCTGGCTTGTCGCCCATCCCCGCGAAGCGAGCGGCTTGATGAACCAGAATCCGTCCTACGTGTTTTTTCGCGAATTGGGTGGCATGTCGGCCGATGCCGGGCCGCCCGGGGCGCTCGGCGTGCCGCTGTCGCCGCTGCGCTCCGCTGCCGTCGACAAGGGCTTCATCCCGCTCGGTGCGCCGCTCTGGGTCGAAACCAAGGATCCGCTCGACAGCACAAACATCCAGCGGCTGGTGATGGCGCACGACCTGGGCGGCGCCATCAAGGGCGCGATCCGGACCGACCTGTTTTTTGGCTGGGGCCGCGATGCCGAGGAACGCGCCGGGCGCATGCGCCAGCCGGGCCGCGAATTCATTCTGCTGCCCAAGGCCGCGCTCACCGCCGCCCAGTAGTGATCGCCCCTGACCTGCATTGCGGCGACTGCCGTGACGTCCTCGCAAGCCTCGACCCGGCGAGCGTGGACGTCGTCGTCACCTCACCGCCCTATAACCTCGACCTGGGCTATGCGACCTACCGCGACCGGCGCGAGGAGGGCGCGTATCTCGACTGGATGGTGGCGGTCGCCACCGCCGTGCGGCGGGTGATGCGGCCGGATGCGTCGTTTTTTCTGAACATCTCCGGCTCGTCGGCCCGTCCCTGGTTGCCGTTCGAACTGATCGTGCGGCTGCGCGCGCTGTTTGTGCTGCAGAACCATATCACCTGGATCAAATCCATCGCCACCGGGGCGGACTCGGTGGGTCACTACAAGCCGGTCGGCGGGGCGCGGTTCCTCAACCACGCCCATGAGCACATCTTCCACCTCACGCTCGACGGCACGGTGAAGCTCGACCGCCTGGCCATCGGCGTGCCGTTCAAGGACAAATCCAACATCGCGCGGCGCCGCCATGCGCGGGACCTGCGCTGCCGCGGCAACACCTGGTTCATTCCCTACGCCACCGTGCAATCCAAGGCCGGGAAGTTCCATCATCCCGGCACCTTCCCCGTCGACCTGCCGCGCTGGTGCATCCGTCTGCACGGCCGCACGGCCCCCGTTGTGCTCGATCCCTTCATGGGCACGGGGACCACGCTGGTCGCTGGCCTGCTCGAAGGCGGCCACGGCATCGGTATCGACATCGACCCTGCCTATGTCGCCATCGCGCGGGACCGCATCGCCGCAACCATCTCGTCTTTTACCCCCGAGAGTTTACAATAGCGCCATGACCCCTCCATCGCCCGCCCCTCGCGTCGCCCTCTTCGTCACCTGCCTGGTTGACCTGCACCGGCCCAGCGTCGGCTTCGCGGCGATCAAGCTGCTGGAGGACGCGGGCTGTCGCGTCGAGGTGCCGCTGGCGCAAACCTGCTGCGGCCAGCCTGCCTACAACGCGGGCGATCGCAGCACTGCGCGCGACCTGGCGCGCGGCCTGCTCGATGCGTTCGGCGGCTACGATTATGTGGTGGTGCCGTCCGGCTCCTGCGGCGGCATGTTGCGCGCCCATATGCCGCATCTGTTCGACGATGATCCCAACACCCGCGCGCGCGCCGACGCCCTTGCCGGGCGGACCTACGAACTGGTGAGCTTCCTCACCGATGTGATGGGCGTCACCACGCTCGATGCCACCTGCGCTGCCACGGCCACCTATCACGACAGTTGCGCGGGCCTGCGCGAACTCGGCATCAAGGCCCAGCCCCGCGCTTTGCTTGCCAGCGTCGCCGGCCTCACGCTCAGCGAAATGGCCGATGCCGAGGTGTGCTGCGGCTTCGGCGGCACGTTCTGCGTCAAATATCCGGATATCTCGACCCGCATGGTGGCCGACAAGACCAAGGACATCGCCAAGACCGGCGCCGGGCTTCTGCTGGCCGGCGACATGGGCTGCCTGCTCAACATGGCCGGGCGGCTGCAGCGCGAGGGCAGCACAGTCCAGGTTCGCCATGTGGCCGAAGTGCTGGCCGGGATGACCGGCGATCTCCCCCCCATCGGCGAAGCGAGGCGCTGAACATGCAAATCCGCTCCCCTGCGTTCAAGGCCAATGTCAGCGCGGCGCTGGCTGACGAGCGGCTGCAAAAGGCGCTCGAATTCACCCGCCCGGCCTTTCCGTCGCGCCGCGCCGCGGCGGTCGCCGATCTGCCCGAGTTCGAACAGCTCCGCGACATCGGCCGCGACATCAAAAACCACACGCTCGCCAATCTCGACTTCTATCTCGAAATCTACGCCGCCAACGTCGAGCGCGCCGGCGGCATTGTGCATTGGTGCAGCACGGCCGACGAGGCCCGCGCGGCCGTGTTGGCGATTTGCGAAAAGGCCGGTGCGCGGACCGTCACCAAGGGCAAGTCGATGATTTCCGAGGAACTCGGGATCAACGCGCATCTTGAGGCCCATGGCATCACGCCGGTCGAGACCGATCTCGGCGAATACATCCTGCAAATCCGCAACGAGGGCCCGAGCCACATCATCGCGCCGGCGTTTCACCTCAATCGCAACGATTGGGAGGAGAGTTTCCGCAAGGTCCATACCGACCTGCCCGCCGATCGCGTGTTCAACGAGCGCCGCGACATCCTGACCGAGGCGCGGACCCGGCTGCGCGAGAAATTCCTTGCCGCCGATGTCGGCATCACCGGCGCCAACTTCCTCATCGCCGAAACCGGCTCCTCGGTGATCGTCACCAACGAGGGCAACGGGGACCTCACGCAGACGCTGCCGCGCGTTCACATCGCGCTGGCCAGCATCGAAAAACTGGTGCCGACGCTGGAGGACGCGACCTCCCTGCTGCGCCTGCTCGCCCGCTCCGCCACCGGGCAGGATTTCTCGGTCTACACCACCTTCTCGACCGGCGCCCGACGCAGCGAGGACCTCGACGGGCCTGGCGAATACCATGTCGTGCTGATCGACAACGGCCGCTCCGGCATGATCGGCACCGAGTTCCAGGAGATGCTGCGCTGCATCCGCTGCGCCGCCTGCATGAACCATTGCCCGGTCTATTTCACCGTCGGCGGCCATTCCTATGGCTGGGTCTATCCGGGGCCGATGGGCTCGGTGCTGACGCCCTCGCTGATCGGCGTGGACCAGGCCGGGCACCTGCCCAATGCCAGCACGTTCTGCGGCAAGTGCGAAAGCGTCTGCCCGGTGAAGATCCCGCTGCCCAAGCTGATGCGGCATTGGCGCGAACACGAGTTCGAACGCCATCTGTCGCCCTCGGCGGTGCGCACCAATCTCGCGATCTGGGCGTGGTTCGCGATGCGGCCACAGCTCTACCGGATTGCCACCCGGATCGGCGCGCGCGTGCTGGGCTGGCTCGGCCGCAAGAAAGGCCGGCTCAGTTCGCTGCCGCTCGCCGGCGGCTGGACGGCGGGGCGCGACCTGCCGACGCCCGAGGGGGACACATTCTTCGCCCGCTACGCGAGGCTCCAGCGCGAGGGCAAGCTATGAGCAAGGACACCATCCTCAACGCCATCCGCCGCGGCCTGAAGCGCGGACCGCTGCCGGAGGACCAGGCGCTTGGGCTGCGCGCCCGCATGGCCGCCCATCCGCGCCATCTCATCCCCGCCCGCAGCCGGATCGACCGGCCCGGACAGATCGCCTTGTTCCTGCGCAACATCGAGAAGGAGTTCGGCACCTTCACCCGCGTGCCCGATCTCGACGCCATCCCCGAAGCGGTGGCCGACTACCTCACGGCCAACAACCTGCCGAGCGATTTCGCCATGGCGCCGCACCCCGAGTTGGCCGCGATCCCCTGGTCCAACCGCCCGCTGCTCACACAGCGCCCCGGCCGCGCCCAGGCAAGCGACCTCGTGAGCCTGCAGCACGGCTACGCCGCTGTGGCCGAAACCGGCACCCTGGTGCTGCCGGCAGCCGCGGTGCGGCCGACGACGCTCAACCTGCTGTCCGACACCTTCATGGTGGTGCTGCGCGCGAGCCGCGTGGTGGGCGCCTACGAGGAGGCGTGGGACCTGTTGCGTGCGGAAAACCGGGACGAACGCTCCGGCGGCTTCATGCCCCGCAATGTCATGCTGGTCACGGGCCCGTCGCGTTCGGCCGATATCGAAAGCACGCTCGAACTCGGGGCCCATGGTCCGCGGCGCCTCCATGTGGTGCTCGTCGACGACGACCCTGCCGCCTTCGCCTGACACAAATGGTCCGCCCGCGCCGGAAATCCCTCACCGAGACCGACCTGCGCGAATGGGCCAACTACGCCCGCCACCTGAAGCCGCTCGCCGGCAAGACCCTGCCGGAAGTGCCGCCCGCACCGGTGCTGGCCGAGCCGGTGATGGCCGAGCCCGCGGCGCCGAGCGCCTATACCCATCCGGCGCACCCCCCCGCGGTCCGCCCACCGCCCCAGGGCTCCCTTACGCTGGCGGTGGGCGCCCAGCCCGGCGGGCTCGACAATTCGAGCTGGAACCGGTTCCGCTCCGGCAAGCTCGGGCCGATGCGCACGCTCGACCTGCACGGCCGCACCGCCCAGCGCGCCTTTCATGCCCTGCACAGCTTTCTCCATGCCGCCCATGCCGATCATGTGCGCTGCGTCGAAGTCATCACCGGACGCGGCGCAGGCGAGCAGGGCGGCATCCTCAGGCGCGAATTTCCGCTCTGGCTCAACCTGCCCGCCTTGCGCCCCCTCGTATTGGCGGCAAGCCATCCGCATGCCGCCAACACAGGATCGGTGAGGCTGCTGCTGCGTCGGCCGAAATGACCCCATTCGGCGCCCGCCTGCGCGCGCTGCGCGCCGAATGCGGCATGACGCAAAAGGAGTGTGCCGGGCGGCTGCAGATCTCGGCCGCCTATCTCTCCGCCCTCGAACACGGCAAGCGCGGCGCTCCGAGCCCGGGCCTCGTGCATCAGGTGTGTGATGTCTTCGGCCTCATCTGGGACCAGGCGGAGGATCTCGCTGGCCTTGCCCGCCTGTCCCATCCGCGCATCGTCGTCGACACCGCAGGCCTCACGCCGGAGCAGACCGCGCTGGCCAATCGCCTGGCCCAGAGCATCCGCCGCCTGCCGCCCGAGACGATCGCCGCCCTGCACGGCCTGCTCGACGCCACCACGCCGCAACCCAAGCCGCGCCTGCGCCGTGCTGCGCGACGAGCCACCCCATGATCCCCACCCCGCTTCCCCGCGCCCTTGTGGCCGCCGACGCCCCCGCCATCGCAGCCCTGATCCGCAGCGCCTTCGCCGTGCTGCCCAACCCCGTCGATCCGCCGCTTTCGGCCTTGCGCGAAACCGGCGAGAGCATCGCCGCCATCCTTGCACAAGGCGGCGGCGGGGCCGCCATCGAGCAGGACGGCGCGATTGTCGCAAGCTGTATCTGGCAGGAGAAAGCCGGGGGTTTGTATTTCGGCCGCCTCGCCGTGGCGCCCTCCGCCCGCAAGCAGGGCCATGCAGGACGCCTCCTGGCAGCCGCCGAAGCCGAGGCCCGCGCAAGGGGCCTGCCGAAACTGCTGCTCTCCACCCGGCTCGCACTCACCGCCAACCGCCGCCTGTTCGCAGCCCACGGCTTTGCCGAAACCGCCTACCACACCCATCCCGGCTACGCCGCGCCGACCTTCGTCGACATGGAGAAGCCGCTTGCCTAGAGCGGGATGCCTTCTGATAGGGGAAGGCATCCCGCTCTAAGCCCTTGTTTGGTCGCGTGATTCACGCGCCGTGTGATTCCACCTTTGGCGATCACGCTCTAGGATCCTGATGATTTTTGGCTGAATCGCCATAAATCATCAGGCTCTAACTCACCACCACATTCATCGCCGTCGGCGCATCGCGGATCAGCCAAGGCCCGATCCCCGCGTCATCGCCATCGGCCTGCGCCGGGGCATGGTCGGACAGGATCTCCACTTGCTCGGCACGCACCAGCCGCACGCCCGGCATTTTCGAAATCATGTTGAGCGGCAATGCGGCGCCATACATCAGCGTTGCGGCCGCGCCCGCGTGCTCGAACAGGGCGACCGTGAAGCCCTTCTCCGTCGGCGAGGCCCCCGGCGCCAGCATATAGGCCCCGCCGTAGAGCTTGCCCTTGGTGACGATCACGCTTGAGGCTGTCGTGGCTGTGCCGTCGATCACCAGGCGGATCGGCTCGTAGTCATATCGCCGCAACTCCCGCAGCGTCTGCGCCACGTAGGCGCCGCGCCCGATCCGCCGCTTCAGCCCGAGCGGCACGTGCTGCACCACCTGCGCATCGAACCCCGCCCCCAGCATCTGTACGAACAGCAGCGCCCCATCGGCCCCCTCAGCCATGCCCGGCCACACCATCCGGGTGCGCCCGAATGCCAGCGCCGCCGCCACCGCCCGCGGCGCGAAGGGCAGCCCGAGTTCACGCGCGAGCACATTCGCGGTCCCCAACGGGATCACGCCGAGGCGGCACGCGCTCCCGGCCAGGCCGTTGGCCACCTCGGCGATCGTGCCATCCCCGCCGGCGGCGACGATCAACGGCACCCCGGCCTGCGCCGCATGGCGGGCAATTTCGCTCGCATGGCCGCGATGCGTGGTCTCGGCCAGTTCGATGCGCAACCCGCTGGCGGCAAGAATATCGAGCACCCGCCACAGCCGCTGCGCCCGGCGATGTCCGGCTGTTGGGTTGTAGACGATCATCATGATGCGCGGTGTCCATTCGGGTAGCGGGCCCGAGCCAAGGCCCTCGATCAACATCCCATACTGCACGCTGATAACTGCCGAACCATGACGATTTCATGGCGTTTCGATGACTTCCATACCTCCCCTGGCCGTCATCCAATCTTCACTTCGTCGGCTCGAAACCGCCCTCTAGACCCGCGACATGAACGCAATTTCATCACCTGGACGGACCCACTACCGCAGTGTGTTCATCTCCGACCTCCATCTCGGCACCCGCGGCTGCCGGGTCGATTTCCTGGTCGACTTTCTGAGTCACACGACCTGCGACCATCTCTATCTCGTGGGCGACATCATCGACGGCTGGCGCCTGCGCAAATCCTGGTACTGGAACGAAGCCCACGACGAAGTGCTGCGCCTGATCCTGCGCCTCGCGCGCAACGGCACCGAAGTCACCTACATCCCCGGCAATCACGACGAGTTGTTCCGCAACTGGCTGCCGCTGGGCCTTGAGATCGCCGGCATCAAGCTGCGCCGCGACACGGTTCATCAAACCGCCGACGGCCGCCGCCTTCTCGTCATCCACGGCGACGAGTTCGACAGCGTCGTGCGCTACGCCAAATTCCTGGCTCTGCTCGGCGATGGCGCCTACACCGCCGCGCTGGCCTTCAACCGCTGGTTCAACGCCATCCGCCGCCGTCTCGGCTACCCCTACTGGTCCCTCTCGGCCTGGCTCAAGCGCCAGGTGAAGGAAGCGGTCAAGGCGATCGACCGCTTCGAGGTTGCCCTGTCGGACGAAGCGCGCCGGCGCGGCCTCGACGGCGTGGTCTGTGGCCATATCCACCACGCCGAGATGCGGCAGGTGAACGGCGTGCTCTACATCAACGATGGCGACTGGGTCGAAAGCTGCACCGCCTTGGTCGAGCACGGCGATGGTCGCCTCGAACTGATCGACTGGGCCGCGCTGCGCCGCCTCTCCTTCGCCACGCCGCGCACCGATCTCCGCGTGCCCCAGGGAGCCTGAGGGCATGAGCACCGCCGTGGGCGCGCGCCCCCCGCGTGACGAAAAGCGGGCGCGCCTGCTCGCCGTCGGCCCGTTGCCCGCGCGCATCCTGATCATCTCCGACGCCTGGAAACCCCAGGTGAACGGCGTGGTCCGCACGCTGGAAACCATCTCTGAGGCGTTGCGCGCCCTTGGGCATACGGTCGATGTCATTGGCCCCGACCGGTTTCGCACCCTGCCCTGCCCGACCTACCCCGACATCCGGCTTTCGCTGTTCCCGCGCCGCCGGCTCAATCGCCTGATCGAAACCTTCACCCCCGATGCGCTGCACATCGCCACCGAAGGCCCCCTCGGCCTCGCCGCCCGCGCCTGGGCGAAAAAGCGCGGCTGCGCCTTCACCACCGCGTTTCACACCCGCTTCCCCGAATATGTCCAGGCCCGCACCGGCCTGCCCACCGGCCCGTTCTACGCTTTTCTCCGCTGGTTCCATGGCGCCGGCCAGGGCATGATGGTCGCGACCGAAAGCCTGCGCGACGAACTCGCGGGCCGCGGTTTCCAGCACATCCGCGCCTGGTCGCGCGGCGTCGACCTTGCCCGCTTCGCGCCCGCCCCGGCCGAGCCATGGGACTTCCCCCGCCCGATCTTTGCCTATGTCGGCCGCGTCGCCATCGAGAAAAACATCCGCGCGTTTCTCGACCTCGACCTCCCCGGCTCCAAGGTCGTCGTCGGCGGCGGCCCGCAACTCGCCGGGCTGAAACGGGCCTATCCCGCAGTCCATTTCACCGGCCCGCGCTACGGTGGCGAGTTGTCGCGCGCTTACGCCGGTGCCGATGTGTTCGTATTCCCGAGCCTGACCGACACGTTCGGCCTCGTGATCCTGGAGGCGCTCGCCTGCGGCACACCGGTGGCCGCCTATGACGTCACGGGGCCGAAGGACATCCTGCGCGGCCCGGTCGGCGCCGTGGACACCGACCTGCGCCGCGCGGCACTCAGGGCGCTCGATGCCGACCGCACGGCATGCCGCGCCCTGGCAGAACGCTACTCATGGAGCGCCTGCGCCGAGACGTTCCTGTCCCACCTCGTCCCGCTCGGCGGGCACTAGAGCCTGATGATTTTTGGTGGAATCACCAAAAATCTGAATCAGGCGATCAAACAAAGAGTTAGAGCGGGATGACCCATCGGATAGAGATGCGGGCCAAAGCAGAGGGATAGAGCATGATCCGCGCCGTTCAACGCGGATCATGCGGCAGGCCTTACGCGTTGGTCGCCCACGGGTTCGCCACCCGCGGCCAGTACGGCGTCGTCCGTCGTGTGAACGGGATCGCCGCGAAATCCGGGCCGATCGCCCCGGGGGCGGCAATGTAGCGCACGGCGCGGGCAATCGGCGCGAAGCCCGCGTGGAAATGCTGGGTCGACTTCACCACCACGATCTTCTTGTCCGCCAGCGTGCACCCGATGCCCTCGAAGGCGTCGGGCTGGAAGACCTGGGTGCGCGTCGAATTGAGGATGATGTCGATTCCCCCCGCCCGCACCCAGGCGCTATCCCCCATCGGCGCCCGCCCGCCGGATAGCCCGCCCTGGGAGTGCTCCGCCTTCAACGCCATCACCGTCACCTTGAGATCGACCGGATCGCCCGAGGCCACGCCGCATTTGCCGCCGATCCGCAGATCGAACGTGGCGCCGACGCCGGCCTCGGTACAGAATTTCACGGCGATCGGATCCCAGAAACAGCCGATCGCGACGCCTTGCACATCCCGATCGACCAGGCGGCGCAGGATCGCGGTGTTGTCGGACGGCGCCCCACCGCCCGCGTTGTCCGCCACATCGGCGATCACCACGGGGCCTTCGCCCGGCGCCAGGGCCGCGTCGATCCCACCATCGATGCTGTCATGCCGTGGGAAACAGGCTTCCCGTATCTGCCAAATCTCCTCACCCAACTCCCGCGCCAGCGCTGCCGCGCGGGCTGCGTCGCCGTCGGCGATCACCACCATCTTGGCGCCCACTTCCGGCACGTCACCCCACGGAAACCCATGGCCGAACGAGACCGAGAGGATGCCGTCCTTGCCTTCGAGCGACGCCATCTTGGCGACAAAGCTCTTCATCGGCTCGACCGTGGTGCGCCACATCGAAATCATCCGGCAGTCGTAATACGCCATCACCGGCTTGATTTCGCCGCGCTGCGCCGCTGTGCATAGCGTGTAGAGTTCCCTTGCCCGCTCCGCGATGTCGATATGGGGATATTCCTTGTAGGTGATGATCACATCGGCGCTGCTGCGCATCAGGTCCGTCAGGTGGCAGTGCAGATCAAGCTCGATGCCGATCGTTGCCTGCGGCCCGACGATCTCGCGCACCCGTGCCAGGGTGTCGCCCTCGGCATCCTCGAAGCCATCGGCCACCATCGCGCCATGCATGTTGAGCAGCACCACATCGAGCGGCATCGCGGCGCGCACATCGGCGAGGATCATGTCGCGCAGCTCCTCGTAGATCGCGCGCAGCGTGGTTCCGGCCGGCTGGGCCGAAGCGCAGATGCTCTCCACGATCTCGTAGCCGTCGGCCTCGGCGCGGGCGCGGAACTCGATCAGCGCCCGGTTGCCCATCGCGGGCGGATGCAGGCTGCCATCGGTGCGATACCACTCCCGATCGCCCATGAAGGCCGCCCGCCCGGTGGGGATCGGCGAAAACGTGTTGGTCTCGGTGGCAAGTGTCGCGAAGAAGATTTTCATGACCGGCGCTCCCCTGTTGGTGCCACGATAGGGCGGCCATGTGGCGGCGCCAATATCGCCGGGGCGATTATCCCCATTCCCGAGGGCGCCCGCTGTCGGCTAGGGTCCATTTTAGTCTTTCAAGCGAGCAGCCCTGTGTCTGGAGTAGCCGTGTCTGGAGTCCCCCTCTCCCACCAACAGCCCCAGCCGATACCGCAGCCCGCGCGATCGGGCCCGCCGACGGTTGCTGTGCCGGCGGTCGAAATTTTCACCATCGCCCATGAGTATCTCGAAGCCGGCCGCATCGACGCCGCCGAGCGGATGATCGGGCATGTTCTCGCAGCCTTGCCCAATCAGCCCGAGGCCCTGCACACCAAGGGCCTCATCCACTTCCGCCGCAACCGCATCGCCGAAGCGGCCGATCTGATGGAGCGGTCCATCGCGCTGGGCAGCGGCAAGGCGCCGCACTACCGCAACCTTTCCGAAGTCTACCGCTTGCAATGCCGCCTGGACGAAGCCGTCGCCGCCGGCCGCCGCGCCATCACGCTTGATCCGGCTGACCCGCTCGGTCCGTTCAATCTCGCCATGGTCCTGTTCGACCGCATGGAGGTTGACGCCTGCATCGCCGCCGCCCGTCATGCTGTTGATCTGCGGCCCAACCTGCCCCAGGCACACATGAAGCTCGGCCAGGCCCTGCTGTTGAAGGGCGATTTCGGCCCCGGCCTGGAGCATTACGAATGGCGCTACCAGATCCCCGGCGCCCAACCCTTGATGCCCAAATCCGAACAGCCGCAATGGGACGGCCGCACCCTCGGCCCGGGCCAACCGCTTTTGCTGGTGGGTGACCAGGGTTTCGGCGACGTCATCATGTTTGCCCGCTACGTCGACTGGGCGCGCGCACGGGCGGCCGAGGTCATTCTCGCCTGCTCGGCCGAAGTCGAGCCCACGCTGGCCCGCATGTTCCCCGGCCTGCGTCTCGTCACCCGATGGGACCGCATCGGCCCCTTCGCCTGCTACAGCCCGTTCTCCGGTCTGCCCCGCCTGCACGGCACCCGGCTCGACACCATCCCCTCCCCCGGCCCCTACCTCACCGCCGACCCGGCCCGCGCAGCCCTGTGGCGTGACCGCCTGGCCGCGCGCGTGTCGTCCGGCCACAAGCGCGTCGCCATTGCCTGGGCCGGCCGGCCCACCCACAACAACGACATCAACCGCACCATCACGCTCGACACCCTGGCCCCGCTGTTCGGCATCGCGGGCGTCACCTTCGTCTCCGTCCAAAAAGGCCCCACCGCCGCGCAAACCGCCCTCTATCAGGGCCGCGCCCCGCTGCTCAACCTCGACCCCGAAATCCAGGACTTCGAGGACACAGCGGCCATCCTTGAAAATGTCGACCTGCTGGTCTCGGTCGACACGTCGGTCGTCCATTTTGCCGGCGCCATGGGCCGTCCGGTCTGGTCGATGATCCCCTTCGCGCCCGATTGGCGCTGGCTGGCCGAGCGCGAGGATTCGCCCTGGTACGCCTCGCTCCGCCTGTTCCGCCACAGCGCCCCCCGCCGGTGGGACCTTCTGGTCCCCCGCGTTGCCGAGGCCCTGCGCGCCTTCGTCGCCACCTGATCACGCTTTTCCGATTGCACGCCTTCAAGGAGTCCATCGATGCAGATTTCCCGCCGCACCATCCTGGCCGCAGGGGCCACCCTGCCCCTGCTCGGCCGCCCAGCCCGCGCTGCGCGCACACCGGGCACCCTCACCTTCGGCCTCTCCACCTTCCCGCCCAACCTGCTGCCCTGGGCCAACACCGGCACCGCCCAGGTGACGGTGAAATACTGCATCATGCGCGGCCTCACCTCCTATGATGCCAAAGGCCTGCTGCGCCCCGAACTGGCGGAATCCTGGACCCGCGACGGCGACACCGCCTGGGTGTTCAAGCTGCGCGACGCGACGTTCAACAACGGCGCCAAAGTCACGGCCGAGGACGTCAAATGGACGCTCGAGCAGGTCGCGGGCGAGAAATCGACCGCCTTCATGAAAAACCAGTTCCAGTCCGTCGCGGCCATCGAGACGCCCAATCCCGGCACCGTGCGCATCGTGCTCAAAGCCGCGAACGTCATGCTGCCGGAGTGGCTCGCCAGCCCGCACATGCCGATCGTCGCCAAGGGCTCGACCGACAACAACGCCGCCGCCGTCACCGCCGGCCCCTACAGCATCGCCGCCCAGGAAAAGGGCGTCTCGATCGACCTTGCGGCCAACCCCAGGTTCTACCGGCCCGGCGCGCCCAAAACCAAGACCATCCGCTTTGTCGCCTACGCCGACGAGACCCTGCGCGTCGCCGCCCTGCAGGCCGGCGATGTCGACATCATCGAATACGTACCCTGGCAGTCCATGACCTCCATCGAGGCCGACAAGCGCCTCAAGATGACCAATGTCGACGGTCCCTTCATGGCGCTGAGCTTCAACGGACAGGGCGCCTTCAAGGACAAGCGGGTCCGCCAAGCCGTCGCCTACGGCATCAAGCGCGAGGAAATCGTCAACGCCGCCTTCTTCGGCCGCGGCAACCCGCTGCGAGGCCTGCCGATCGCGCCGGGCACGCCGTTCTTTGACGAGGTCGCCGCCAAGCATTGGTCCTACGACCCCGACCGCGCCAAATCCCTGCTGAAGGAAGCCGGAATCGGCACCGGCTTCGCCACCACCCTGCTTTCCACCGCCCAGTACGGCATGCACAAATCGACCGCCGAAGTGGTGCAGCAAAATCTCGCCACCGTTGGCATCAACGTCACCCTCAACCTGCCGGACTGGGCCACCCGCGTCAGTCTCGGCAACCGCGGGCAGTACGAGTTCTGCGTCCAGGGCACCACGACCGACAACAACGACTTCGATGGCGCCGCCACCGTGCTCGATGGCGACCTGCCGCCCAACAACGCCCGCAGCGTCAACCTGCCCACGCCCGACGTCCATGCCCTGTTCGAGAAAGGCCGCGCCGAGTTCGACTTTGCCAAGCGCAAGACGATCTACGCCGAGCTCACCAAGGCCGCGCTCGACAATTGCTTCCTCGTCGGCCTCGCCTGGCGCGCGCAAGGCTACGCCATGGCCAAGGACGTCCAGGGCTTCACCAACCTGCCCGGCGCGATGACATTCTTCTCCGGCCTGACGCTCGAAGACACCTACTTCGGCTGAGATCGAAAACAATAAAGGCGTTGTTGCGATCCCACGCAGCGGCGCCTTTTGCCTCTCCGCCGCCTTCCCCATGCCCCGCCTTCCCCATGCCCCGCTTACGCATGCCCCGCTTACGCATGCCCCGCTTACGCATGCCCCGCTTACGCATGCCCCGCTTACGCATGCCCCGCTTACGCATGGCAGGGCGGCGACGCCAATTCGTCACCGCTCTTTCCTTGCCACTGCGGGGTCGCATCGCTAATAGGGGCCGTCAAGGTTTCGGAGAGTCGGGCCATGGCACCCCAGGATACATCGACCACTACATTCACCCCCGCGGCGATGTCGCGCGTCATCGAGGCCCTCGCCTTCGACGATGTGCTGCTGGTCCCGGCCTATTCGCAAGTCCTGCCGGGCGCCACCAACACCCGCACCCGGCTTACCCGCGAAATCTCGCTCCATATTCCGCTGATCTCAGCCGCGATGGACACTGTCACCGAAGCGCCGATGGCCATTGCCCTCGCGCAACTCGGCGGCATGGGCGTGATCCACAAAAACCTCACCATCGACGAACAGGCCGCCCAGGTCCGCCGGGTTAAAAAATTCGAGTCCGGCATGGTGGTCAATCCGATCACCGTCCATCCCGACCAGACCCTCTCCGACGCTCGGGCCCTGATGTCGACCCATCACATCAGCGGCTTTCCCGTCGTCGAACGCGACACCGGACGCCTCGTCGGCATGCTTACCAACCGCGACGTCCGCTTCGCCACCGACCCCAATCTGCGCATCTACGAACTCATGACTCGCGAAAACCTCGTGACCGTCACGGCCGATGTTGACCGCGACGAAGCCCGCCGCCTGCTCCATCGCCATCGCATCGAGAAACTCCTCGTCGTCGACGACCAGCAGCGCTGCATCGGCCTCATCACCGTCAAGGACATGGACAAGGCCCAGGCCCATCCCGACGCCGACAAGGATGCCCTCGGCCGCCTGCGCGTTGCCGCCGCCACCGGCGTCGGCGAGGACGGCCTCGCCCGCGCCCAGGCCCTCGTCGATTCCGAGGTTGACGTCATCGTCGTCGACACCGCCCACGGCCACTCCGCCGGCGTGCTCGCCTCGGTCGAACGTATCAAGAAACTCTCCAACGCCGTGCAGATCATCGCCGGGAACGTCGCCACCCCCGAAGGGGCCGCCGCCCTCATCGCAGCAGGCGCCGATGCCGTGAAAATCGGTATCGGGCCGGGGTCCATCTGCACCACCCGCGTCGTCGCCGGCGTGGGCGTGCCGCAGTTCTCTGCCATCCTCGAAACGGCCGAACTGTGCCGCTCCAAAGGCGTGCCCGCCATTGCCGACGGCGGCATCCGCACCTCGGGCGATCTCGTCAAGGCGCTGGCCGCCGGCGCCGATTGCGCCATGATGGGCAGCCTCCTCGCCGGCACCGACGAAGCCCCCGGCGAAGTCTTCCTCTACCAGGGCCGCAGCTATAAATCCTACCGCGGCATGGGCAGCATCGGCGCCATGGCCCGCGGCTCGGCCGACCGCTACTTCCAGGCCGAAATCAAGGACTCCCTGAAATTCGTGCCCGAAGGCATCGAAGGCCGCGTCGGCTATAAGGGCCCCGTCTCCGCCGTCATTCATCAACTCGTGGGCGGCCTGCGCGCGGGAATGGGCTACACCGGCGCCGCCACCATCGCCGCGTTGCAAACCAACACCCGCTTCCGCCGCATCACCGGCGCGGGGCTGCGCGAGAGCCATGTGCATGATGTGGCCATCACGCGCGAGGCGCCGAATTACCGGCAGGAAGGGTAGGCAAGCGCTTCTTTTTTGAAAAAAATAAGCAAAAAACGTCGCCCGATCAGCTCCTTCGCGCAGAGAGCGGCGAAGCCCACCACGATACTGGGGTCCCCGCTCGCCTGTCGCCCATACCAGCCCAAGCCAAACGGATAAAAGTTTTTTGCTTCTTTTTTTCAAAAAAGAAGCGCTTGCTTCCCCTCCCCTAGGACTCCGCCCGCATGACCCCCGCCGCCCGCGTCGCCGCCGCCATCGAGCTCGTCGCGGCCATTGACCACACGCCCCGCAAACCCGCCGACGCGGTGGCCAACGCCTTCTTCCGTGAACGCCGCTACATCGGCTCCGGCGACCGCCGCGCCATTTCCGAACGCGCCTGGTCCGTCATCCGCAGCCGCCGCCGCCTCTCCTGGTGGCTCCAGCGCACTGAAGCGCGCATTTCGCCCCGCATGCTCGTCGCTGCCTCCCTCATGCTCGAAGGCTGGACCGGCGATGGCCTTCTGCAGACCTTCGCCGGCGGTCAATACGCGCCGGACAAACTCTCCCCCAGCGAAAAACCCATCCTCAAAGCTCTCGAAGGCCGCACCCTCAACCACCCCGCCATGCCCACCGGTGTGCGTATCGAAGCCCCCGACTGGGTCGTCCCCCTCCTCGAAGCCCGCTTTGGCGACGCGCTTGACGCTGAAATGGCAGCGATGGACTTGCCGGCGCCCCTCGACCTGCGGGTCAACCTCCTCAAATCCGACCGCACCGCCGCGCAAGCCGCTCTGGCCGACGTCAACGTCGTCGCCGAATGCACCGCCCTCTCACCCTGGGGCTTGCGGGTGCAAAGCCGCCAGCCCATCGTCGCCCTCAAGCCCTTTCAGGACGGCATCGTCGAAATCCAGGACGAAGGCAGCCAACTCATCGCAGCCGTGGTCGGCGCCAAGCCCGAAATGCGCGTGGCGGACTGGTGCGCCGGTGCCGGCGGCAAAACCCTGGCACTCGCCATGACGATGGAAAACCGCGGCCATATCGTCGCCTCCGACGTCTCGCCCTTCCGTCTCGAAGCCGCCGTCAAACGCCTCCGCCGCGCCGGTGTCCACAACGTCGAATGCCATATGCCCGAAGCGGGCGACAAATGGATCAAGCGCCGCGCAGCCACCTTCGACCGCGTCCTGGTCGACGCCCCCTGCACCGGCACCGGCACCTGGCGCCGCAACCCCGACGCCCGCCAACGCCTCACCGCGCAGGACCTTGCCGAACTCACCGTCAAACAGGCCATGATCCTCGACCAGGCTGCCCGCCTCGTCCGCAAGGGCGGCCGCCTCGTCTACGCCACCTGCTCCCTCCTGCGCGAGGAGAACGAAGCCCAGGTCGAGACCTTCCTCGCCGGACATCCTGACTTCGCCGTCCGCCCCCTCGCCGAGGCCTGGGCGCTCGACGCCCCCCTGCCCTGCCCCGGGCCCTATCTCTCCCTCACCCCCCTCAGCCACGGCACCGACGGATTCTTCGCCGCCGTACTGGAACGCGCGGGGTGACCGCTCTGCGCCGGGCGCAGAGGACAGACGCACCCGGCTGCGATCTCATGACCATACACAGCGACAGCGGCGCCCCCCTCTTGGCTTGATCCCCCGATCCGCGCCACTCTGCGCGTCATGACCCTCCCCGATGAACCCGTCTACCTCCCCTTCGAGCCCGGCCCCTATCGCATGGTGATGGGCCTCATCGCCCAGACCATGGACGATCTCGTGGTGATCGACATCAACTACCCCGCTGAAATGGCCGAACGCCGCCACCTCCTGGACACCAAACACGCCGAGGTCTATGGCGCCGAACCCGCAAGCGCCGCCGCCCGTGCCGAACTGCTCGACCGCCTCGCCGATCTCCTCCCCCGCCGCTTCCCCGCCTTCTTCACCCGCGATGGCGACACCCTGCACAACCGCCTCACCACCGAAACCTGGAACCTCGCGAACCCCACGCTCGACCCGCTCGAGATCGCCGGCCGCCTCGTCCAGGAGGATTTCTGCCTCCTCCGCCTGACGCCCGATGGCCCCATCCTCACCGCCGCCGTGCTCTGCTTCCCCTCGCGCTGGCGCCTGCACGAAAAACTCGGCCGCCCCCTGGCGGATATCCACGGCCCCGTGCCGATCTACGCCGAACGCCTGGCCAAACCGGTCGACCGCCTGATCACCACATTGCGCGAAGGCAAACTCGTCGAGCGCGTCAACTGGTCCCTCAACGACGACCCCGCCCTGTTCCAACCCGGCGGCCAGCATTATCGCCGCGACCACAACCCGGACGTCACCGCCGAAAACGCCGGCGAGACCCTCTTCCTGCGCATCGAACGCCAGACCCTGAGCCCGCTGCCCAAATCCGGCACCGTCGTCTTCGGCATCCGCGTTCATGTCTACCCGATCGCCCGCATCGCCGCCGAACCCGCAACCGCCGCCCGCCTCGCCGCCGCCGTCCGCGGCCTGCCCGACAGCATGAAAGGCTACAAGAGCATCGCGCCCTTTGAGGACGCCTTGCTTGCTTATCTTGATCGCAAAGCGGCGTTGTAGGAAAGCAAGCGCTTCTTTTTTTTGAAAAAAAGAAGCAAAAAAACTTCATCCTGAAGGGTCTTCGAACAGAAAAAGGGCGAAGCCAATAAACCATGGCCTCGCCCCCACTCTCCAAAACCCAACGCACTCAAACGAATAAAAGTTTTTTGCTTCTTTTTTTCAAAAAAGAAGACCTGTCCTTCCTCAAGCTCCCGCCAGATAGGCAATAGCCGCATTCACGCCGCCCGCCGTATGCGGCACGCCGTTGATCTGCATCGCCAGTTCCACCACCGCCAGCGTCCCCAGGATCATCGGTTCGTTGAGATCCCCGAGATGCCCGATGCGGAACACCTGTCCGTTGAGCCGCGACAAGCCGCCGCCCAGCGACACATTGAACTTCGACAGCGCGGTCTTGCGGATCTCCTCCGCATTGAACCCTTCCGGCATCAACACCGCCGTCACGCTGTCCGAATACCGCGCAGTGTTCGTGCAATAGAGTTGCGGCCCGTTATTGCCCGACCAATGCTGCACGCAGCGCCGGACGGCCTCGGCCAACCGGTGATGCCTGCTCAGCACATCCTCCAGCCCCTCCACATCATGGATCAGCCGCATCGCTTCCTGCAGCCCATAGAAGAAGCTGGTCGGCACCGTGCCGATGAAGCTCTTGTGCGGCCGCGTCAGCATCGCCGTCCAATTGAAATACGCCTTCGGCAGCTTGGAGGATTTATGGACCTCCATCGCCTTGTTCGACACCCCGGTGAACGACAGCCCGGTCGGCAGCATCAGCCCCTTCTGGGACCCGCCGACCGCGCAATCGATGCCCCATTCGTCGAAGCGGAAATCGATCGAGCCGAGCGAGGAAATCGTGTCCGCCAGCAACAGCGCCGGATGCCCCGCCGCATCGATCGCAGCCCGGATCGCCGGCAGCGACAGCGTCATGCCGGTCGCGGTTTCGTTGTGCACGGCGCACACCGCCTTGATCGTATGCCCCGTATCGGCAGCCAAAGCCGCCTGCACCGCAGCCGGATCGGCGCCCACCCGCCAATCCGCCGCAACCGTCTGCACCTCGATACCCAGGGCCGCAGCCATCCGGCCCCAGGATTCCGAGAAATTGCCGGTCTCGATAATCAGGATCTTGTCGCCCTGGCTGAGCAGATTGACGAGGCTTGCTTCCCACGCCGCATGGCCGGACCCGGTGTAGAAGAACAGATTCTGCTCCGTCCGCAACACCCGCTTCACGCCATCGACGCACCGGTTGTAGAGCGCGATGAAATCGGCATCCATGAAATCCACGGCATGATGGGCCTGCGCATGCAGGATGCTGTCCGGGATGTTGGTCGGCCCCGGATTGGCGAAGAACAGCCTGCCACGCGGTTTCTTGGTCATCGACATTTCGCTCCTGTGGCTCCGGCCGAACCGCCGGCTGTTGTTGCGTGATGATTAGCCCGCGCCAGCCGCGCCGGCGCAACCCCGGAAACCCGCAAACCCGCCATGACAGCGCTGGATCAGCACATCGAATGGGTCCGGTGAAGTCCACAAGCATATCCGACGAAAAATAGGGGTTACCTTTTAAGAAGGCAGCATTATGAGGGGCGCATGATGTGTATGCTATGACTCCATCCGATTTGGATATCGATGCCTGCTGGCGCATGCTGCGGCAGTCGCCGGTTCAGGCGCCGGTATGGCTCTCGCTCGCGCGGGCGTATGCCGGCGAGGATCTCCGCTGGCAGGCAGCCTATGCGGCACGGCAAGCCATGCGGCTGGATAAGGCGCTTGAGGCCGGGCTGGACCGGCTCGATATCGGTGCCTGGCGGGACGATGCGGCGGGGGACGGGCAATTGGGCCGATCCGCGTTGGCGGATGCCGACGAACGAGCCAACCGCTTCGCAGCCATGGTCGCGCGGACACCGGGGGATTGGCTGAGCTGGCTGTATCTTGCACGGGTGCGGGAGATCGGTGGCCAGGCGGGGAACGACGCGCCGGCGGCCGCCTTACCGAACTCCACACAGGCACTGGAACGGGCCAAATCTCTGGAATTCCTGCCCGGAGAGACCCTGCATTGGATGGGTGTGTGGCGCCTCAACGCCGGGGATGCCAAGGGCGCCGTCGCAGCCTTGGGCGCCCTGCTCAGCCTGCGGCCGCAGCGGCATGGCTCGATGATGTATCTGGGCGAGGCGCTGATGCGCATCGGCAATGTCGCGGCAGCCGAGAAGGCGTTTGAACGGGCCGCGCAATCGTCAAATCCAGGGTTTCTGGTTGGCCTGGCAAACCGGGTCTATACGCATAATTACTGGCAGGAGGCGATCGCAATCCTGCGCCGAGCGATCGAGTTGCGCCCCGGGGATGTGGCGGTACTGCTGACCCTGGCCCGGATTCAGCACGAGGTTTATGCCCTGGCGGATTGCCAGGACACGCTGCGCCGGATCGCAACATTGTCCCCCGAAAACCCGGAGGCGCGGCTGCTGGAGGCCGGCATGCTCGGGCGCATGGGCGACGCCAAGGGCCATCTGGCGATGTTGCAGCTCGCCTATGATGCTGGTGGCGATCCGCGCTCACGCCTGGCATCAAGCATTGCGATGACGTCGCTCTATCACGACACGATGCCCCCCCAGGCGGTGGCTGATCTGCACCGGCAGCTCTGCGCGCCAATCGAGGCGGAGCTGGCGCCGCAGACGCGCTTCCGCAACGGGCGGGATGCGGACCGGCAGTTGCGCGTCGGCTTCGTGACCGGGGACTTGCATCGGCAGCACCCGGTGAACCTGTTTCTGCTGCCCATGCTGGCGTGGTTCAACCGGGCACAGGTTGAAATCCGCATCTATTTCACCGGCACCATGCATGATGCCTATACACGGCAGGCGGAGGCCCAGGCCGATCACTGGCGCGATACGTCCGGCCTCGACGACGATGCGATCCGGGCAGCGATCATCGGCGATGGCGTGGATATCCTGATCGACCTCGCCGGCCATACCTCAAGCCACCGGCTGGGGGTGTTCGCCAAACGGGCAGCGCCGGTGCAGGCGACATTCCTCGGCTATCCGCATTCCACCGGATTGAGCCAGATGGACTGGCTGATCGGGGATGCCACAGTGAGCCCGAAGGCCCACGCGGCCTTGTTCAGCGAAGGGATCGCGCAACTCCCGCACAGCGTGTTCTGCTGGGCGCCGGTGGATGAGTATCCGCTGCCGCCGCCGCGCCGGGACGGGGAGGCGGTGGTTTTCGGTTCGTTCAACAATGCAATGAAACTTTCGCCGCAAACCATCGCATTATGGGCACGGGTGCTGACATCGGTGCCGGATGCGCTGCTGCTGCTCAAGGCGCCGTCGCTGCGCGATCCCACGGTCCATGCCCGCTTCGCCGCCCTGTTCGCGGCACAAGGCATCGCGCCGGAGCGGCTGATCTTCCGCGGGCCGACCGGGTTGGCGGACATGATGCAGGAATATGGCGACATCGATATCGCCCTGGATCCCACACCGTATAACGGCGGCACGACCACGTTGCAGGCGCTGTGGATGGGCGTGCCGGTGTTGGCGATTGAAGGCGGCAATTTTGTCAGCCGCATGGGCGCGAGTTTCCTCGCAACGCTCGATCGGCCCGACTGGGTGGCGCCGGACGAGGAGGCCTATATTGCAGCAGCCGTGCGGATGGCGGGGCAGGTTGCCCTGCTGCGCCCTTCGCGCGGCGCGCTGCGTGCGCGCATGATGGCATCGCCGTTGTGCGACATCGCTCGCTATGTCGCCGATTTCGAAACGCTCTTGCGCCGCATGTGGGGTGTCTATTGCAGCGGGGGGACAGCGAATATGCTTCTCGCCGGCTCGCGCTCGGCGGCCCACACCGCATCATGACAATCCTGTGCCGAGTAGGCCGGGCAGAGAAGGGATAGACCGATGCCGCCCCCACAGTCCGCGCCATCGCTGGAAATATCCACCTCGCGGCAGTTCCTGTCGTGGCTGGATGAGCAGAAGATCTCGCTGGCACTGACAACGTATCAGATCGGCAAGCTGTTCCTTCTCGGATTGAAGCAGAATGGCGAATTGTCGGTGTTCGAACGCACGTTCAACCGGTGCATGGGGCTTTGCCCGACGGCGAACGGCTTCTACCTGAGCAGCCTGTATCAACTGTGGCGGTTCGAAAACCTGTTCACCAATGGCGAATTGCAGGACGGGTATGACCGGCTGTATGTGCCGCAGGTCGGCCACACCACGGGTGATCTGGATATCCATGACATGGCGGTGGATGGCACGGGGCGGCTTGTGTTCGTCAACACGCTGTTCGGCTGCCTGGCGACGCTGAGCGAGACTCACAGCTTCGTGCCGCTGTGGCAGCCGCCGTTCAGCCGCAAGCTTGCCGCGGAGGATCGCTGCCACCTCAATGGCCTGGCGATGCGTGATGGACAGCCGGCCTATGTCACCGCCGTCGGCGCCTCCGACGTGGCCGATGGCTGGCGCGATCACCGGGTGGATGGCGGCGTTGTGGTCGATGTCCACGCCAACGAGATCATTGCCTCGGGCTTGTCGATGCCGCATTCGCCGCGTTGGCACCAGGGCAAGCTGTGGCTGCTCAATTCCGGAACCGGAGAGTTCGGCCATATCGAGCCGGACAGCGGCCGCTTCGTGCCTGTGACGTTCTGTGCGGGCTACATGCGCGGGCTTTACTTCCACGGCGACTTCGCAGTCATCGGCCTGTCCCAGCCGCGCCACAACAAGACGTTCAGCGGATTGCCGCTCGATGAGATGCTGAAGGCCCGCAAGGCGGAGCCACGCTGCGGGCTGCAAGTGATCGATCTACGCAGCGGCGATGCCGTGCATTGGCTGCGCTTCGAAGGGGCAGTCGATGAACTCTACGACGTCATCACCCTGCCCGGCATTCGCCGGCCGATGGCGCTGGGCTTCAAGACCGACGAAATCCGGCGGGTGATTTCGGTTGGAGAGCCTGCTTTGCTGGGGGGGGCGTAACCCCCCGGAGGGCGCAAACCGCCTCACAAGGCGCCCAATCGGCAGCGCCCCATCAAAGCACAAGCCCGTTTCTCAGCCAAACCGCGCCGCATAAACTTCTATTTTGAACCCCACCACCAACGCCCCCGCCTGCTCAAGCACCGGTCGCTTGATCATCGATGGCTGCGCCACCATCAGCCGGATCGCCCCCTCCGCATCCAGCCCCGCCCGCTCCGCCTCCGGCACAGTGCGAAACGTCGTCCCGGCCCGATTGAGCACCACCTCCCAGCCCAACCGATCCACCCACCCCCGCACCACGGCCGCCTCGATCCCCGCCACCTTGTAGTCATGAAACCGATAAGCCACCCCATGCGCCTCGAGCCACGCGCGCGCCTTCTTCATCGTATCGCAAGCTTTGATCCCATAAAGCGTAATGCTCACGGCTGTTCTACTCCCACTCAATCGTCCCCGGCGGCTTGGACGTAATATCATACGTCACCCGGTTGATCCCTCTGACCTCGTTGACAATCCGGTTCGAAACCCGACTCAGGAACCCCATCTCGAACGGATACACATCCGCCGTCATCCCGTCCGAACTCGTCACCGCCCTGAGTGCGCACGCCATGTCATACGTTCGCCCATCGCCCATCACCCCCACCGTGCGCACCGGCAACAACACCACGAATGCCTGCCAGATCGCGTCGTAGAGCCCAGCAGTGCGAATCTCCTCCAGGTAGATCGTGTCCGCCTTGCGCAGCAGGTCGCACTTCTCCCGCGTGATCGCTCCCGGAATGCGGATCGCCAGGCCCGGCCCGGGGAACGGATGCCGCCCCACGATGATCTCAGGAATCCCCAGTTCCCGCCCGAGATCGCGCACCTCGTCCTTGAACAACTCGCGCAACGGCTCCACCAGTTGCATCCGCATCCGCGCCGGCAACCCGCCCACATTGTGGTGCGACTTGATCGTCACCGACGGACCGCCCGTGAAGCTCACGCTCTCGATCACATCCGGATACAGCGTCCCCTGCGCCAGAAAATCGGCGCCCCCCACCTTCACCGCCTCCTCTTCGAACACCTCGATGAACAGCCGCCCGATCGTCTTGCGCTTGATCTCAGGGTCCGTGACACCCTCGAGAGCGCCGAGGAACATGTCCGACGCATCGCGATGCACCAGCTTGATATTGAACTTGTCCCTGAACGTCGCCACCACATCGTCCGCCTCGCCCGCCCGCAGCAGACCGTGATCAACAAAAATGCAGGTCAACTGATCCCCGATCGCCTCATGGATCAGCACCGCCGCCACCGAACTGTCGACGCCCCCCGACAACCCGCAAATCACCCGCCCGCCGCCCACCTGCGCGCGGATTTTCGCCACCTGCGCCGCGCGGAACCCGCCCATGCTCCAATCCCCCGCGCAACCCGCCACATCGCGCACGAAATTGCGCAACAACTGCGCCCCGTGCGGCGTATGCACCACCTCGGGATGAAACATCAGCCCATAGAACTTCCGCGCATCATCAGCGAACGCCGCGAACGGCGCGCCTTCGGACGTCCCCACCACACGGAACCCCTCCGGCAACTCGGTCACCCGGTCGCCATGGCTCATCCACACCTGCTCGTGCGCACCCGGCGACCACACGCCATTGAACAACGCGCAGGGCTCCAACACATCAACGAAAGCCCGCCCGAACTCCCGATGATCCGACGCCGCCACCGTGCCGCCAAGCTGCTCGCACATCGTCATCTGCCCGTAGCAGATGCCCAGCACCGGCACGCCCTGCTCGAACACCATCTGCGGCGCCCGCGGCGAATTCCCCTCCGGCACACTCGCCGGCCCACCCGACAAAATGATCGCCCGCGGCCCGAACGCCACGATCTTGGCCGGATCGACGTTATACGGCCAGATTTCGCAATACACCCCGCACTCCCGCACCCGACGCGCGATCAACTGCGTCACCTGGCTGCCGAAATCGAGGATCAGAACCCGATCATGCGACTCGAAAGCAACGGATACGGCGGACTCGGTCATGGCAATGGCACCGGACTGTGGAGGTGCGCCGCGTTGCAGCATGCACGCCCGCCCGGCGCAAGCAGGGAATCCGCAACGCAGGCCCTACGGGGGACGGATGTGGGAGAGGAAGCAAGCGCTTCTTTTTTGAAAAATTAATAAAATAAACTTTATCCTCTAATATTATTCGCCAATATAGGGCCTAATCCAAATAAAAATTGGCTTCTTCCCCTCATCCCGGCAGACATATCGATTACAATATCAAATAGTTATTGATTATTTTATTAATAAATAATTCATAAATTCACTTTAAATTCCTTTGCAATACCGTCGCCGCCACCAGCCGCGCCATGCTGTGCACATCGATCAGCATGCCGTCGCGAATACTATCCCCGATATGGGTCCCTTCGATCACGAATCCGTGCCGCGTGTAGAGCGCGATCGCTCGTGCGTTGTCGGTCTGCACCGTCAGTTCCAGCCGCCGCAGCCCCATCCAGCGATCGGCCACCGCGATGATTTCGCTCATCAGGCGATGCCCGATCCCTTGCCCCACCCAGTCGTCATGGATGCCGATGCCAATCTCCCCCGCATGCGACTGACGCCCGGTGTGCTGCGCCACACCCACCTGCCCGATCAGCGCCTCGCCCGCGAAGGCCACCAGCATATGCCCGTTGAACGGCCGTTCCAGCCGCTCGCGCACCTGCTGCGGCGAGACGAACGGCGGGCGCAGCGTGCCGTGGCGGAATCCGGGCAGGCAGTGCATGGCGGCGATGGCTTCGGCATCCGAGGGCCGGGCGGCACGCAACGAGAAGTCGGGAGGCATCGGCAAAACCCTTTCCAGCAAATGGCGGCCCCAGCCTGCACCAGACCCGCCCCACGCTGTAAACCCCGGATACGGTTTGTCAGTTCGGTCATGCGCCTCTAGCATCGCCCCCGACAAGAGGGACCATACCCATGACCACCAGCTTTCAAATCGCTGACATGCGGATCGACCGCATCATCGAGGGCGAATATGCGTTCCAGGGCCTGCAGCGCTTTCTGCCCAGTTTGAGCGACGCCATGCTGGCCGAAAACCGAGGCTGGCTGCAGGAGGCCGGCGCGCTGAACGCTGAGGATTTTCTGGTCATCTGCGTCCAGTCCTACGTCGTGCGCACGCCGCACCACACCATCATGATCGACACCTGTGTCGGCAACGACAAGTCGCGGCCGGCCTTCCCCGCCTGGGACATGCAGTCCGGCGATCACTACCTCCGGGCCCTCGCCGCCGCCGGCCTCGGCGTCGAGGATATCGACTATGTCATGTGCACTCATCTCCATGTCGACCATGTCGGCTGGAATACCAAGCTCATCGACGGCCGCTGGGTGCCGACCTTCCCCAAAGCGAAATATCTCTTCGCCGACAAGGAATACGCCTACTGGAACGAACAGAACGCAAAATCCCCGGTGCTGCCGTTCCAGGATTCGGTCCTGCCCATCGTCGAGGCCGGACGCCACGAACTCGTCAGCAGCGCGCACGAACTGAACGACCATGTCCGCCTGATGCCTACGCCGGGCCACACGCCGGACCATTATGCGGTTGCCATCGGCCGCGGCCGCGATGCCGCGGTGTTCACCGGCGATCTGATCCACTCGCCGATCCAGGCGCGCCACACCGAGCTTTCCATGCGCGCCGATGTCGACCCCATCCAGTCCGCCGCCACGCGTCGCGCCTTTCTCGAGCGCTACTGCGACACAGACACCGCGTGCTGCACCGCCCATTTCCCCTCGCCATCGCGCGTCAAGGTGCGGCGCTGGGGCGAAGGCTTCCGCTGCGATCCGATCGGCTGACAGCGCAACACCTCCATCGCGGCCTGCCCTGGCCTTGTGGTCGTTCTGCCCGGTCTGGAGTTGAAACACAGGCTGGCCTGGCGCAGAAAGACGGCAGGGGCGGATGGCTCCGTTTTGCGCTGGATGCACCATGATCCGACTGACCGAATTAAAATTGCCGCTCGACCACGACGCGGCGGCGCTCGAGGCAGCGGTGCTGGAGCGGCTCGGCGCGGTGCGGCGGTTCAGCGTGTCGCGCAGGGCGGTGGATGCCAGGCGCAAGGCGCAGATCAGGCTTACCTATACGATCGATGCCGAAGTGGCGGACGAGCCGTCCGTGCTGGCGCGCCTGGCCGGGGATGGGCATGTGGGCGTGACGCCGGATACGGCGTATCGGATGGTGGCGCGGGCACCGGATGGGATGGCGGAGCGGCCGGTGGTGATCGGAACCGGGCCGTGCGGGCTTCTGGCGGGGTTGCTGCTGGCGCAAATGGGGTTCCGGCCGATCATCCTCGAGCGCGGCAAGGTGGTGCGCGAGCGGACCAAGGATACCTGGGCGTTTTGGCGCAAATCGGTGCTCAACCCGGAAAGCAATGTGCAGTTCGGCGAAGGCGGCGCGGGGACGTTTTCGGACGGCAAGCTCTACAGCCAGATCAAGGACCCGGCGTTTCGGGGGCGCAAGGTGTTGACGGAGTTCGTCAAGGCGGGGGCGCCGGAGGAGATCTTGTTTGTCGGGCGGCCGCATATCGGAACGTTCCGGCTGGTGTCGATGGTGGAGAGTATGCGCGCCGAGGTGCAGGCGCTGGGGGGGGAGTATCGGTTCGGATCGCATGTGGTGGATCTCGATCTCGCGCAGACCGAGCGGGGCTATGCGATGCGCGGCGTGGTGCTGGCGAGCGGCGAGCGGATTGCGGCGTCACATGTGGTGTTGGCGGTGGGGCATAGTGCACGCGATACGTTTGAGATGCTGCATGCGCGGGGCGTGGAGATGGTGGCCAAGCCGTTTTCGATCGGATTTCGCATCGAGCACCCGCAGGGGATGATCGATGCGTGCCGGTGGGGGCAGTTCGCGGGCCATAAATTGCTGGGGGCGGCGGATTACAAGCTGGTGCATCACTGCGCGAATGGGCGGTCGGTTTATAGTTTCTGCATGTGTCCGGGCGGAACGGTGGTGGCGGCGGCGTCGGAAGTCGGGCGGTTGGTGACGAATGGGATGAGCCAGTATTCGCGCGCAGAGCGCAATGCGAATGCTGGGATTGTGGTGGGGATTTCGCCTGAAGATTACCCTGGTGGGCCGTTGGCGGGGATTGCGTTTCAACGGCATTGGGAGGAGATGGCGTTTGCCGCGGGCGGCGGGACGTATGCGGCGCCCGCGCAGAAAGTTGCGGATTTTCTGGCGGGGCGGGCTTCGACAACGGTGGGCTCGGTGGTGCCGTCGTACAAGCCGGGGGTGAATTGGACGGATTTGTCGGGGTGTCTGCCGGACTATGCGATTGCTGCGATCCGCGAGGCGTTGCCGGCTTTTGGGCGGCAGATCGCGGGGTTCGATATGGCGGATGCGGTTTTGACGGGGGTGGAGACGCGGACGTCATCGCCGCTGCGGATACCGCGGGGGGCGGGGCTTCAAAGTTTGAATGTGAGCGGGTTGTATCCGGCGGGCGAGGGGGCTGGGTTCGCGGGGGGAATCCTTTCGGCGGGGGTGGATGGGATCCGGGTGGCGGAGGCGGTGGGGTTGGCTATTGTTGGTTCTATATCGCAACTATAAAGGCTTGAGTCGGCGTTGGTGGATGAGGCAGTTTTTGGAACGACATGGAGGTTCTAGGCCCAGCGCGTCCCGCGGGCGCGGGGTTTGGGTTGCGGGTGGTGTTCGTTAGGCGAAATGGCGGGTTTGGGGGGGAGGGCTAGGTGAATTTTCCGGATTTGGGGAAGCCGTTGGGGGGGAGACGGCCGGTTTGGGCGCGGTCGCCGCGCCAGAGGCGGAGGTCGGTTTCGGTGCGGGTTTTTTCCCCGAGGCGCCAGGTGAGGCCTTCGGCGGCACGGAAGGTTTTGGCATCGGCGAGGCTGGCGTCTTTGTATTTTTGGAGTTGCACGCCGGTACCGCGGCTGAGTTCGGGGATCTGGTCGAGGGGGAAGACGAGGAGTTTGCGGTTGTCGCCGATGATGGCGAGGTGGTCCCCATCGATGGGCAGGCAGAGGCGGGCGGTTTCGGTGGGTTTGAGGTTGAGGATGGTTTTGCCGGTCCGTTTTTCGGCGATGAGGTCTTCCGATTTTACGATGAAGCCGCGGCCGGTGTTGGAGGCGACGAGGTATCTGATGGTGTCGCGCCAGAGGAAGAGGGCGGCGATGTCGTCTTCGTTGGTCATTTCGGCGAGGAGGCGGATGGGTTGGCCGTCACCGCGGCCGCGGGGGAGGTCATTGGCGCGCAGCGTGTAGGCGCGGCCGTTGGTGGCGAAGAGGCAGAGGCGGTCGGTGGTTTCGCAGGGGAGGAGGAGGCGCAGCGCGTCGCCTTCCTTGAATTTCTGGGTTTCGGGATCGACGTTGTGGCCTTTGACGGCGCGGATCCAGCCTTTTTCGGAAAGGATGACAGTGATGGCTTCGCGTTCGACATAGGCTTCGGTGGAGACTTCGATGTCGGCCGGGGCATCGCCGAGTTCGGTGCGCCGTGTGCCGAGAGGGGATGATGCCGGAGGGCTGGTGCCGAATTTGGTGCGGGTTTCATCCAGTTCGGTGGCGATGCGGTCCCATTGCAGCCTGGTGCTGGCGAGGAGGGTTTGGAGGTCCTTGCGTTCGCGGGAGAGGGTTTTGTGTTCCTTGCGGATTTCGAGTTCCTCGAGTTTGCGCAAGCTCCGCAGGCGCATGTTGAGGATGGCGTCGGCCTGGGCGTCAGTCAGGGTGAAGGCGCGAATGAGTTCGGCCTTGGGTTCATCCTCGTAGCGGATGATGCGGATGACTTCATCGAGGTTGAGGTAGACCGCGAGGAAGCCGTCGAGCAGTTCGAGGCGGCGCTCGATGGCGGCGAGGCGGTGATTGGAGCGGCGCACGAGGACGATCTGGCGGTGATCGAGCCATTGGCGGAGGACTTCGCGCAAGGACAGCACGCGGGGGGTGCGCTCGGCGGTGAGGACGTTCATGTTCAGGGGGAAGCGGGATTCGAGGGCGGTGGCGCGGAACAGGGTGGCCATGAGCATGTCGGGTTCGACGATGCGGGTTTTGGGTTCGAGGACGAGGCGGACGGTTTCGGCCGATTCGTCGCGGATGTCACCGAGGAGGGGGAGTTTTTTGTCTTCGAGGAGTTGGGCGATTTGCTCGATGAGGCGGGATTTCTGGACCTGGTAGGGGATTTCGGTGACGACGATGGACCAGGTGCCGTTCTTGCCGCGTTCGACGGCCCATTTGGCGCGCAGGCGAAAGCCGCCGCGGCCGGTTTCGTAGGCCTGGATCATGGAGGCGCGTTCCTCGATGAGAATGCCGCCGGTGGGGAAGTCGGGGCCGGGCATGTGATCGAGGAGATCGGCGGTGGTGGCGTCGGGGTTGCGGATGAGGTGGATGGCGGCGGCGCAGACTTCGCCGGCGTTGTGAGGGGGGATGGAGGTCGCCATGCCGACGGCGATGCCTGCGGCGCCATTAGCCAGGAGATTGGGGAAGCCGCCGGGCAACACGACGGGTTCGGATTCTTCGCCGTCATAGGTGGGGCGGAAGTCGACCGCGTCATCGTCGATGCCGGCGAGGAGGGATTTTGCGACTTCGGTGAGGCGGGCTTCGGTGTAGCGCATGGCGGCGGCGTTATCGCCGTCGATGTTGCCGAAATTGCCCTGGCCGTCGACCAGGGGGTAGCGGGCGGCAAAGTCCTGGGCGAGGCGGACCATGGCGTCGTAGATCGAAGCATCGCCGTGGGGGTGATATTTGCCCATCACGTCGCCCACGATGCGGGCGCATTTTTTGAACCCGGTGGTGGGATCAAGCCGGAGTTGGTGCATGGCGTAGACGAGACGACGGTGAACGGGTTTGAGGCCGTCGCGCACGTCGGGCAAGGAGCGGGACATGATGGTGGACAGGGCGTAGGCGAGGTAGCGCTCGCCGAGGGCGTCGGCGAGGCGGGTTTCCTCGATTTTGCCGATCATATCGTCAGGCATCTGGGCTGGTCTCCGGAGTGGGTTCGGCGCGCACGGCGACGCGGTCGTACAGTGCGAGGCGGGCCTGGGGCAATGGCTTGTGATGCAGGCCAAAGGCGTCGCGGGCGAGGAAGTGGCCGGTGAGGCGCAATCCGTCGCGCCAATCGGCAGGGGTGGCGAGGTTCTGGGAGGCGAGGAGGAAGGGGGGGAGGGGCAGAAGGCGGTCGCGCCAGGGGCCGGCGGCTTCGGCGGCGACGGCGCGGCCGGATCTGGGGGAGACGAAGGCGAGGCGGTCGGTGGCGCCGGAGACGGCGCAGCGGGTGAGGTCCAGGCCGTAGCCGAGGTCTGCCAGCAGGGTGAGTTCCCACAGGACCAGGTCGGTCAGGAGGGGGGCGCCCTGGGGCAGGCGGGCAAGGAGACGGAGCAGGCCGTCGAAGCTGCGGGGGTAGGCTTCGCGTTCCTGCAGGGCACCTTCGGCGGTGGCGCAGGCGCTGCGGAGCATGGCGAGGGCGAGGGGATCATCGAGGACGAGGGCGGCGGCGGGGTGGATGAGTTCGGCGGTGAAGCTGCCGAGATTGTCGGACAGGCGGGCGGTCCAGCGGGCCTGGACGAGGTTGCCGGGCTGCCACAGGGCGGCACGGCTGCGGGACTGGCCGCCGCGGGCGAGGCCGCGATGGGCGCCGTGATCTTCGGTCATGATGGTGGCGAGGACATCGGTTTCGCCGAAGGGGCGGGTGTCGAGGATGATGCCGGGGGCGTCCCATTCCATGCGATGCGGCCCTCCTTGCGCCGGCTGGGTGTGGGGCTGCACAATCCGGCGATCAAACGGTCCCTCTGAAGGGACGAGCATGGGAGGATTGCGAGGATGCACGGGAAAGTCCAGGGGCGGGTGGCGCTGGTGACGGGTGGCGGGCGGGGGATCGGGCGGTCGATCGCGCTGAAGCTGGCATCCGAGGGCGCACATGTGGTGGTCAATGACCTCGATGCGGCGCCGGCGGATGCGGTGGTGGCGGAGATCAAGGCAATGGGGGGCGAGGCGGTGGCGTTTCCGGGGTCGGTGACGGTGCCGGAGTTTGGGGAGATGTTCATCCAGAAGGCGATGGATACCTACCGCTCGGTCGATATCATCGTGAACAATGCGGGCTACACGTGGGACAATGTCATCCAGAAAATGGAGGACGAGCAGTGGTATGCGATCATCGATTGCCATTTGACGGCGCCGTTTCGGATTTTGCGGGCGGCGCAGCCGCGGATTCGGGACCTGGCGCGGGCGGAGGCGGCAGCGGGGGTGGGGTTTAATCGCAAGGTGGTGAATATCTCGTCGGTGTCGGGCACCGGGGGGAATGCCGGGCAGTCCAACTACGCGGCGGCGAAAATGGGGATTGTCGGACTGACCAAGACGTTGGCGAAGGAGTGGGGACGGTATCGGGTGAATGTGAACGCCGTCGCCTTCGGGTTCATCAGGACGCGGCTGACGGAGGCGACGGCGGATTCCGGGGCGCGGATCGATATCGAGGGGCGGCAGATCCGGGTTGGGATAAACGCGGACAACGCGAAGGATATCGAGGCGCGGATTCCGCTGGGGCGGGCGGGCACGCCGGAGGAGGCGGCGGGGTCGGTCTATCTGTTCTGCATTCCGGAGTCGGATTACGTATCCGGTCAATTGCTGGTGTGTGGAGGCGGGGCGGCGCCGGGTTAAGGCAGGAGCGGCTGTTTTTTGCTGTGTGCGCCGCCTTGGAACCGTTGCGGCCGCCCCCAACCGGACAAAGGTCGTCTGCTTCTTTTTTCAAAAAAGAAGCGCTTGCCTTCTTATCCCCGGCACGGGAGGCAGGTTTCAGCGGCATTTTGTCAGGAGGTTGCGTGGTGCGAGAGGGGGGATTCGAACCCCCATGACTTGCGCCGGTCGATTTTGAGTCGACTGCGTCTACCGTTCCGCCACTCTCGCATCATACGCATCATACGCATCGCAGGGCAGCGTGTGCCGCTTCCACCATGCCTTAGCATTATAACGCAGTGCTGCTCATTGAACACCCCCGTCACGTGGGGGGGCGAACAGGGGTTTACAGGGGGGGAACCGCTTCGCTATAGGGTTGCAGCGCGCTGATCCCGAATAGCTCAGTTGGTAGAGCACGCGACTGTTAATCGCTAGGTCGTAGGTTCGAGTCCTACTTCGGGAGCCAGCGCGCGTTTCAGTCGCATCCGGACAATCGAAAAATTCATATGTTGCAGTGGGCCGTGCACACATGTGTTCGTCGCCCTCCGCATAGCTGAATTGTGCGGCGAGACCGGCCGCAGCGCTTCCATCAGTGGTGAACCCATCCAGGAGAGCGCCATCCTTGTCCCGGTGCAAATGACCCGCTCTGCGACGGGGTGGGTTGCGTTGGAGGTGGTGGAGTGGATAAGGTCTGGGAGATGGGCCGCTTGGTTCGTCCAGCGGCCTGTTCTGGAGGATTTCCCGGCATGAACCGGGGATTTTCTGGTTGTCTGGCGGACCTGGCGATCAGACAGGTCCGGATCGCGGCGTGCGGGTGTAGCTCAATGGTAGAGTCCCAGCCTTCCAAGCTGGCTGTGCGGGTTCGATTCCCGTCACCCGCTCCAGCCGGAATACCGGTGGTAGCCCCTGCCCCTCTCCTGACGAAATCGCGGTTTGGCTGCGTTGTGGCAATGTGGCCCAGGGAAACGCGCATGATGCTCTTGACATTAGGGCGCCAACATTCTCTTTACGCCCCCCTGGACCGGGCCGTTCTGTGATCAGCTCGGGCCGGGCGCGTAGGGGTGTAGCTCAATTGGCTAGAGCGCCGGTCTCCAAAACCGGAGGTTGCGGGTTCGAGACCCTCCACCCCTGCCAGCGCCGCCTCCCATGCCTGTGGCATCGGGTGCGGCCGCGCCGAACCGGTCCCGCATTCTCAGCGATCCGGCGGCGTGTTTGGATGGGTTTGGCCCTGATGTGGCCAGGCTTGGATGACGACCGCTTTGTTTGGCTATCTGGGGAATCATCCCCGCACTGGAAGGCAGCTTAGGAGCATGACCGGCGTGGCGTTCGATCCGTTGAAGTTCGCGCGCGAAGTGCGCAGCGAAGTCATCAAAGTCACCTGGCCTTCGCGCAAAGAGACGATGGTGACGACGGGGCTCGTGTTCGCGTTGGGCAGCCTCGCGGCCGCGTTCTTTTTCATCGCCGATCAGATCATCGGCGTCGGCGTCCGTCTGTTGTTCGGCACCGGTTTCTGAGAGGGGTTGAACATGGCAAAGCGCTGGTATGTCGTCCACGTCTACTCGGGCTTCGAGAAGAAGATCGGGCAACAGATCAAGGAACAGGCGGCCCAGAAGGGGCTTGCCGACCAGATTGATGAAGTGCTGGTGCCATCCGAGCAAGTGGTGGAACTGCGGCGCGGGCAGAAGATCAACGCCGAGCGAAAGTTCTTCCCGGGCTATGTGCTGGTGAAGATGGAGTTGACCGACGAGGCGTGGCATCTGGTCAAGGATACGCCCAAGGTTACGGGGTTCCTGGGCTCGAAGACCAAGCCGACGCCGATCAGCGACAGCGAGGCCGAGCGGATCATGAAGCAGACGCAGGAAGGGATCGAACATCCCCGCCCGGCGATCCTGTTCGAGATCGGTGAGCAGGTGCGGGTGGCCGATGGGCCGTTCACCAGTTTCAACGGCACAGTCGAGGAAGTCGACGAGGAGAAGGGCCGCGTGAAGGTCAGCGTCTCGATCTTTGGGCGCTCGACGCCGGTGGAACTCGAATACAGCCAGGTCGAGAAGGTCTAGAGCGGGACGACATATGATAGGCGAAGGCATCCCGCTCTCGCTTTTTGTTTGTTTGGCTGGGCATAATTTTTGGCGCTTCCGCCACAAATCATCAGGCTCAAAGGTCTTTTCCCCGTTTTTTGGATTTGGGCCGCGCATCCGTTCGGGTGCGCGGCTTTTTTGTGTTTCGGGGGATGGCGGTGGGGGTTCAGATGGCGAAGGTGATGGGCTCGGCGCTCGGCCGGCGCAAGCCCGCGGCGGTGGCGCGGGTGAGGAGATCATCGAGGGTGAGTTTGGCAAGTTGGGTGCGGGCCGCGGATTCGAGGTCGTGCCATAGCGGGTCGATAACGCCGGACTGGAGGCGGCCGGCGGGGGTATCGCGGGCCGATTCGTCATCGGCGGTGGCGGTGGCGGTGGCGACGATATCGGCGATGCGGATGTCGCGGCGCGGGCGGCCGAGGCGGTATCCGCCACGGGGGCCGCGGATGCTGTCGAGCAGGCCGGCACGGGAGAGGGATTGCAGCAGGGGCTCCATGCCGCGGCGGGCCATGCCGAGGCGGGAGGCCAGATCGGCGGCGCTGACGGTGTTGGCGCGGCCGCCGTGGAAGGCGATGTCGAGCATGATCGTGACGGCGACCATGGCGCGATCGCGGCGGATGAGCATAGCGACTCCGTAAAATGAGGCATGATATCGGGATCGCGGGAGTAAACCACGGCGGCGGTCTGTGATACAGCTTGGCTATGACCGCATCGCACGCAACGCCTCGCATTCATGACAGCATCCTCAGCACGATCGGCCATACGCCGCTGGTGGGATTGCCGCGGCTGGCTGCCGAGGAGGGGTTGCGCGCGAGGCTAGCGCTGAAGCTCGAGTTTTTCAATCCGCTCGGCTCGGTGAAGGACCGGATCGGGCTGGCGATGGTGTTGGCGGCAGAGGCGGAGGGGGTGATTGCGCCGGGGCGGTCGGTGCTGGTGGAGCCGACGAGCGGCAATACCGGGATTGCGCTGGCGTTTGTGGCGGCAGCGCGTGGGTATCGGCTGATCGTGTGCATGCCGGAGGGAGCGTCGGTGGAGCGGCGCAAGATGATCCGGCTGATGGGGGCGGAGGTGCTGTTGACGCCGAAGCGGCAGGGGATGGCCGGCGCCATCGCGCGGGCAGAGGTGTTGGTGGCGAGCACCGCGGGGGCGTGGATGCCGCGGCAGTTCGACAATCCGGCCAATCCGGCGGCGCATGCGGCGGGGACGGCGGAGGAGATCTGGGCGGATACGGCGGGGCAGGTGGATATCGTGGTCGGCGGTGGCGGGACCGGGGGGACGATGACGGGCATCGCACGTGCGCTGAAGCCGCGGCGACCCGGGTTGCGGATGGTGCTGGTGGAGCCGGCGGAGAGCGCTGTGTTGTCGGGCGATGAGCCGGGGCCGCATGGGGTACAGGGGATCGGGCCGGGGTTTCAGCCCCAGGTGCTGGAACTGGGCCTGATGGATGCGGTGGTCAGGGTGAGCGAGCGCGAGGCGATTGCGGCGGCGCGGCGGGCGGCACGCGGCGATGGGGTGCCGATCGGGATATCGTCCGGGGCAGCGCTGCATGCGGCGCTGGAGGAGGCGCGGCGAGAGGAGAATGCGGGCAAGCTGGTGGTGGTGATCGCGCCGTCGTTTGCGGAGCGGTATTTGTCGACGGGGTTGTTCGCGGGCTTATGATTTGCGGAGTGCGGCGACGAGGGCGGCGTCGAGGGCTTGGAGGAAGAGGGAGCGGGCCTGTTTGGTGAGGGGGGCAGGACCGCCGGTGGCGAGGCCGGTTTCACGCATGTGGCGCGAGATTTCGCGGCCGGCGAGGGCGGAGCCGATGTTGTCTCCGGTCCAGCGTTTGCCGTTGTAGGACAGGGCCTGGGCGGATTTGGCGAGGCAGCGGGCGGCGAGTGGGATATCGGCGGTGATGCAGACATCCTGCCCGGTGATGCGATCGGCGATCCAGTCGTCCGCGATGTCGGCGCCGGCAGAGACGACGACCATGTGGACGTTGGGCAGGCCCGGGGGGCGGATCGGGCGGGAGCCGTTGCTGACGACATGAACGCTGAGCGCGCGGCGGGTGGCAACGGAGAAAATTTCGTCGCGGACCGGGCAGGCGTCGGCGTCGATATAGATTTCGGTCATTGGGGTCCTGGGCTTGTCGGGGTTTGGGGGCTGCCGTGGTGGCGGATTGCGCATCCGCCGGGCTTGGAGGTGAGCCCCCTCCCCTGCTCCTGATTGCACTGGCACTTGCCTGGGGAATGATGGTTTTTGGCGGAATCGCAAAAAATCATCAGGCTCTAAGCGCGGATGCCTTCGGGAAGGTCGGTCTTGAAGGGGCGGAGTTTGCCGCCGGGTTCGATGGGGATGCGGGGGTGAAAAGTGACATCGATGGTAAAGCCATGGTCGAAGGCGCGTTCGATCGTGGATTGGAGGGGCTGTCGGGTCTCGGGGGTGAAGGGCGGGTCGGCGACAATCATGACTTCGATGCGTTCGAGGCTGCGCTGGATGATCTGGTATTGGACGACGTTGGGGAACCCGGTGAATTCGCCGGTGAGTTGCGAGGAGCGGGTGCGGCGGCCATCGGGGTGGACGAGGTAATCGGTGGTACGACCGACCACGCGGCTGAGGGTGGGCAGACCGCGGCCGCAGGTGCAGGGGGGGCCGACTTCGGCTTCGTCGCCGATTTCGTAGCGGAGCAGCGGCATGGCGAAGTTGTGGAGCGGGGTGACGACGACGCGGCCGGTTTGGCCAGGAAGGCAGGGAGTGCCGGAGGGGTCGAGGATTTCGACCTTCACGGTCTCGGATTGGATGTGAAAGAGGCCGGACTCGGGGCATTGCAGGGCGATGTAGCCGGTTTCGGCGGTGGAGTAGGTATCGACGACAGGGCAGCCGAAGAAGGCCTCGCAGTCCCGGCGCAGATCGGGGCTGAGGATTTCGCTGCCGGTCCAGATCGAGCGCAAGCGAGGCGGGTGGCGACCGGTGGATTGGTAGTGGGCCTTGAGGAGTTGGAGGTTGGAGGGGAAGGTGTAGAGATAGGTGGCGCCGATGCGTTCGACGAAGGCGGCCTGGGCGGCGATGTCCTGCTTGACGGTCATGAGGCCGATGCGGCCGGTTTTCCAAATGATGTTGCACGGCGGCCCCCAGTCCGGCGCGACGGCCCCGGCGGGGGAATCGACCTGGGCTTTGAGCGCGTCCGGCAGACCCGACGGTGGCGGGTGGAGGCGGGCAATGGTACCGGTGGGGTCGTCGCGGTGCCACAATTCCTCGCGGATGAGGCTGGCTTCCCAGATGAGTTGGGCCAGGGCCGACTTGGTGACGCGGATGGGGATGCCGGTGGAGCCGCTGCTCCTCGCAACACTGGTTTTGCCATGCGAGGCGGGGATCTCCGTGCAGACCAGCCGATCACCGTGCTGGCGGAGTTCGGCGCGGCTGAGAACGGGAATTTTGCACCAGGCTGCCTCGTCGAGCGGAGCGTCATGGGCCAAGCCGGCGGCAGCGAGGCGTTCGGCGAGAAACGGGTTGTGGGCGCGGGCGTGAGCGAGGAGGAGGCGGAGCTGGGTGAACTGGGCGTCGCGCAGACGCTCGGCCGGCCACCATTGGGTTTCATCGAACTGCTGCTGCAGCGCCATCAGCGTGGCGGCGCGGGCGCCAAGGACCGGGGGGAAATCGACGCCCTCGATCTGGGACAGGGTGGGTTGGGCCATGGAACGGGAACGAGGACGGGTCAGGAGGGTGACTTTCAGGACTTGGCGATGCGGGCGAAGTCGGTGAGTTCCGCCATAGGGCCGATGGCGTAGCCGCTGACACCCCGGCGCATGACGACGGTGGATATGTTTTGCAGCATCCAGGCGAAGGGCGCGCGATCATGCGCGGCGGCCTGCATGGTATGATAAAGGGCGGCACGACGGCGGGGATCAAGCTCGATGCGTGCGGCTTCGACGAGTGCGGTCAGTTCGTTATCCTGGAAATGACTGCGCCAGGCGAGGATTTGCAACTTCGACGCAGGTGTGTCGTCGGGGTTGGCACACCACGCCTGCGCGTTCGAATGGGGATCAAAATAGTCTGTGGCCCAAGTCAGGAGGGCCGCCTGATGGCGCCGCGCGCGAACCCGGCTCAGGACTTGCTTATGTTCCTGGCTGTTGAGGGTTACCCTGACGCCGATGAGGGCGAGATTGGCCTGGAGCGCCTGGGCGATGTCGGTATAGGGCGCGTTGGCGCGGTGATCGAGTTCGATGTCGAAGCCGGCGGGGTAGCCGGCTGCGGCGAGGAGGGCTTTGGCGCGGGCGATGTCCTGATGGAAGGGCTGGCTGTCCTGGGCGCCGAGCATGCCGAGCGGGAGGAAGTTCTGCCAGACGTCCCAGGTGCGCGGCGTGATGTGCCGCGCGATGCCGGCATAGTCGATCGCCCATTTGACGGCCTGGCGCACTTCGATGCGACGGAACGGGGCGAAATCGGCGTTCATGGCGAGGTACATCATCCGGCCCTGGGCCGCGGATACAATAGTGTAGGCAGGGTCTGCTTCGAGGGCGCGGAGCTGGTCCGGAGTGAGGTCGCGGGCGATGTCGACGTCACCCTGACGCAGCATGAGGAGTTGAACCGCCGGGTCCGGTACATGAAGGATGACGATGCGGCGGGCGCGGGCGGGCGCGCCATCCGAGATAATGGCGTGAGGGTTGGTGTCGAGCACAAGGCGGTCCGGTCCGGACCAGGCAGCGACTCGATAGGCGCCGGCGCCGTTGGTGCGGGTTTTCAACCAGGCATTGCCAAAATCGCCGTTGACCGCATTGGCCATGCTGCTGGCGCGCTCCACGATGGAACCAATGGTGCCGCCGAGGCAGAAGAGGAGGAAGTCGGGCGCAACGGGGACGGGCAGTTCGATGATGACGCGGGAGGGGCCATCGGGACGGATCTGACGGTCGACGGTTTCGGCCGTGAAGCCGAACTGGGAGATGATGAAGGCCGGCGCCTTGTTGAGGGCCACGACGCGGCGCAGCGAGAAGGCGACGTCATCGGCAGTGACGGCGGCGCCGGAGGGGAAGCGCGCGTCGGTGCCCAGGGTGAACGTGAAGACGCGGGCGTCGGGGCTGACGGTCCAGCTGGTTGCGAGGTCGTGGGTGAGGGTTGTGGTGTCGGCGGGGTTTACGCGGACGAGGCGGCGGTAGCAGTTGGCCAGGACCTGGATACCGGTGAATTCGTAGGATTCCGCCGGATCGAGGCTGGTGATGTCGTCGATCGTGCCAGCCATGACGACAACACCGGGCGGGGTCGCGGCATGAACCGCGCCGGGGGATGCCAGGGGCGCCGCCATGAGGAGGCTGGCGAGGGTTCTGCGGTCGATCATGGGGGGCTTATTGCCGGAGCCGGGTGGCGAGTGACGTGGCGGGCTCGTGCGGCTGTGGGGGCCGCAAGGCTGCGGGGCCGAGTTGGTCAAGCCGGGCACGGGGAGCTTCATCGAGCGCGGCGAGGAGAGCATCGCGGAAGCGGGCGGGGCTGTGTGTGTCGGCATAGCGGCGGATCGCGGCGGGGGATGGGGGGTGTTCGATGGTGGCGAGGATGGCGCGGGCGATGATCTGCGGGCTGGCGCGGGGGGGAATCTGGGCGACGGCATCGCCATATTCGGCGAAGCTGCCGATCCGGTTGACGATAACGGCGCGGCCGACCGACAGAAGTTGGGGGACGACGCCGGAGCTTTCGCCGAAATTATGGGCACGGAGTTGAACGGCGAGATCGACGGCGCGCATGGCTTCAAGGAGACGCCAGTCGCTGGGGGCATCGATCAGGTCGATATCGAGGCCAGCGAGGAGGTTGGCATGCTCGGCGGCGTAAGCTTGGGCGTGGTAACCCGCGATGACGAGGCGGATCGGGTGGCCTTCGGCGCGCAGGAGACGGATGGCGGCGAGGACATCCTCGGTGCATTTGCCACGCGAAGGGATGCCGAAGGTGCCGACGGTGATGGGGTGGCGCAGGGCGGGCATGGTGGAGGGGAAGCGAACGACCGCGCCGGGCGCGGGGAAGACGGGGTGAAAGACGCGGGAGACGACGGCATCAACCGGCGCGTCGACGGCAGCGAGGTCAGCCTCGATCAGGGTGCGGGCGGCTTCGGAGTTGACCAGGAAATGCCGGATGCCGCGCTCGTGAAAGTAGCGGACACCGAGAATGGATTGGGCTCCGAGGGCGCGGTGTTCGTTGAACTCGCCGCCGGCAGCGGCAGCGGCGAGGAGGGCTGGGATATCCCGGTGGTAGATCTTGCCGAGCGTGTCGATGTAATCGGGCTGGCGCCCGCCACAGAAGAGTTTGAGGATGTTCAGCAGGCAGGGATCGTGGATGTAGAGGGAGCAACGATCCAGCAGATCCGCCGCTTCGAGGCGGGCGAGGACGGGGATGAGGTATTTATGATGGTCGGAATTGCCGAAGGCGATGACGATGGCGCTGTAGCGGTTGATGCGCGCGGCGGTGAGCAGGAGGTCGACGTCGAAGAGCTCAAGGGGGGCGGTATCGTCAGGGCCGCGCAAGTCATGCCGGTTGGCAAAGAACCAGTCGAGGTCAGGGGCGGGGCAGAACAAGTCAACCGGACCACTGTGGCCGAGCCAGGAGCGAAGCGAGCAATTGGCGATGCCGGTGTCTTCGGGGGGCAGGGTGGAGACGAAGGCAATACGGCGGGCGGCGTCGGGCTCGGGCCGCCGGGCAAGCAGGGTTTGCAGGCTCCAGGACGCGGTCAGGCCGCCAGGGCTGACGGGCTGGGTATGGGGCTCAAGCGCAGCCGACTGGAGTTTGGCGTGGCCGATCCGGTCGGTGAGCGGCGCCCAAAGGCGGCGGCGCAGCCAGCGCAGGCCTCTCCTGATGATCATCTTGTCGCGCAGTAGGGAAGGCAAGTTGGCATACTCCAGAAGTGGCGGTCGGTGTCGAGACGGTGGTTAGGCCGAGTCCGACCGCGCTATCTCTGAAAGAAACTATACTACGTCAATTATTACCTTAAGAGCTAAAATGTTTATTATTGTTTTTATTTTACATTTTATGTTCGATTTGTTCTCTTATCAATACTGACCTGGCGTGATATCGGCGATGGAGTCGCCGAGCCCGACGAGGAAGCCGGGATTGCGGGCGGCGGGGCCGAGGAATACCTGCTCGCGTCCGACGCGGTCGAGCAGGTGCCGCGATGCCGGGGCGGTTTCCTCACGGACCTCCGCGCAGAGCGCGAGCAGACCCGCGACGTAGCCCGACGCGGTGTGCGCATCCACCAGCCGTGCACGGCCAGGGGAGCCCGCGGCGCGTGCGGCTGAGGGGAGGTTCGCGACCGCAACAGGGATGTGGGCGGGCAGGGAAAGGGTGGCGCGGACCGCCTCGCTGTGGAGGAGGACCGCTGTCGCGTTGGCGCAAATGAACTTGGTTAGCGGGTATTTTAGGCACATTTCGTCGCGTGTGACGGCGCCGCGTTCATAGGCTTCGTAATCCAGAACGGCCGCTTCGCCGTCCTGGGCGCGAAGGGCCTCGATCAGCCGGTCGCGCGACGGGTGGCGGCGGCGGAAATAGCCGGCAACGAATTCGAAGAGGCTGGCATCGTGCAGGATGAGGATGCCGGAGATCGCCCGTGAGGCCTCCCATATGTCGCCGTCGAGGTCGATGCCGTTGCCGTTGCCGATGTTGTAGACGTTGTGGCCGCTACGGGCACGGGGGTCGGTGGCGATGGTGGCGGGGTTGTAGGCGATGACGGGGGCGTGGCGGGTGAGGGATTTGTCCCAATCCGGGGCGCTGGTCCAGAGAGTGAGGTCGCAGGCGGCGGCCAGGTCGGGGAGGATGCGCAGGAGATGTTGCGCGAATTCGGTGGGGGCGGGGGGCAGCGGGCAGAAGAAGTTAATACGCATCGAGCAGGATTTCGGTGACGCGCGGCCAGGTGATGTCGCGGGCCAGGAGGTCGGCGCGGGCCTGGGCGCCGATGGTGTGCGCAAGGGTGGGGTTGGTCCAGATGCGATCGAGTGCCGCGCCGAGGGCTTCGGGCGAGGGGGCGGCGATGAGGCCGCTGCGGTCGTGCTCGACGAATTCCAGGGGGCCGCCGGAGTCGGTGCAGGTGATCACAGGTTTGGCGCAGAGCATGGCTTCGAGGGTGACGTAGCCGTAATCCTCGTCGATCGGAGGATAGAGGACGGCGGTGCAGTTGGCGTAGAGGCCGCGGCGCTCGGCGTCGGTGACATGGCCGCGCCAGGTGACGCGCCCGGCGACACCCAGATCGGCGGCGCGTTGGTGCAGGCGGGTCATGTCCCGCTCGTTCGAGGGCGCGCCGGAAAAGACCACGCGCACGGACGGAGCGGTGTGGGCGAGGGCGCGGAGTGCCAAATCCTGACGCTTCATCCCGTCGATCCGGCTTGGAAAATAGATGTAGCGGTCGTCGCCGCCGGGGGCGAGGCGGTCATGGTCGGGCGGCGGATGATAGAGGGGGGTCGACTCAAGGTTGCTGTAGTGGCGGAGGCGCGCGGCGACGGTGTTGGAATTGGCGAAGATGCGCCGGGCTTCGGGGAGGAGGCGGCAGTCGGCGGCATGAATGGCGCGGCGGACCATTTCGCCCTCGGTGGCATGCAACATGTCGCTGGCGCCACTGTCCCACAAATCATACGCCGGGCGGTGCTGGTGGAGGAGCCAGACGACCTTGTTGTCGTGGGGGATGAAATAAGCGGGGAAGCGCAGTGCGATCACGCGATCGACGCGCTGGCCGTTGACCTCACTGAGGTCGAGCAGGCGGCAGGCGAGCATCTGCTCGAGCATCCGTTCGGGCGGATACCATTTGAAAGGGATCGCCACGATCTCGGCCTCGGCGCCGCTCGCGATGAGGGCCCGACGCAGGGCGGCCGCATGCATTTCTGCACCCCCGGTCACGAAAGGCACCTGTGCGGTGGCGATCAGGACGCGCATGGCGATTCGGCTGCAGGCTCCGCGGGGGTGGCGATATGGGCGGCAAGGGCCTCGTCGCGGGCAGCCAGGATGGCGACGAGGGCCTCAAGGTGGGCGACGCGGGCCTTGAGTGCGCGGTAGGTGTGCAACCCGAGCCAGAGGCGGCCGAACAGGGCGCCGAGCAGAGGCAGGCCTGCAGCCCTGGGAAGAGCAACAGGCACGGGAGCCGGGGCAGCCGGCAGTGGTGTCAGCCGTGGCCGGCGCTGATCCGTGACGGCGTTGAGTCGGGAAGTCAGGCGACGCGCGAGGGTTTCGCCTCGGATAGACATGCTCGGTGCCTCATTGTTCACGCATCGAGTGGTCGAACGCCTCGATGATGGGGGAGATGAGGTATTGTAGCATCGTACGCTGGCCGCTTTCGATCATAACATCGGCGGGCAGGCCCGGAAGCAAGACATGGTTCTTGAGGGCTGCGAGGCTGTCCGTGTCCGGGGCCACGCGCACCAGGAAGTAGGGCTGGCCAGAGCGCTCATCGGCCAGCCGATCCGCGGAGAGATAGGTGACGGTGCCGTTGAGATTGCCGAGTTGGCGGTCATGGATGGACGGGAAGCGGATATGGGCGGGCGCCCCGAGCACGACCTTGTCGCTTTCCTGCGGTTGGATACGCACGGACACGACGAGGACATCCTTGCTGGGGACGATTTGCAGCACGGTCTTGCCCGGGCCGATAACGCCACCTTTGGTGTGGACATTCATGCCCACAACGTAGCCATCAACGGGGGCGCGCAGCTCAAGGCGCTCCATGACGTCGGTCGAGGCGCGAATTTTCCCCGCGAGGTCGAACAGGTCGTTCTGAACCTTGGAGAGTTCCTTGGCGACATCTTCCTGGAAGGTGCGGGTGATCTGCAGGATCTGCGACCGGGCTTCGCCGATGCTTTCCTGCGCCTGGGCGATGGAGGCGATGTGGGCGCCGATTTCGCCGCGCAACTGTTCCGCGGCGCGTTCGAGCCCGAGGAGGCGTTCGGTGGTGCTGAGGCCCTGCTTGTAAAGGGTCGAGACCCCCTTGAGTTCCCTGGCGATCAGAACCAGTTGGGCTTCCTTGCTCTGGCGCTGGGCCTCGATGCCGGTGATTTGCTGGCGCAGTTGCAGCACGCGCTGCTCAAGGATGGTAACCTGCCCCTCGGTGGCATTGCGGCGGCGTTCGAAGAGGAGGGTTTCGGTCCGCTGGGCCTCGGCGGCCGAAGGAATGGCGTTGCGGCTGATGAGAGCGGCGGGAAAGATGACGCGGTCGGCGCCGTCGCGTTCGGCCTGGAGCCGGGCCTTGAGGGCCATGGCGGCGTCCTGCCGGGCATTGAGGATTTCGAGCTCGGACGAGGTGCGGGTCGGATCGAGCCGGAGCACCACGTCCCCGATATTCACCTTGTCGCCATCGGCCACCAGGAGATCCTGGATAACGCCGCCTTCGAGATGCTGCACGTCGCGGCGCTCGGATGAAACCTGAAGATTCCCGGAGCCCACCACGGCCGACGCCAGCGGCGCAAAATACGCCCAGCCGCCAAGCCCGCCAAAAAACAGCGCGATGACAATGAGGCCGAAGCGGATCGGCACGCGCGTATCATCGCCGATGGCCGGCAGGTCGGTGGTCTGTGCCACGGGAATGGCGCTCATCGGGGTGGCGAGGGCAATGCGTTTCATGGCGGTTCTCCCTCAGGCCTTGCCGGCCGCTTCGACACGCGGAGCGCCCGATGGCGCCGGCACCGGGCGGATCAGGCGCGGCAAAATCTCCTCGGAGGGGCCGCTCGCGCCCACTTCGCCGTTGCGCATCACCACCATCTTGGTGGTGATGGTCAGCAGTTGCGGGCGGTGCGTAACAACGATGACGGTCTGGCCGTTGCGGCGCATCTCGGCGAGGGCGGCGACGAGGGCGCCTTCGCCGATTTCGTCGAGGTTGGAATTGGGTTCGTCCAACACCAAAAGCGGCGGCGCTTTATACATCGCGCGGGCCAGGCCGATGCGCTGGCGCTGCCCGCCCGACAGGACATGACCGGACTCCCCGATCAAGGTTTCGTACCCCTCGGGAAGCTCCAGGATCATTTCGTGGATGCCGGCCTGGGTGGCGGCGCGAACGACGTGTTCGGCCTCAACCTCGCCGAAGCGGGCGATGTTTTCGGCAACCGTTGCGTCAAACAACTCGATGCTTTGCGGCAGATAGCCGATATAGGGACCGATGGCGGTGCGATCGAGGGTCCAGATATCGGCACCATCGAGCCGCACCTTGCCGACATAGGGCCGCCAGACGCCCACCATCGTGCGGGCAAGGGTCGATTTGCCTGACGCGCTGGGGCCGACGATGCCCACGATATCCCCAGGATTGAAGGCGAGGTTGATGTTGCGCAGGATGGGCGCGGCCGCACCCGGCGCCGCCACGGCGACCTGATCCAGCACAAGCGCCCCGCGCGGCGCGGGCAGCGCCATACGCTCCTCGGTGGCGGGGATATCGACCAGCAGGGCCGACAGCCGGGCCCAGGAGATGCGGGCGGACAAAAGTTGCTTCCACGAGCCGATCAACAATTCAACGGGGGCGAGTGCGCGCCCGCCCAGCAGCGAACCGCCGATGACGTAGCCCGCCGACACCTCGCCCTTGATGGCGAGCCAGGCGCCCGCGCCGAGCAGGATGCTTTGCAGCGCCATGCGGACGAAGCGGGTGATCGAGGAGATCACGCCGGCGCGGTCGCTCGCGATCGTCTGCAGGACCGTCACCTCGTCGTGGCTGCGCAGCCAGCGGCCGGCCACGGCCTGGAACATGCCCATCGCCTGCAGCACTTCAAGATTGCGCAGGCTGCTTTCCGCGAGTTGCGAACTCACGACGTTTTTGGCCTGCGCCTCGGCCAAAGCGCGCCGGGTCAGGAATTCGGAGGCGATGGTAAGGCCGACCAGGATCACCGCGCCGGCCAGGGTGATGGCGCCGAGCAGCGGATGGAAGGCCCACATGATGAGCAGAAAAATCGGCGTCCATGGCGCATCGAACGCCGCGAGCACGCCATTGCCGGTCAGAAATTGCCGGATGTTCATGAAATCGCCCAGCGGCTGCTGGCGGCTCGCGCCGGGGCGCTTGACCGCCCCCTCGAAGGCAACCTGAAACATGCGCGGCGACATCACGCGATCAAGCCTGGTGCTGACGCGCACGAGAACCTGCGACCGGGCGAATTCGAGAAGAGCCATGACGATCATGGCCGCCATGGTGATGATCGTCAGCATCAGCAGCGTGATTTCGCTGTGGCTGGCCATCACGCGGTCATAGACCTGGATCATATAAAGCGGCGCCGCGAGAACCAGGAGGTTCACCGCGAAACTGAACAAAGCGACCATGCCGAACGCGCCGCGAAACGCGCCGATGGCCCGGCGGAGTTCCACGCCTGGTTTCATCTTCATAGGAACCATCCTTTCGCCACGCCGCAAATGCGCACGCGGCTTTAGAGTAAGAGCGCGGCGGCACCGTCCCTGAATGGGCCCGGTGCCGGCTCACGCAAGCCCGGCTGCCAGAGGCGGGGCCGAGGGGTCGACGTATCGAGGCGTTGGCGATCCTGGCGAAATGGCCGGTGAGAAGCATAACCCTTCGCCCGAAGGCGAAGGGGGTTGGCGGAGTATCGAGCCGATCAGCCGAAGCTGATCGAGCCGGCGTGGTGGAACGATAGCGTGTGGGTGCCGGTGTCGTAATCGGAGCCCAGATCGACGAGGCCGATGATTTTAACCACCTGGTCCGTGGCTGCGAGCGCCGAATGGGTTGCAGCAGCCCCAGCGTTGATCGCCTCCACCAGGTAGGTGTCGCCACCGAACTGGAACCAGTCGAACAGGCCGGTGTTGACACCGATCTGCGCGTCAGAGCCTTGCGACAGCGCGGCCGTGGCGGCAGCGAGGTCGAGGGCCTGGCTCAGGCTGGTCGCCGAGGCGACGTTGACCTGACCCAACCACGTCTCCGTGCCTGCGTTGCCGAAGTGCAGCGCGAAGTCGAGCCCGGCACCATGGTCGTTGATGACAATGGTGGTCTCGTAGAGATGCTCATCCGCGGGGGTGTCAAACGCCAAGGCGGTATGACCCGTCGTGGCGCCGTCGAGCTTGATAGTCTCCAGGCCCGGCCCGGTGGTTGCTCCGAGCGTGATTTTGTCACCGGTGTTAACCCCGCCGCCAGAGGTATCGCCAACCACGACGATCCCGGACCAAACCGCACCGCCGGAGAGGTCAACATCAGCGTTTTGTCCACTCACGTAGATATATTGACCGGCCGCGGAGATCTCGCCGATACCCCTGGAGTCAATGCCCACCTTGATGACGGCGTCGTCGCCATAAGAATAAACAGTGTTCTGCGCATGACCCAAAGTAATATCGGCGTTGTCGCCGTAGCTATCGACGTAGGTGCCGCCACCGCTGAAGATTCCGTCGCCGGCGTAGCCGTTGACGGTGAGGTCGTCGCCCCATGAGTGGAGATTGGCTGCACCGCAGCCGACATTGAACGTCTGGTCGTTGCCGTCGCTCCACATCGTGAAGATGCCGTCACCGGTCGTGATATGCAGCCCATTCTGGTCAACCGAGCCTTCGCCACCGATAGAGATCGTCCCAGAAGACTGCGAGGCGTCGATGGTCTGCAGGTTGTTGGCACCGACCTCGCCGATATCCCAATAGTTGGAGCCAGTGATGATCAAGTCATGGAGGTCGCCGGTGTTGTCGCTAAGGAGATCGATATAGGTGTCGTGGCTGTCGCCGTTATAGGAGCCGGTCAAGATCACCGCATGATCACCGTAGACCCCGATGGTGCCCATGTCGTTGTTAAAGCCGAAGCTAGAGAAGTTGTTGCTGCCGGCGTCAATGATCAGACTGTTGTCACCGTTGGCTCCGTTCTGGTGGACGTTGAGGTCGCCTTCGGCGCCGCTGAGGACGACGTGGCTCCAGGCAGCCATGTCGTTCAAAGTGTTGGTGTTGTAGCCGCTCGTGTGAACGGTGACGAGGCTGAGGCCGCCAATGTCGTAGGTGCCGCCGTCGACGGTACCGCCGTATTCCTGGAAGGCGACGTTGTTGTCGAGCAGGATGGTGTGGCCGGCCGCGGTGTTGGCATCGTTGTAGTTGGCCTCACCGAAGCCTGTCACACCCGTGACGCCACGAAGTTCGGCAACGGTGACGGCGCCGATGTCGTTGCTGTTAGCGGGAGTGTTGATCACGCTGAGCACGACGGTGCTGTTGCCATACTGGACCGCTGCAACTGTCTCCAGCTGCGAATGGTCGTAGTAGTAGTAAAGCATCGCCCGCTCGGCGTTGACGAGGAAGTCGTAGGTGTCGGCCGGGCCGTTGGTATTGAGTGTGGCCGAACCGGTGTAGTCCATGACGCCATTGCTGAAGGAGAAGCTGACATGGGGCGCCAAGTTCGATCCAGCATCGGTGTAGGAGAGAACGCCGTCCTCGGCGACCCTGATGCCCACCGTGGAGCCATATGCGCTGCCAAGGATATCGCTCGTCTCGGTGTCGTTGGTCACCTTGAAGTAATCGACCACCGCACGCGTGCCGAATTCTCGATGGCCTTCGCCGCCGACAGCGTTATCGAAGCCGCCAGGGCCGCCGTCGAGGGTATAAATCCGATCAACGGCTTCCTGCGAGGTTTTCAGGTCAACATGCTCGTAGCCGGTCGGGTCGGCGCCCGCACCGCCGGCTCCGGCGGTGTAGGTGATGCCGCCCGCACCGGAGATGACCTCGTCGGTCACACCGGTGCCGTAGGTCGCACCGGTAGCCCAGATGTGCCCGACATTGCTGCCGTCGATGCGCACCGTCGAGCCGTCAACGACGTGGGTGGTGCCGCCGGCCGCTACCACGGTGCCGGCGGTGATGGTGACGCCGTTGAGCGACAGGGCCACATCGCTCACATCGGTGTCAGCCGAGTTGGTGATGCTGATGTGATCGACGGCGCTGTAGTCGATGTTGATATAGGCATCGTTATTGCCGGAGACGGACAGCGAGGTCACGCTGCCGTGCCCGTCGATGGTGGCGCTGTTGTCCACGATCCAGACATCGTTTTCGATGCCGCCGTTGCCGACGCTGTCAATCGACAGGCTGGTGACGGTGGCGCCGGTCATGTCGGAATGCGGTCCCGACCCGTCGATGAAGGTCTTGTTGAGAAGCAGCGTGCCGACGTTCGTGTCGGACGAGGCTCCCAGATATCCGGTGGTGTCCTCGTAACCGATGGTCAGGTTCAAGCCCACGTCAACCTTGGTGGAACCGGCGAAATGCCACTCGACAGTGCCGCCTTCGCCACCGAGCGCGGACATCTGGAGGGTCTCGGTCAGGTCGGCCTTGGTGAGAATGACGGAGCCACTGCTGCCGTTGGAGACGATGACGTTTTTGAAGTTGGCCACGTCATAGACGCCGGCGGTGCCGTAGACGAGCGCGAGTTGCTGGAAGTTCGTGAAGTCATTGGCAATCGCGTAGGAGGCGGTCGGCGCGGCGAGCGGGTTGTAATGCGACGCCGTTTTGGTGAGCACCACCGTGTTATAGCCGGCCCCGCCGTCAACGAGCGGCACATCCGGCAGATCCGTCAGGATGTGGCCGCCGCCCGTGTCCACGGCCAAGATGTCGTCGCCAGCGCCGCCGGTGAAGACAGTCGCCTCCCCATCGATCCAGGCGTAGATGGCGCCGGTGGCCTTGGAACCGTCGATCGTCCCGACCGAATTGCCGTATTCGCCCACGATGCCGAGGTCAACCACGCCGCCCTCGTTGATGATGGCGATGGTTGAACCGCTCGCCAGAGCGGTGCCGTAGGGGCCACTGTTGGTGATGGTAAGATCGCCGACATTCTCGATGATCAGCTTACTGGTGTTTACAGCATCGATCGCGACATAGTTGTGGCCGCCATCGGTCGTCTTCAGATCGATGGTGCCGTGGACCTGATCGATCACCTGGGTGTCGTGGTTGCTGGCGCCATCGACGAACAGGCCGAGGGTGGCCGCCGGCTGGGAATCGAAGGCCGAGTAGCTCTGACCCAAGATGGTGCCGGAGTTCAGGACCGCCACCGTGGATGCCACGCGGCCCGTAACGCTGTTGTTGATGGTCAGTTTGGCGAGGTCATGGCTCACGATCACCGTGGTGCCTTGAACACCGTCAAGCGTGACGGTCTTGACGCTCGGGGTCGTGATCGAAGGCCCCTCGAGCAGATCGTTGACCAACGTCGCGTCGACGATGAGGTTCGCGGTGTTAAGGTCAATCGCTCCCAATTTGCTGAAGTCCACCGGGCCGCCATTGCCGCCACCGGTGACGGACACCGTCTCACCCGAGGTCAGCACACCGAACTGAGACGTGCCGTAAGTGGTGACACCATTGTAAGTCACGGCGTTCTTGATCGTCACATCGCCGGTAGCGAAGTTGCCAAAGGTGTCCGACAGGCTCTTCGAACCGAATCCTTTGAAGTGCTCCCAGGCCGCGCCGACGGCGATGTTGCCGGAGGTGGTGTTGTCGACGGTGATGTCGACCGTGCTGCCGCCAGCGACGATGATGTCGGCGGAATTGGCCGTGCCGGCGCCACTGAAGCTGTTGTGGACCTCGATGGTACCGCTGGTCGTGCCGTAGTTCTGGTTGACGTAGACGTCGCCGCCGGTGGTGTGGATGGTGACGGTGTCGCCGCCATCGACGCTTACGAAGGAGAGGTCATGGTCGCTGCCCAGGGCGTTGCCGGTGTAGATCGACTTCTGGTTCACCACGACATCGCCGGAGGCGGCGTCGTTGTAGCCGATACGGACCTGCTGGCCTTGGGCGTTAACGGTGATTCCGTCGCCACCTTCGATTTGCACAACGCCATGGGAGTTGGTGGTCTCGGTGACGTCGATCGTGCCGCCGGGGTTGTGTTCGTGTACGTCCGTGCCGTTGACATCGCCGATCAGAACGCTGGCGCCGGCGGCTTCGACGGTGACGTTGGAG
>CANFKS010000011.1 GCA_947447625.1 Rhodospirillales bacterium | reverse complement strand
CCCCCCGCCGCCCGCGCCGCCGCCCAGGTCTTCCTCGACCAGATCCTGCCCCGCGTCACTGCCAACGCCGCCACCATCGCCACGCCCACGGCCGCCCTGGTCGATGAGCGCCTCATCGCCTGAACCCCTGGAAAGGACCGACGCATGAACCGCATCACCCTCGCCGTCCTGCTCACCCTCGGCGTCCTGACGGGCTGCCAAACCGTGCAGGAAAACGCCGGCGCCTGCCAAAAACCCCCGGTCTTGCGCGATGACCCCATCGCCAAGGCCCCCGTCGCCGAATACGTCCAGTCCTGGCAGCCCGGCTACTGGGATTGGTCGCAAGGCGGCTACATCTGGACTGCGGGCCGCTGGATCAAAAACGCCGGCCAAGGCAACCAATGGATGGCCGGCTACTGGGACCGCCCCGTCACCCCCGGCCCCTGCGTCTGGGTCCCGGCGCACTGGATGTAACCGGCCCGCACCCCAGGGCGGACCGCACCGGCCTGCCCTGGGCGCCCCCGCTCCATGCGGCCAGCCCGAATACGCATTCCACGTCTGATGGAGACCCGGATGAACCCAACCGTCCACGCTGTCGCCCGCGACAAGTCGCACCGCTTCAGCAAAGCCCCGGCCATGTATATCCGCCTCATCGCCGGCATGGGCGTCGAAGGCGACGCCCATGCCGGCCCCACCGTCAAACACCGCTCCCGCGTCGCCCGTGACCCATCGGCCCCCAACCTCCGTCAGGTTCACCTCATCCACGCCGAACTCCTCGCCGAACTCGGCGTGCCCCCCGGCGCCCTCGGCGAAAACATCACCACCACGGGCATCGACCTGCTGTCCCTCCCCGAAGGCACCAAACTCACCCTCGGCCTCACCGCCACCATCGAAGTCACCGGCCTGCGCAACCCCTGCGCACAAATCGACAAATTCCGCCCCGGCCTCCTCCGCGCCGTCCTCGGCCGCGCCCCCGACGGCACCCCGATCCCCAAATCCGGCATCATGGCCATCGTCCTCACCAACGGCGACATTCATCCTGGCGACCCGATTGCGATCACCCTCCCGCCCGGGGCGCCGCGACCGCTTCGGATCGTATAGGGGGAGGGAAGCGCTTTTTTTTTAAAGAGAGAAGCAAAAAACTGTTTCCGATAAGGACTTGACCTGATGCACGAGCAGACCGACACCGCGTTTTTTCGCGGCTTCACACTTGGCCATTACACCACGGCTGACGGCACCTTCCGCTATCGTATCGCCGGCTCCGGCCCCCCCCTCCTCCTTCTCCACGGCAACCCACAAACCCACGCCATGTGGCACCGCGTCGCCCCCAGCCTCGCCAAAACCCACACCATCATCTGCCCCGACCTGCGCGGCTACGGCATCAGCCCCAAACCCCCCGCCACCGCCGATCACACCCATTATGCCAAGCGCACCATGGCCCAGGACATGGTCAACCTCATGCAACACCTTGGCTTTAAAACATTCCACCTCGCCGGCCACGACCGCGGTGCCCGCGTCGCTCACCGCCTCACCCTTGACCACCCCGAGCGTGTCGAAAAACTCGCCGTTCTCGACATCATCCCCACCATCGAACATTTCGAGCGCGCCGACATGAAATTCGGCCTCGGCTACTACCACTGGTTCTGGTTCGCTCAGCCCCACCCCTTCCCCGAAACCATCATCTCCGCCGCCCCCGAAGCCTGGTTCCGCGCCCACACCAACCGCGAACCCAAAGACGACACGTTCTTCGCCCCCCAAGCCCTCGCCGACTACCACGCCGCCATCCGCAACCCCGACATGATCCGCGGAATGTGCGAAGACTACCGCGCCGCCGCCACCATCGACCTCGAACACGACCGCCAATCCCGCGCCGCCAATCACCGCATCTCCTGCCCCCTGCTGGTCCTGTGGGGCACCAAAGGCAAAATCGGCACCTGGTACAACCCCATGGGGATTTGGGCCCGCTACGCCGACGGCCCCCTATCAGGCCACCCCGTCGCCTCCGGCCACTACCTGGCCGAAGAATCCCCCGCCGAAGTCATCACCCATTTCACCGGCTTCTTCAACTAACCCGACAACGAAAAATCCCCCTGGCCCAAGGCCAGGGGGAACGAACATCGAGCAAATTTTTTTGTTTTTTAAAAAAGAAACGCTTGCTTGCCTTTACTGCTTCCCCACGATCTCTCGCAGCTTTGCATTGGTGCCGTTCAGGTCCGGCAACCGCGCGCCCTTGGCCACTTCCTTCAACCGCGGCCCTTCCGCCGCCTGCATCGCGATTGCCCGCTCGGCCGCCGCCGTGATCTCGGCGGCCACGGGCGGCAGCACCAGGATGCCGTTTTCATCGCATAATATGGCATCGCCCGGATTGACGGTGACGCCGCCGATCGAGACGGGGACGCAGAACTGGCCTTGCTGGAAGATCACCTTGGTGGTGATGGCGGACAGGCCGCGTGACCAGACCGGAACCTGGTAGTCCCGGATTTCGGAGATGTCGGTGGTCACACCGTCAACAATGATCGCCTTGCAACCCGCTGCTTTCGCAGCAAAAGCAACGCCACCGCCAACAGCGGCATGCCGGGTATCGCCGGCCCGGTCGATCAGCAGGATATCGCCGGGGCGGAGTTGGCCGAGCGCGTAGTGAACGATGGTGCTGTCATTGGCAGCGCAGCGCACGGTCACGGCGGTGCCGGCGATGCGGGGCACCTGCCAGCGGGCGGAGATGGCGGGGTCGACGAAGCCGGTGTGGAGAAAGTGGCCGATGGTGGCGGGTTCGGCGCGTTCGAGCAGTTCGATGAGGGCGGGGTCGATCTGCTGGGGCAGTTCGTTGAGGACGAACATGGGGAGTCTCCTTTTACGGGGGGTTATTTGCCGAGAGCGCGGGCGAGGCCGAGGGCGCGTTCGAGGATAAGGACGATGGCCAAGGTGAGCACAACGAGCAGGGCCGACACGGCGGCAACCAGGGGGTCGGTGCGGGTTTCGACATAGTGGAACAAGGCGACGGGCAGGGTGGTAAGCTGCGGGCCGACGACGAACAGCGAGATCACCACCTCGTCGAACGAGACAAGAAAGACGATGGCGGTGGCCGCCGCGACCCCTGGCATCATCAGCGGCAGGGTCACCCGACGAAACACCGACCAGGGCGCCGCACCGAGCGACGAGGCGGCTTCCTCGACGTCCGGCGGCAGGGTGGAGACCGCCGTCATCAACACCCGCACCGCGTAGGGCAGACCGACCAGGAGATGGGCGAGCATGAGGCCGGGCCATGAGCCGATCAGCCCGTAGCCGACAAAGACGATGAGCAGCGCGAGGGCAAGGACGATGGTGGGCAGCAACAGCGGAGCCGAGAGCAGGGCCACAATGGCGGCCTGGCCGGGGAAGCGTCCGCGAGCGAGCACGAGGGCGGCGGGCAGGGCGATCAGCAGGGCCGCGGCACAGACCAGGATGGCGAGGATCAACGAGTTGCCGGCAGCCTTGAGCAGCCCGGTGTCACGGGCCAGGGCGACATACCACCGCGTTGAGAAGCCCGACGGTGGCCAGATCAGAAAGGCATCCGCCGAGAAGGACATCGGCATGACCAGCAGCACCGGGGCGAGCAGGAAGAGGAACAGCACCCCGATGAGGGCGCGATGAAACAGACGGACCATCACGCCTCCACCCGGCGCAGGAGCCGGCCGTAGAGCATGAGCGCAGCCCCGAACACCGCCAGCGACAACACCGACAATGCGGCAGCGACTGGCCAGTTCAGGGTGACGATGGCCTGGTCGTAGATTTCGGTGGCAAGCAGGATGACGCGCCCGCCGCCGAGCAGTTTCGGCGTGATGAAACTCGACACCGTGAGCACGAAGGCGAGCAGGCAGCCCAACAGCACGCCGGGCAGGCTCAACGGCAGCACGACCCGCAGAAACACCCTGAATGGCGGCGCGCCGAGGCTGGCCGCCGCCTCCTCAAGGGCGGCGCTGAGGCGGCCGAAGCCGGCGAGGAGGCACAGGATCATGGTCGGCATCAGGATTTCGACGAGGGCGATGGCAACGCCCGCGGTGTTGAACACCATGCGCGGCGGCTTCATGCCGAAGGTTCGGATCGCCGCGGCGACGAGGCCGCTATCGCCCAGGATCACCATCCAGCCATAGGTCCGCACCACGGCCGAAACCAGCAACGGCGAGACGCAGGCCACCACCAACAGGCTGCGCCAGCGCTGTGATGCGCGGTGGATGAACAGCGCCAACGGGTAGGCGGCGAGCAGGGTCGCAATCGTGACCGGAACCGCGAGGCCGATCGAGCCGGTGACGAGGTCGAGGTAATAGGGGTCCTCGATCAGGGTCTGCCAGGTCGAGAGCGTGAAGCGCGTGCCAATGCTGCCGCCCGGCCTGGCCTCGCGGAAGGAGAGCACGGCGAGGTTCAGCATCGGCGCAAGGAAGACCGCGAAATTGACCAGCAGCGCCGGGGCCAGGAGCAGATGCGGGGTCAGGCGGGAGGGGCCGCTCATGGAACGCGGGGGAAGGCCATGGTATCGGAGATGCGCCAGGAAACCGCGGTCTGATGGCCGATCGGCGGCGGCTGCATGCCGGGCTGGGTTGGGCGTTCGGCGTGGAAGATGGCGCCGGCGACATCGAGATCGACAGCCAGGAGATCACCCACATAGGTCACGCGGGTGACGGTTCCGGCCGCGCTGTTCCAGTCGGGGCCTGCGGGAGGGGCCAGCTCGATGCGATGGGGGCGGATCATCACCGTGACGGGGCCGGGAGGCGTCGGCGAGGGGGTTTGAATGGTGTATGCCCCGAGTGCGATGCCGGCCGGGCCGGCCTGCGCCGGGATGCGGTTGCTCCGGCCGACGAAGTCGGCGACGAATTCGCAAGCCGGGTTTTCGTAGATGTCGTGCGGCGTGCCGAGCTGGGCGATGCGGCCGTGTTCCATCACGGCGATGCGGTCGCACATCGCCAGTGCCTCGGCCTGGTCGTGGGTGACAAAAACGGTGGTGATGCCGAGGCGGCGCTGGATGTCGGTGATTTCGGCGCGCATCTCGTCGCGCAATTTGGCATCGAGGTTGGAGAGCGGCTCGTCGAGCAGCAGGATGGTCGGTTCGATGACGAGGGCGCGGGCCAGCGCCACGCGCTGCTGCTGGCCGCCGGAGAGTTCGCGCGGGCGACGCTTGGCGAGGTGGCCAAGGCGGACGAGGTCGAGCGCGGCCTGGACACGGGCGGCACTCTCGGCCCGCTTCACGCCGCGCATCTCCAGGCCGAAGGCGACGTTGGCTGCGACATCCATGTGCGGAAACAGCGCGTAGGACTGAAAGACGATCCCCATGTCGCGCTTGTGCGTCGGCAGCGCCGTGACATCGCGCCCGCCGACCGTGATCTGGCCGGCGGTGGCCGGGATGAGGCCGCCGATCATCCGCAACGTGGTGGTCTTGCCGCAGCCGGAGGGGCCGAGCAGGCCGAGGAGTTCGCCCGGTGCTACGTCGAGCGTGATCCCGTCCACCGCTGCCGGGCCGTCGGCGTAGCGTTTCACCAGCCCTTGGAGGACCAGCCTGGTTCCCGCCATGTGCGTGCCGTGCTCAGCGCTTGGTCAGGATGCGGCGGCGCCATTGTTCGGACATGCCGTCGCGGATGCGGGCAATTTCGAGCCAGTCGATATCGAGCATGTTGGCCAGGCGCTCCGGGGTGGAGGCGGTGCGGGCCATGGCTTCGGGGGAGATTTTCGCCTTTGCGTTGACCGGGGCGTAGAACATCCGCTCGGTGAAGGTCTTCTGCGCCTCGGCGCCGAGGGCGTATTCGATGAAGCGGCGGGCGGGGCCGGGGTTTTTGGCGCCTTTGACCAGGCACATGTTGTTGATTTGGAAAAGCGAGCCCTCGGTCGGGATGGCGACTGCGAGTTTGCCGCCCGAGGCGGCCGAGTAGATCTGGCCGCGGGCGTTCCAGCCGACGGCGAGGTCGGCCTGGCCTTGGATGATGAAGGTGTAGGGATCGGGGGCAGGGGCCCAGGAGAGCACGCCCGGGGCCATTTCGGCGATTTTGGCGATGCCGGTTTCGTAGGATTTGCGGTAATCCCCGCCGCCCCAGGCTTTGTTGGCCATCAGGGTGAAGCTGATGCCGACGATGTCGGGGGGCGCGGTGACGGCGATGCGGTCCTTGAACTTGGGGTTCCAGAAATCCTTCCAGGAGGTGGGCGCGGGGCTCACCTTGTCGGGCGCGTAGAGCATCACGTAGTTGTCGAACGTGCCGGCCGCGCCGGCGACGCCCTTGGTGAAGGCCATCGGCAGCAGATCCTTCATCACGGCGAGGTCCGACGTGTCATCGAGCAGCCCGTCATCGGTGGCGCCTTTGGCGACCGAGACGTCGAACAGGACGACGTCGAGCTGGGGGGCTGCTTTTTGGGCGCGAAGCAGGCCGAGGGTTTGGGCGGAGGAGCCGGCAGGGTAGTATTCGATCTTGATGCCGGTTGCTTTCTGGAACGGCTCGACAACGGCTGCGACGTAGTTGTCTTGGAAAATGCCGGAATAGGCCGCGAGCGTCAGGGTTTCGCCGGCTGCGTGGGCGCGGCCGATGAAGGGGGTGGCGAGGGCGGTGCCGATAAGGCTGCGGCGGGGCAGGGGGGGGATGCGCATGGTGGGGCTCCTGTCGTGCGGTGGGAGCGTGGAAGATGCGAGGGTTCGCCGCAAGTGTGAAACCGGGCGGAGATGCAAATTCATTGTTTGCGGCGTTCAAGGATGCGCCGGGCGCCCGATTTGCCCTAAAACACTCAACGGATAAAAGTTTTTTGCTTCTTTTTTTCAAAAAAGAAGCGCTTTCTTTTTTTGAAAAAAGAAACAAAAAAACTTCACCCAATAAGAAATCTGTAAAGCGCAAGATGATCCGCCGCCGCGTTGTCTATTCCGGTGGCAGGAGTGGGCAAGTCGGTGCGATCGGCGGCGAGGCTGGCGAGCAGGTCGGCCAGGGCGGCGGCGTTGCCGACGGGGAAGTGCAGGCCATCGATGCCGTTGCGCACTTTCTCGGCCATGCCGCCGATATCCGAGCAGATCACCGGGCGGCGGTTGCGCCGGGCTTCCTGGATGACAACGGGGGAGTTTTCCCACCAGATCGACGGTATCAGGATCGCGTCGGTGCCTTGCATCAGGCGGTCGACCTTGCGGTTGTCGTATGAACCATGAAACCGGACGTTGCGGCCGGACGATTTCAGGCGTTCGGCAAAGGCGGTGCGGAATGAATCGGGCTGGCTGCTGTCATCGCCGTGGATGTCGAACTGGACTTGATCGTTGCCGTTGGCTTCCAGCAGGGCAGCGGCGTCGAGCAGCACGTTGATCCCTTTGAGGCCTGAAATCTGGCCAAAAAATCCAATGCGCAGGCGCGGCCCGGAGCGGGCGGGGGCTGCGGGCAGGGTGGCGGGGGCGGTGATGTTTTCGATCACCGAGACGCGGGCCGGATCGAGACCCCAGGCGATGTAGCGATCGGCGAGGAAGCGGCTGGGGGCGATGAAGTGATCGACCAGGTCGAGAAAGCGGCGTTGGTAGATTTGGCGCAGGAAGAAATCGGCACGGCTGATTTCGGGGAAGCAGCGGTTGCAGTCGCGCAGCGTGGCGACGTCGCACAACGCGTGCCGTCCGCGGGTGACCATCTGGCCGTAGTGGTTGCAGATCGCCTGGAACTCGTGAAGCGTGAGGACGATTTTGGCGTCAGGCAGGGCGTTGCGGATGTGCAGGAAGGTTTCGACGCCGAACACCGCATAATGGTGGAAATGCAGGATATCGGGCTGGATGTCGGCCAGCAGGGCCTTGAATTCGCGGGGGAAGGCGGGGTCGGGGTTGGCGAATTTGAACCAGTCGAAACCGATGGACGTATAGAGATAGGTCTGTGGCCCGAACGGCTGGGTGATGACGCTGCCGGCGCGGGTGGTGGCTTCGCGGGCGCAGCCCAGGAACCAGGATTGCCAGCCCGGCGTGGCGGCCATGGCCTCGTGATTGCGCCAGGAGGCGATTTCGGCGCCGCCCTTGGTTAGCGCGGGGTGGCTGTGCGAGGCGATCAGGATGCGGGCGGGTGTGGGGGATGACGGGGGTGATTTCTCGGTTTTGCGGCTCATGCGGTGGCGCTCGCGGCCAGGGTGGCGCCCCAGCGCTGCTCGTGGGTCCAGGCGTTGCACAAGGTGAGGTTCATCCGCCAGCGCTGTTCGGCACCGGCCTGGGATTGGCGTTCGAGATGATGCATCCGCACCCCGTGATCGACCGCGACGCGACGTCCGGCGGCGGCGAGGCGCAGGCACAGATCGGCATCCTCGAAATCGCCGATCAGGAAGGCGGGATCGAGCCCGCCCATCCGCTCCAGCAGATCGCGCGGCAGCACCATGCAGGCGCCGGTGATGGCGGGGGCATCATGCAATCCGGTGTCGGCCGGCGGGAGCAATCCCTTGCGCGGGTGGAGCGGGAAATGCATGCCGGCGAATTCGGGCAGCCGTGCGAACGCCATGCCCTGGTGCTGCACTGCGCCGTCCTCGTAGAGCAGCAGGGGGCCGACCGCGCCGAGGCTCGGGTCGGTGTCGAGCCGGGCGGCGAGGCGGTCGAAATCATCGGGCGCGCTTGGGAAGATGTCGGAATTGACCAGGGCGACATGGCGGGCGCGGGCGATGGCGAGCCCGGCATTGTTGGCCGCCGCATAGCCCGCGTTGCGCCCGAGGACGACGAGGCGAAAGGCGATGCCGAACCGCGCCAGGCAGGAGGCGGCCAGTATTTCGGCCGCGCGTTGCTGCGGCGGATCGTCGAGCACGTAGACGATGTCATGGGACTGCGCCTGGATGCCGCGCGAGAACAGCGCGAGTTGGACCTCCATGAAATCAAGCCGCCCATGCAGCGGGATGATGAGCGACAGGGTGGGGGCTGCCGGCGGGGTGCCGAAGGGGATTACCGTGTGGGGCAGGGGGCTCGCAATGAAGGCCGCGCCAAGGCGGGAGATGGCCGGCATCACGACGTGGTTCAGCGCCGCGGCCAGCGCGTCGAAGCGCAGGTCGAACTGGTCCAGCAGGGCGCGGATCGCTGCCATGCCGTGTCGCACCGGCGGCGGCAGGGCCCGCATCAGGGTTCGGCCATCGCTCAGTTCGATTTGGACGTAAAGCGTTTCGTTGGCGGCGCGGTCATTGGCGGCGAAGGCGATGAAGCCGCACATCGGACCGTCGAACCCGGCCGGGCGGAACGCGTCGATCACATCGGGGCGGGCAACCGCAAGGAAGCGTTCCTGCGGCAGATCCACGGTGGTGGTGGCCCCGATCAGCCGTATTGCGGCGATGGCGCCGGGCAAAGCGAGCAGCCAGCCGATGATCAGCAGCCCGTCAGGCGGGCAGCGCGTACAGGAGTCGATTTCGAACTCGACCCGGCCCACGGCACTGGCTGCGCCGCATTCGGGCGGCATGGAGGTGGGCGCGTCCTCGTGCAGGGCGGGGTGCGGCAGGTGGGCGTGGCGCAGCAGGTGGGCGAAGAGGTCGCGCAGTTCATGGGCTTCGATCGCCTGGCGCGCCGCGGGATGGCGGGCGAGATGGGCGGCGAGATCGATCCCTGGGGCGGGGCTGGCAAGGCGATGGACGCCGAATTTGAGAAAATGGTCATACAGCGCAGCAGAGCCCCGCGCTGGTGCGGCGGCCGGCAGTCCTGCCCGGTAATGCGCGGCGGAAAACGCGTGCAGCGGATCGCCGGCATCGGCTGCGGTCAAGAAATGGTGCAGCGCGCCGAGCCACCGACCCGAGGCGAGCGCCGCCTTGTGGCGGGCGGCATACCCGTGCGGATCGAAATACACCGACGTCCGCCGCTCCGCCTTGCCGTGCCACAGCGCGCGCAGGTAATGCGCGAAGGGCTGGGCCGGTGCCGCCTCACCGGGCGGCAAAGCCGCGCGATACTCGGCGGGCTGGAACAGCAGATGCGCGACGCGATACTCGGCCGCGCCGGATTTGAGGTAGTGGTCATAGAGATTGGCGCAGTCATACGCGACCAGCACCGCGTCGGTCAGGTCAGGCGCGTGCAGCCGGTAGACTTCGTCGTCATAGAGCCAATGGGCGGATCGGGTGCGGTGGCCGTTCAGCGCATACTGCGCGTAGCCGCTCTCGATGGACCCGGCGGCGATGGCGGCGGCGACGTCGGGGTTGGCGGTGCGATACCAGGCCTCGTCGAAATACATGTTGGGCCCGAGGCCGGCATGGCGGCCGGTGTCGAGATAATGGCGCAGCAGGGCGGCCTCGTCGGCATCCGGCAGGGCGGCGGCGATGCGGTACCAATCGGCATCGAAGCCCCGCCATGCGATGGGGCTGCCAGCGAGCGGCACGAGAAGCTCGTCTGGCGCGGTGCCAGTCATTCTGGGTTTTTCATCCTCGGTTTTTCATCCTGGGTTTTTCATACCGAGGGGGGCATGTCCCCGCGATATCCCAGCGGATGGGCCTCGCGCCACGCCCAGGCATGCGCCACGATGGCGTCGAGATCGGCGTAGCGCGGCTGCCACCCGGTTTCAGCGCGGATCAGGCCGGAGGCGGCGACGAGGCGGGCGGGATCGCCCGGGCGTCGCGCATCCAGCCGGTGCGGCACCGTGCGCCCGCCGATCCGCGCGACGGCGCGGATCACATCGCGCACCGAATGCCCGGCGCCATTGCCGAGATTATAGGTGACCGAGCCGTGGGAGAGACGGTCGAGGGCGAGGAGATGGGCAGTGGCGAGGTCGGTGACATGGATGTAGTCGCGGATGCAGGTGCCGTCCGGCGTGTCGTAGTCGGTGCCGAAGACGGCGATGGCGTCGCGCCGCCCGAGGGCTGCATCGATCACCAGGGGGATCAGATGGGTCTCGGGGCGATGGTCCTCGCCGAGGCGGCCGGCGGGATCGGCGCCGGCGGCGTTGAAATAGCGCAGGATGGCGCTGCGCAGCCCATGGATGCGCCCGGCCCAGGCCAAGGCCCGCTCCAGCGCGGCCTTGCTTTCGCCATAGGGCGAGCCTGGATCGACGACTTCGTTCTCGGCGATCGGCCCGCCTGAGGGCCGGCCGAACAGGGCGGCGGTGGAGGAGAGCACGAAGCGCTGCACGCCATGGCGCACCGCCGCGTCGATCAAGGCGAGGCCGTTGCCGATGTTGTTGCGCAGATACGGCAGCGGCTGGCGCATGCTGTCGCCGACCAGCGACAGCGCCGCGAAATGGAACACCGTGTCGAACCGCGCGCTGGCGAACACGGCCTCCAGCGCTGCTGCGTCGGCGAGGTCGGCCACCACGAGTTCGGCACCGGGCAGCACCGCAGCACGATGCCCGGTCGAGAGATCGTCGAACACGCTCACCCGGTCGCCTTGCGCCAGAAGGGCTGCGACGACGTGGCTGCCGACGAAGCCGGCGCCGCCGGTGACGAGATGATGCCGTGCCATCTCAGGCGGCTCCGCGCAGGTCGGGCCGTTCGCGGCCGGGCCAGGCGTGCAGGACGCGCAGGGCGTGCAGGACGCCGCGGCTCCGGGGTGCGAAAACACAGGGGGCGTCAGGCGGGGCGGGGTCGGTCAAGGGAAAGAGCATGTTAGAGCCTTTGTTACGCGATCGGTCGCGTAAACGCAATCCTGCGTGCGTTGCGGGAGGGGTTTGGACGATGACACTTCGACCATCCGCGGGGCAGGATGTTGTTGAGACGGCATCCTGCCCTGGGGTTTGGTTCAATCGCCTGATGATTTTTGGCGATTCCGCCAAAAATCATCAGGCTCTAGCTTGCGGCGCGGGTCAGGAAATCCTTGTAGCCGAACAGGCCGACCTGCCCGCCGGTGTGCAAGAACACGATATTTTCGTCCTTGCGATAATGTCCCTTGCGGATCAGGTCGATCAAACCGGCCATCCCCTTGCCCGAATAGACCGGATCGAGGAACAGGCCCTCGAGTCGGGCGCACAGCATCAACGCCTCGCCCATGCCTTCGGTCGGGATGCCGTAGCCATCGCCCACATAGTCGCAATTGGCGAGGACCGCCTCGCGGCGGATGCCGCCCTTGAGGCCGAGTTTTTCGGCCGTTGCTTCGCACAGCTTGTGGACATTGGCCTCCTGCTTGTCACGCGGATTGCGCACGCCGATGCCGAGCACGGGAATGCCGGAATTGAGCGCCTCGAACCCGACCACGAGGCCGGCCTGCGTCCCGGCGCTGCCGGTGGCATGGACGAACTGGTCGATCCGCAGGCCCATGTCGTTGGCCTGGCTCATCACTTCCAGCGCCACATGGGCATAGCCGAGCGCGCCGGTGGCGTTCGAGCCGCCGCCCGGGATCACATAGATTTTCTCTCCGGCGTCGCGCAGTTTTTGGCCGAAAGCCTCGGCCTCGGCGTTCATGTCGAGGCCGGGTTCGCGGTATTCGATGATCAGGCCCATCATCCGGTCGAGCAGCACATTGCCGCTGTCGAGATAGTCCGGGTCATTGGTCTTGATGCGGTGTTCCAGCAGCGCCGTGCATTTGAGCCCGAGCTTGGCCGCGACTGCCGCGGTCTGGCGCACATGGTTGGACTGCACCGCCCCTTGCGTCACCAGATGGGTCGCGCCCTGTTCGAGGGCCTCGCCGATCAGGAATTCGAGCTTGCGGTTTTTGTTGCCGCCGGTGGCGACGCCGGTGCAATCGTCGCGCTTGATCCAGAGTTGCGGCCCCCCGAGATGTGCGGTCAGACGGGGCATGAATTCGAGAGGTGTCGGCGCGTGGCAGAGCTTGACGCGGGGGAAGCGGGCGAGATGCATTGGAACAATTTCCTGAAGCGGCGTGTGACGGCAGGGCTTGCAGGATGTTTCCGCCAAAGGTGGCAGAAGATCAACCCGCCCGTTGCGTCTGCCGCCCGCAACAGGGCACACTGGTGTCCAGCGTCGGCGCGGCCATTTAAGGGGCCCTATCAGGCAAGGAGCAGGCTCATGTTCATCCATCGTCGTCGCGGCTGGGAAATCGCCGAGCGCGAAGCCACCCCGGAAGCCATCGTCACTGGCCGTCGCGCACTGCTCGGGGCCGCCGGCGCCGTTGCGTTCGGCGCTGCCCCGGCGGAGGCGCAATGGAACATCTTCGGCCAGCGGCCAACGATGCCGAAATCCGCCGAACGCCCCCCCCTTGCGGCGCCGCGCAATGCGAAATACGACCCCGGCCGCGCCATTACACCCGAACCCGAGGCGACCAGCTACAATAATTTTTACGAATTCGGGCAATCCAAGTCGGTCTTCGATGAGGCCCAGGCGCTCAAAACGGCTGACTGGAAAATCGAACTCGCCGGCATGATTGCCAAGCCCCGCACCATCGGGGTCGATGATCTGCTCAAGCAGGTCTCCCTCGAGGAGCGCGTCTACCGCCATCGCTGCGTCGAGGCCTGGGCCATGACCGTGCCGTGGGTCGGATTCCAGCTCTCCGAACTCGTCAGGCTCGCCGAACCCACCTCGAACGCCAAATACCTCGTCTTCACCACGCTGGCCGACAAAGCCACCATGCCGGGCCTGCGGCAAAGCTGGTATCCGTGGCCTTACACCGAGGGCGTGACCATCGACGAGGCGATGAACGAACTCGCCTTCCTGTCGGTCGGCATGTTCGGCAAAGTGATCCCGCCGCAGAACGGCGCGCCCATTCGCCTCACTTTGCCCTGGAAATACGGTTTCAAATCGGCCAAATCGATCGTGAAAATCACTTTCACCGACACGCGCCCGGTCAATTTCTGGCAGGCACTGCAGGACAGCGAATACGGCTTCTGGGCCAATGTGAACCCCGAAATCCCGCACCCCCGCTGGAGCCAGGCCAAGGAGCGCCTGCTCGGCACGGACGAGATGGTGGCCACCAGGATATGGAACGGCTACGGCGAATTCGTCGCCCCGCTTTACGCCAACCTGAAGAATGAACGGCTGTTTGCTTGACCCCTCGCACGTCCATCCTGATCCGGAGTCTCCTCGTCGCCGCGGCGCTTTGCGTGGTGGCGGCGTTTGCGCTCGCGGTGCTGTATTCGCCGGCCATGCGGCTTGAGCGCTTTATTGCGATGATGGACAGTGGCGCTGTGCTGCGCATGCAGGGCTGGGTGCGCGAGGCCTGGGGGGAGTGGGCGTGGCAGAGTGTCGTTGTCGGCCTGCTGGTTCGCCCGGCCTGGCTGCTGCCGCTGTCGCTGGCGGTCATCTTGATCGGCTTGGCTGTCAGTTTTCGCACGGCGCGCGGCGTGCCAGGGTCGACAAGCGCCAAACAGTGAGGCGCGGTTTGCGCAATCGGGTCGGCGGTCTGCCCGTCCGCGGGTGGATCGCGGACGGGCAGACTGGTGTCAACGCTGGTGGGTGTCAACGCTGGCGGATGTCAACGCTGGCGGACGGCGAACCAGGTGATGATGCGGCGGCGGAAGAAGACCGCCAGGGCAGCAGCGGCGATGGCGCCGACCCACAGGGCCTCGGTTGTGCCGTCGCCGCCGTCGGGGGACAGGCCGAAGAGTGATTCAAAGAAATCCATAATGGTCTCCTGGGTTTGGGGAAGGGTCAGGCGGTAACATGCGGGCCGTTGCCGGCGGCGTGGTTGATGGCGGCAATATCGCCGGCAACCAGGGCCTCCAGTTTCACGAGTTCGCCGTCAAGCTTGCCAACCAGCTCGGCGGCAATGACGCCGCCCTGCGTGGTGGGGCGGTTGTCGGCATTGGAGACATAGGCGACCAGGGCGGTCAGCGTGTCCGTGAGCCCCGAGGGGTTGCGCAGCGTGTCGCGCGGCGAAACCCGGTGAACATCGACCAGCACGCCCTCGATCGCGACGAGACCGCCGGTTGCGCCGCCAATGGCCGGCGCGAGGGCGGAGTCTGCGCCGACCCGGTCCCCCAGGGCCGCCAACTGGCGCTTGAGCCGGCGGATGCGGTTGACGGCCTCGTTGCCGCGCCCGATGGCGGCCACCAGGGTTTGGAGCAGCGCGAGCTGGCTCGCATAGTCGGCGTCGCTTGTGGCGAGCCGCGGGTCCTTGACGATGGTGAGCGGCGCGGTCTGCGTGGTGTCGCCGGCGGAGAGTTCGACGCTGTACTGGCCCGGCACCGCGGTGGGGCCGGCGGCGCCGTCGGGTTCGCTGACGAGCGGCTTGACTTTCATGACGACGAGGCTGGCGTCGATTTTGGCTGGGCCGGGATATTTCAGGTCCCACACGTAGCGGTTGAGGCCGGGATTGGCGGTCGGGCGCTTGGCGATGCCGATGCTTTTGTCGTCGCTGCGCACACGGATCACTTCGGCGCCCGCGCTGTCTCGGAAAGTAAGGGTGACGGGGCCGGCGCCGTCTTCGAGCCAGTAGTGCACCACCGCGCCGATGGGGGGATTTTCACCGATGTCGAGGTATTCGCGGCGACGCGAGCCGTCAGGCATGACATGGGTGGTTATGGCGCCGGCGATGCCGAAGGCGAGCGCGAATGTGGTGCCGGGCTTGAGGCCGCCGAGGGCTGCGTGATGCAGCTTGGTGCGCACGGCGGTGCGCGGCGGCAGCAAAGCGGTGCCGGCGGCGCCGGCGGCGAGGCTGCGCAGGGGCGAGATGTCGTCGAGGATCCAGAAGGCGCGGCCATGGGTGCCGGCGATCAGGTCGGTGTCCTTGATCTTGAGGTCATAGACCGGCACGACCGGCAGACCACCGGGCAGTCGGGCCCAGGTGGCGCCGTTATCGGCGGTGAAGAAGACGCCGGTTTCGGTGCCGACGAACAGCAGGCCGGGCGCGAGCGGATCGGCGCGCAGAACGCGGGTGATTTCGCCGGCGGGGAAATTGCCGGTGATGGCGTGCCAGGTGCGCCCGCCGTCTGTGGTGCGGAAAAGATAGGGCGCGTAGTCCGCCAGCTTGTAGCGGGTGGCGGCGAGATAGATGGTATCGGGGTTGTGCGCGGAAATTTCGACGCAGCCGACATAGGCGAGTGCCGGCATGTCAGGGGGGGTCACGTTGGTCCAGTGTGCGCCGTCGTCGCGCGTGACATGGACCAGGCCGTCATCGGTGGCGGCCCAGATCTCGCCTTTGCGGTGCGGCGATTCGACGACGCTGGCGCAGGTTGCATGCACCTCGGCGCCGGCGCTTTCGCGGGTGACGGCGCCGCCGGAATGGTCCTGGCGGGTGGGGTCGTTGAGGCTGAGGTCGGGGGAGATCGGCTGCCAGCTCATGCCCTCGTCGCGCGAGCGGAAGACGTGATTGCCGGCGACGTAGAGTGTTCCGGGGTCGTGCGGCGAGAACAGGATGGGGTAGGTCCAGGCGAAACGGTATTTGAGGTCCCGCGGCGCGACGCCGGCGGATTGCTCGGGCCAGACGTTGACGAGTTGGATCTGCCCGGTGCGCCGGTCGTAGCGCTGCAGGGCGCCGGCGCCGCCCGGGCTTGAGCCGACGGCCCCGACATAGACGATATCGGGGTCATCGGGTTTGACCGCGATGAAGCCGCTTTCGCCCGTGCCGGGATAGAAGCAGTCACCGAGGGTGATGGCGCCCCACACCGAAGACGACGGCACGGCGATGGAGGTGTTGTCCTGCTGGGTGCCGTAGACGTGGTAGGGGTAGCGGTTGTCGGTATCGATCCGGTAGAATTGGCCGGTGAGTTGGTTGTAGATGCTGGACCAGGTGATGCCGCCGTTGAAGGAGACTTGGGCGCCGCCGTCATTGCCTTCGATCATGCGGTTGGGGTTCGTCGGGTCGATCCACAAATCGTGGTTGTCGCCGTGGGAGGTCATGATTTCGGTGAAGCTCGACCCGCCGTCGGTCGATTTCCACATGTTGAGGTTGGTGACGTAAACGGTGCCGGCGTGGCACGGGTCGGCGAAGACATGGGTGTAGTACCATGGCCGGTGCATCAGGTCCCGGCTGTTGGAGACCAGTTTCCATTGGCCGCCGTAGTCATCGGAGCGGTAGAGGCCGCATTTTTCGCCCTGTGCCTCGATCAGCGCCCAGACGCGGCCGGATTGCGCGGGGGAGATGGTGACGCCGATCTTGCCGAGCAGCCCGTCGGGCAGGCCGGGGGCGCTGGTGATCTCCTGCCACGTGTCGCCGCCATCCATCGAGCGGAACAGGCCGCAGCCGGGGCCGCCGGAGGAGATGTTCCAGAAGTTGCGGCGGGTCTGCCACAGGCTCGCGAACAGGATGCGGGGATTGTCGGGGTCGATCGACATGTCGATGGCACCGGTCGCGGAATCGCGATGCAGGATGCGCTGCCAGGTTTTGCCGCCATCGGTGGTGCGATAGACGCCGCGATGGTCGTTGTCGCCGAAGATGTCGCCGAGGGCTGCGACATAGGCGATGTCGGGGTTGGTTGGGTGGATGCAGATGCGGCCGATATGCTTGGTTTCGGCGAGGCCCATGTGGTGCCAGGTGCGCCCGGCGTCGGCGGATTTGTAGACACCGTCACCATAGGAGACGTCGAGCCGGATGGCGGTTTCGCCCATTCCGGCATAGATCACGTTGGCGTCTGAGCGGGCGACCGCGATGGCGCCGACGGCGGCGGTTTTGAGGAAGCCGTCCGAGACGTTGCGCCAATAGACGCCGCCATCCTCGGTCTTCCAGATACCGCCTGCGCAGGCGCCGAAATAGAAGGTCGCTGGGTTTTTCGGATCACCGGCGACGGCGACGACGCGTCCACCGCGGGAGGGGCCGATGCCGCGCCAATGGAGCGCGTCGAGATGGCCGGCTGCAGCGGCCTGCGGAAGGGTTTGGTGCATCGCGGCGTCCCTCATGTCTGTGGCGATCACCCTAGGATTGTCTTCGCGGCCGTGGCAACCCCGGGGCCGGTTGCCGGGGCGCGCGCGGGATCGCACGGTGTGGACTCGGCTGGCTGCGTGAATCACACGATAAAACAATGATATAGAGCGGTTCTGCGCGGCCTTTCGCGCGTCCGGGCGGGGGGGCTGTCGTTTTCGGTTTTCAGGATGGGGAAGGAGTGCGTTAGCCTTGGCCCCAAGCAAAAAGATTCGCAGGAAGGATCAGCGTCATGTCAGGTCAATCGGAACGACCAACGTCGGGCCCCACCCGGCGTGCTGCGCTCGCCGGTGCGGCAGCCCTCGGGTTGGCGGCGCCTGCGACGTCCAGGGCGCAGCGGCGTGATCCCCGGGTTCTGCGGTTTATCCCCAACACCGGATTGACCGTTCTCGACCCGATCTGGACCGCCTCGCTCGTGACCGGCAACCACGCCTACCATGTTTTCGACACGCTTTATGGCACCGGGTCGGACTGGAAGCCTGCACCGCAGATGGCCGAGGGCCATACCGTGGACGATGATTGGCGCCTTTGGCATATCCGGCTGCGCGAAGGATTGTGGTTCCATGACGGCAGCCCGGTGCGCGCGCGGGACTGCGTGGCCAGTATTCGCCGCTGGGCGAAGCGGGATGCCTTCGGCGCGGCAATGCTCGCAGTTCTCGACAGTCTCGATGCACCGGACGACCGGACGATCCGCTTTCGCTTCCGCCACCGCTTTCCCCGCCTGACCGAAGCCTTGGCGCGGACCTCCGCCCTGCCGTGCATGATCATGCCGGAGCGGTTCGGCCAGACCGACGCCTTCACCGCCATCACCGAGATGGTTGGATCGGGTCCGTATCGGTTTGTTGCGGGGGAATTCAACCCCGGCAGCAAGGCGGTCTACACGAAATTTGACCGCTATGTTCCGCGCCGCGACCCGGCGGATCGCACTGCGGGGGCGAAGATCGCCTATTTCGAGCGTGTCGAGTGGATCACGATGCCGGATCCCGGCACGGCGATCGCTGCCATGCAGTCCGGCGAGATGGATTGGTGGGAATCCACACCTGCCGATCTGCGCCCGCTGGTGCAGCGCGCCCGCAACCTGCGCCTCGAATCGAAGGACCCTTATGGTTGGGCCGGTATTCTTCGGTTCAATCATCTGCATCCGCCGTTCAACAACGTGAAACTGCGCCGGGCTCTGCTGGCCGCGGCGAGCCAGCCCGACTTCATGCGCGCCGGGGCGGGCGAGGGGGACGAGGCATGGCGCAGTTGTCGCGCGTATTTGCCCTGTGGCGCGCCTGATGTCAGCGAAACCGCCGGCATTGCGGCGATGCCGATGCCGGAGGACCTCGGCGCCGCACGCCGGGCGATTGCCGATGCCGGCTACAACGGCGAGCGCATCGCCCTGCTCGTGCCCACCGATATCCATCACCACAACGCCTTCGGCCAGGTCAGCGGTGATCTGCTGCGCCGGTTGGGCATGAATTTGGATTATCAGGCCATGGATTGGGGCACCATGATCCAGCGGATCACCAATCGCGGCCCGGTGGAGAAGGGGGGATGGAGCCTGTTCCATACTGCGGGGTCCACGGTGTCGACGGCCAATCCGGCGCTGAACCAATATATTCGTGGCATGGGGGAGAAGGGCTGGACCGGGTGGTACGCCAAGCCGGAGATTGAGGCGCTGACCCAGCAATGGCTGGATACGCCTGCCGAAGCCCCCCAGCAGGCCGTATTCGAACGCATCCAGCAGATCTTGTTCGAGGACCCGCCGTTCATCCCGCTCGGGCAATACACCACCTTTGCCACCTATGGCCGCGACGTCACCGGCGCGCTGCCGGGAATCGGTTCGTATCCTTGGAATATCCGGCGGGGCTGAGGGGCCCCTTATCCGGCTGTGCCGCATATGGTTGACGCAGAGGGGGAAGACGTCATGATCGCGCGCAGGATGAGGGGGAGGCGATTGTGACCGAAACGGAAAAGGTTTTGCGGGTCGGCTGGGCCGAAGGACACCCCGGCGTGATGCATGTGGTGATCGATCGTCCGCCGGTCAACGCGATCACGCTGGCGGCTTATCGCGAGATTCTCGGGATTTTTTCTACCATTGCCGATGACCCGGACGTGCGCTGCGTCGTGCTGAGCAGTGCGTGCGAGCGGGCGTTCATCGGAGGGTCAGACGTGAACGAACTGAAGAGGCTGGCGCCGGCGAGCGCGGTTGATCGCTCGCGGACGGCGCGGCGCTGTTTCGAGGCGGTCCGTCATACGCCGGTGCCGGTGATCGCGGCGGTGAACGGGCCGGCCTACGGATCGGGGCTGGCGATCGTCTCGGTATGCGATGTCGTGGTGTGCTCGGAACGGGCGCGCTTTGCGCTGCCGGAGATCAATGTCGGGGTGATGGGCGGCACCAAGCATCTGACGCGCCTGGTGCCGTTGCAGATGATGCGCTGGATGGCGTTCACCGGCGCCAAGGTGGATGGGCACACGCTGGCGCGGATCGGGTCGGTGCATTCGGTGGTGCCGGAGGATCAGTTGCTGGCCGCCGCGTTCGCGATCGCCGACGACATCGCGGCCAAAAGCCCGGCGGCGGTGCGGATGATGAAGGAGGCGATGGATCTGACCGAGGAGATGGATCTCGGTGCGGGCTACCATGCCGAGCAACTCTGCACGGCCATCATCTCCTCGCATCCCCAGGCCAAGGAGGCGGCGTCGGCATTTCTCGAGAAGCGCAAGCCCGATTTTACCCGCTGATGACGACCATGTCACAGGAATGGAGCGCGGCCTGGCCGGGCCGGACGGTGCTTGACTGCATCGCGTCCTATTTGCCCCAACGGGGCGATGCGGTGGCGGTGGTGGATGGTGCGCGCCGGCTTAGCTTCACGGCATTGCTCGAGGACGTCGGGGCCTTTGCGGCGGGTATGGAGGCGATCGGGGTGGGCCCCGGAGACGTGGTTTCGATGCAGTTGCCCAATTGTGCCGAGGCGCTCGTGGTGCATCTGGCTGCGCTGCGGATCGGGGCGGTGGTGAATCCCGTGATACCGATCTATCGCGAGCGCGAACTGGCGTTTATTCTTGCCGATACCGGCGCGCGTCTGTTGGTGATCCCGCGGCGCCATCGCGGGTTCGATTTTCCGTCGATGGTGGCGGCACTGCCGCATAGGCCTCCCCATGTCGCGGTGGTTGGCGGCGCGGCGGCCGGGTTTCTTGACTTCGCCGCACTGCGCGAAAGCGGGCGCGGGCGCCAGATCACGGCAGCGCCGATTGCGCCGGATGCGCTCTCCTATCTACTTTATACTTCGGGGACGGAATCCAACCCGAAAGGTGTCCGCCACAGCCAGAACACGTTGTTGTTCGATCTGCTCGCGACCATCCGGATGAATGCGATCACCGCGGATGATGTGTTTTTCGCCCCCTCGCCGGTCACCCATATCACTGGCCTGCTCTATGCCTTGCTGCTGCCGTTCGTGGTGGGCAGCAAGGTCTGCCTGATGGACCGCTGGAACGCAGGCGAGGCGGCGGCGATGATCGAGCGGGAGGGCTGCACCTGGACGGCCGGCGCGACCCCGTTTCTGCGCGATCTGCTCGATGATCCGGCGGCAGCGGGGCACGACATCTCTTGTTTGCGCATTTTCCGATGCGGCGGCGCCGATGTGCCGCCGGCGGTCATTCGTGCCGCGCAGGCGCGCGGGATCAATGCCTACCGTTCATACGGCAGCACCGAACACCCCACGATCAGCGGGACATCCGACGGCGACCCGCTGAAGAATGCCGAAACGGACGGGAAGGTGCATCCGCATATCGAGATCCGCATCACCGATCCCGACGAGACGACGCGCGACATGCCGCCGGGCGCAGAGGGAGAAATCATCACCCGTGGGCCCGATCGCTGCCTGGGCTATCGCGACGCCGGTCTGGACCGGGCTGCGTTCGACGCCGAGGGCTGGTACCGCTCCGGCGATCTCGGGCGGGTGGATGGCGAGGGATATATTACGATCACCGGGCGCAAGAAGGACATCATCATCCGCAAGGGCGAGAACATCAGCGCGCGCGAAGTGGAAGATGTGTTGGCGGATATGGCAGAGGTCGCCGCGGTTGCGGTGGTGGGCGTGCGCGATCCCGAGCGGGGGGAGCGGGTTTGCGCGGTGATCGTGCCGCGCGAGGGCTGCACTGTCACTATGGCGCGGATGACGGCACATTTTGCGGCTGCCGGGGTGGCGCGGCAAAAATTTCCCGAGCAACTCGAACTGCGCGCCGCCTTGCCGGTCACCGCCTCCGGCAAGGTGCGCAAAAACGTCCTCCGCGACGAATTATCTGTTTAGAGCCTGATGATTTTTGGTGGAATCACCAAAAATCTGAATCAGGCGATCAAACAAAGAGTTAGAGCGGGATGCCTTCGCAATCAGAAGGCATCCCGCTCTAGAGTCACGATGAGTCCGCCATTCACGCTGCGCTGCGCGGTGGCGTCGGGCGGAACCAGCGTGACGGTCAGGCGTTCCTGCACGAGTGCCGGGCCGGCAACGACATTGCCGGCACGCAACGCCTCGCCGTCATAAACCGGGATGTCCACGGCGCCGCCGGCCTGCTTGAGGTAGACGCGGCGTTGACCGATGAGGGCTGCGGAGGCATCGGGGCCAGCTTGGGTGTCGGCGGCGGCGTCGTTGATCGGCAGCTTGCCTGTGGCGATGAGGTCCCATTCGATGAATTCCACCGGATCATCCGCGCGGATGGCATAAACCCGTTCATGCAAGGCGTGGAAGGCTGCGACGACACCGGCGAGGTCTTCGGCATTGGCCACGCTCGGCCGGGGCAGAGGGAGGCTCAGCTGCCAGACCTGGCCGGCGTAGCGCGCCTCGACGGAGAAGGCGAGCAGCCGCCGCTCGGCGGGGATGCGCATGCGATCGAGATAGGCGCTGCCCTCGGCGGCAAGCTCCGCCAATACGGCAGTGACACGGGCGAAGTCGAAGGCGACGCTGCTGGTGAACAAGCTGCGGGCGAAGTTGAAGCGGATGTCCCCGGTGGCGATGCCATAGGCGCTCAGCACGCCGGCGAGCGGGGAGACGATCACCTGGCCGATGCCAAGTTCGCGCGCGATCCCGGCGGCATGCAGGCCGGCCGCCGAACCGCCGGAGACCAGCACATATTCGCGCGGATCGACGCCGCGGCGGATGGTAATGTCCTCGATGGCGGCGACCATGTTCTGCTCGACGCTGAGTGTCATCAGGCTTGCCGCTTCGGACAGTGCGATGCCAAGCGGTGTGGCGACATGGGTGGTGATGGCGGTCTCGGCGGCGGCGCGGGAGAGGGTGATCTGACCATCGGCGAAACCGGCGGGTTCGATCAGGCCGAGGGCGAGATTGGCGTCGGTCACGGTTGGCAGAGTTCCGCCGCGGCCATAGCAGGCGGGGCCCGGATAGGCACCGGCGCTGGCGGGGCCCACATGGGCGAAGCCGCCGGCATCGACGCGGGCAATCGACCCCCCGCCGGCGCCGATCGTGCGCACATCGACGGCGGGGACACCGAACATATGCCCGCCGATGACCCCTTCTCGATGTGTCGGAGTGTCCCATCCGGTGGTGATCGAGACGTCGAAGCTGGTGCCACCCATGTCGATGGTGATGACATTGCCGTGCGCGATGCCCTCGGTGCGGGCAATCACCGAGCCAGCATGGGGCGCGGCCGAAGGCCCGGAGAGGCAAAGATAGACCGGCTTTGCCAGTACCTCCTCTGCCGAGGTGCGCCCGCCATTGGAGGTGACGAAGGTGAGCACGCCTTGAAACCCGTTGGCGCGCAGGCGGGTTTCGATCTCGGCGAGGCGGCGCTGCACCACGGGCTTGAGGGAGGCATCGATGGCAACCGCCGAGGTGCGGCGATATTCGCGCAAAGCGGGGTTTACCTGGTGCCCGAGGCTGAACGGGATCTCCGGCCATTCCTCGGTCAGGAGTTCGGCGAGGCGCAGCTCATGGGCGGGATTGGCGATCGACCACAACAGGGAAACCGCGACAGCTTCGACGCCAAGCGACTTCAATTCGGCAATGGCCCGCCGCGCGCCGGCTTCGTCGAGCGGCGTCTCGATGCCGCCCTCGGCATTGATGCGCTCGCGAACCCCGATGGTCAGGCTGCGCGGGATGTAGGGCTCCGGATAGTCCATGTAGATGTTGTAGGTGTCCGCCTTGCCGCCCTCGCGGATCAGCAACGTGTCGCGGAACCCCTCGGTGATGAGGAGGCCGGTTCGCGCCGCCTTGTGTTCCAGGATCGCGTTGGTCGCAACCGTGGTGCCGCAGGCGAAGCTGCTTGTGGCCGCGAGAAGTTCGGCCGTCGTGGTGCCACGGCGGCGGGCGATGAGAGCAAGCCCGTTGAAGATGCCATCGGCGATATCGAGCGGCGTGGTGGAGGATTTGTAGGCAGCGATACCGCCGGCCCGGACCACGAAATCGGTGAAGGTGCCGCCGACGTCGACTGCGATTTCGATGCTCATCTCTGGATCCTATCGGCCGGGGCGTGGCTGCGGCGGGCTGCGGTGGCGGCGTGATCGACGCGATGATCGGCGGTGAGCAGCACGCCGTAGATGCGCTCGGCCTGGGCCGGGCTGCCCCAGCCCTCGCGCACCCGGTGCGCGACGGCCTCGGGCTCGCGGTGCAGCGGCGGGCCGTAGCCGCCGCCGCCGCAAGCCTGTGACTCCAGGCGTTCGCCGGGCGCCAGGGTGACGTCGAGCGTGATTGGCAGCAGCGTGCGCTGCCCGTCGCGATCGATTTTCCAGACCATGCTGGCCCCGCCCTGCATCCCGCCGGCCGCACCGGGCGGCGGGAAATCGCGCCCGGCGGTGTTGGCGGTAAAACGCACCGCGTCGTCGCGCACGCGGAACACACAATGTGCGCCGGGGGCGCCCTCCCACTGGCCGGCGCCACCGCTGTCGACGCCGATTTCGAGGCGTTCGACGATCATCGGCTGCTGCTGTTCGACGATTTCGACACTGGATTGCCACAGCACGCCCTGGGCGCCGCCCCCGCCATAGGTGAGCCAGCCGTCATGGCCGTGCACGCCAGGTCCGCCCCAGTAGCCCATCAGGATCTGGTTGGCGTAAGGGCGCTGGGCGTGGCGCGAATCGGTGCCGCTGACGCAGGGGCACGAGCCCTGCACGCCGATCGTGCTGTAGGCGGTGCCCATCCCGGCGCTGAGTTCGGCGAACATCGACTGGATGTGCGGCGTCAGCACCTGGGCAAGGTTGGTGGTCGCCGCCGAGGTGGCCGCCGGGTGGATCGGGCGGCCGATGGCGCTGCCATCGCGCATCAGGATGTCGATGCGGCGATAGGCCCCGGTCGAGCGCGGCACATCGGGGCCAAGCACGTTCAGCACCGCCATGCGGCAGCAGGCGGTGACGGTCGCCTCGGTCATGTTGATGCCCATCGGCAGATTGTCGATGTTGTCGCGCAAATCGATCGTGATCCGGCCTGCGACAGGGTCAACATCCATCGTCGCGCGCACCGGGATGCCGTCGGGGAACAAGGGCGTCTCAGAATCGTAGCGCGCCTCCTTGACGACGCGACCCTTGGGCAGCCGGCGGATGGCGTCGGTCGCCATGCGTTCGGCATAGTGCTGGTATTGTTCGAGAAACAACGTGACGGTGCGGGCGCCGTACTTGTCGCAGATCTCCTGAACCCGTCGCTCGCCGGTGCGCACGGCGGCGAGGGTGGCCAGATAGTCGCCGAAGAACTGCTCGGGCGCGCGGATGTTCGCCTTGCAGATGTCGAGCACCTCGGTGACGTCTTTCCAGTCGCGCTGGATGCGCACGCAGGGCAGCATCAAGCCTTCCTCATACACGTCGCGGGCGAGCGGCGCGTAGGTGGTCGGCGTCGGGAAACCCATGTCGCCGAGATGGGCCCGGGCGATGGAGAAGAACACCAGCTCACCCTCATGAAACACCGGGGCACACAGGGTGAAATCGCCGCAATGCGTATTGCCGTGATAGCCGGAGTTGTTGACGAAGCAATCGCCGGGCTTGAGGTCGTCGGGGTATTTCTCCATCACGGCGCGCGGAATGAACTCGATGGCGCCGACATGCATCGGCAGCCCAAGCGCGGTGCTGATCGCCTGCAGCCGGCTGTCGGTGAGGCTGCAGGAGAAATCCATCGCCGTGTTCAGCACGCCCGACCGGCCCGACCGGAACAGCGCGTTGACCATTTCGCGGATCACCGCCTCAAAGCGGCGGCGCAGCACCACCATGGTGAACATGTCGACCTCGGGCAGCGCCTGAGCCGCCGTATCGGGTGCCGTGTCGGGTGCCATTGCGAATTTCCCTGTCTTTCCCCGCAGCATGTCCACAAGTCGGCGGCACGGCAAGCCGCGACTTGACGCCGCGTTCCCCCAGCGGGACGCTGCGGCCGGGACAATCGGAGGCCGCCGACCATGAACCTGTCACTCGACGAACGTGCCCGGCTCGACTTCGTGCTGACCGTGCGGCGGCGCTGGGCCGATACGCTGTATCCGGCGTTGCGTGCGCAGTATGACGCGGCGCCCAGCACCGGCGACGTGGCGGCTGATGTTCATGCGCTGCCCGCGTTTGCGTGGTTCGCTTTCATCGAACGGGCCTCGCAGAAAATGCTGTGGCGGGATGTGATGGATGTCGTGGGCGCCAGGCCGCCATCCGGTCATGGGCAGAGCAGCGGACCGGCCTCGCTGACGCTTGATCCGGATCTTGTGTTGCCGGACTGGTATACCGGCTGGGACATTCATGTGCAGCCCGGCGGCGTCTGGCGCAACGATGCCTCGGCGGATGTTTACGAACTCGGCGCCAAGCTGGTGATGCTCGGCGGCAATGACGACTACACATTCCACCGCGCCTTCACCGACACCGCCGTGCCCGACGCGGCCTATCGCCGGATCGTCGATCTCGGCTGCGGCTTCGGCAAATCAAGCTGGCCGTTCAAGCGGCGCTTCCCGAATGCGGAGGTGGTGGGGCTCGACTTTGCCGCCCCCTGCCTGCGTCTCGCCGCCGACCGGGCCAACGCGGCGGGCCTGGCGATCGCGTTTCGTCAGGCCGATTGCCAGGCGACCGGCGAGGCGGATGGCTCGGTTGATCTGGTGACGTCGACCATGCTGGTCCATGAACTGCCGCTGGAGGCGCTGGCGGCGACGCTGGCCGAGAGCGCGCGCATCCTGGCGCCGGGCGGGGTGCTGCGCTTTCTCGACTTCGCTTTGACTGGCGATGCGTTCCGCGATCTGTCGATGGCCGAACATGGCGAGCGCAACAACGAGCCGTTTATGCCCGCCACGCTCGCTGCCGATGTGCCGGCGATGTGCGCGGCGGCGGGGTTGGTCAACGCCCGCTGGGTCGCCTTCGACGAGCGTGGCGCTGGTCGGCTCGAGGCTCAGATTTGGCCTGTGCGCCGGGAATGGCATTTCCCCTGGGCGGTTTTGGAAGCGGAGAAGCCGGCATGACGCGCGCGGATCACGCCTATCTCGGGGGGGTCTCGCCCGATCAGCTCGCGGCCCTGGTGCTCGAACTTGCCTCGCAGCTTCATGTCGAGCGGACCCGGCGGATGGCGCTCGAGGCAGTGCTGGTGCGCCAGGGGATCATCGATGCCACCGCACTCGACGGCGAGCCCGCCTTGGCGGCGCAGGCGCTCGGCGCGCTCGATCAGTCGCTGCGCCGGCTGTTCCGCATTCTTGCCGCTCAGGGCGACCCGACCGGACCCCTGCGCGCGGAGCACCTGTAGCGCGCGATCGCCAGAGGTGGGATCACATGGCGGTGTGAATCACGCGATCGAACAGCGAGTTAGAGCGGCGGCAGGACTTCGCGCAGCAGACGTTCCGCGCGGTTTTTGGTCCAGGCGATGGCATGGACCTGTCCGCCGATCGGGTCCGGTCGGCCGAGCACTGCGAGTTCCGGTGCGAGCAGATCGAGCGTCGCGCTGCCCGACCAGATATCGGCCAGTTCGACCTTCGGCATGCGGGCGAAGAACAATTCGCGCAGGCGGCTCGCATCCACCGGGTCGGGGATGATGCGTTCCAGGTAGAACCCGACGAATTCCGGGGCAGGCACGTCTGCCGGGCCGGGCCCGGCGATGTCGACCGCCAGACGGAAGGCGGCCTCGCCGTGGCGGGAGACGTGGCCGGCGGCGCGGTCGCCGGCGCGCCAGCCATGGATCGAATGCGGCCCGCCCATGGCGATGGCGCCGAAGCGCTGCGGCCAGCCGTAGAATTCTCGGCCAACAGCCAGTTCGGCGTCCGAATCCGTCCACAGGAACGGATCCCAGAAGCCAGGCGTGTCGCCGTGGCGCACCGGCAGACCGACCACCGCCTCACGGAACCGTGCCGGGCCAGGATTGGCAAGCGCCCAATCCCAGCCGTTGCCGAGGTCGCAGGTCAGGTCGTGCACCGAGAAGCGCACCACGGGGTCCTCCAGAGGCTCCAGCGGTGCGGGCGTGAGGGCGCGAATGCCGGCGGGATCGCAGCGGGCGAAGACGGTGATGCTGCGGCCGTGGAAATTCCAGGGCGGCGGGCCGTAAAGGGCGGCGCGGCCGGTCGGGTCGCGCGGGGCGGAGAAACCTCGGGTCATGCAGACTCCTTGTCGGGATCGCGCCAGAAGGGAGCGCGCAACCGCTGCCGATCGAGCAGGGCATCGTCAAATGGGGGCAGTTCGTAGCCCAGCGGCTGCGGCGGGCGGGCTTCGTAGCCGGTGCGCGCCTCGAGCACGCGGCGGACTTGTGGATCGGTATAATAGGCGATGTAGAGCGCCGTCACCACGCGCTCGAAAGGGGCGGGCAGGGCCACCTCGCATTCGTGCACCGCCGCCTCGTCGCCGGCCGCGAAATCCGCGGGCAGCACCGCGAGCACCGCCGCCTCGACGCCGGCGAGATCGGCCGCAACCACGGGCGCGACGATGGCGCCGGATGGCCAGTCGGCATCGCCCGGAATAAGGGTCGCGAGCAGGGCGGCCAGGCGATCGGTCATGCGGCCTCCAATCGGTCAGCGAGCGCATCGGCGTTGCGCAGCGCGATGGCCTGAATGGTGCTGGTGGGATTGACCGCGCCGGCGGTGACGAAAACGGCGCCGTCGACGAGAACGAGATTGGGCACATCATGCGCACGCCCGAGCGCATCCACCACCGATGTGCCGGGGTCGGTGCCCATGCGGGCGGTGCCGAGGAAATGGAAGCCGGCGGCGGCAACGAAGGGGTTGACCACCACATCCACGGCCCCGGCTGCGCGCATCACCTGCGCCCCGGCTGCGATGCCATGGTCGAGCATGCGCCGCGCGTTGTCGGCGAGGCGATAGTGCAAGGCGGGTGCCGCGATGCCGTCGCTGTCCGTCAAAACCGGGTCGAGGATGACGCGGTTGTCGGGTTCGGGCAGATCCTCGGCCGTGACGGTGAGGCTCACGCTGTGCAGGAAGATGCGCTCAAAATCGGCGTGATGGCCGCGGCCCCAGGGCACGCGGGCCATGTAGCCGCCGAGTGCGGTCTGCACCGGCCCGCCGCCGCGGATCGCCTGGAACTGGTAGCCGCGGATAAAGCCGCGGGCGGCGTCGCTCTCGATGTGCTGCTGGCTGAACAGGACGCAGGCGAAGGGGCCCTTGTGCCCGTCGAGCCGCTCGGCGAACAGGCCGGTGACCATCGCGGTCGGATGATGCATGAGGTTGCGACCGACCTGCCCGGACCTGTTCGCGAGCCCGGCGGGGTGATCGGGGCTGGCGGATGCGAGCAGCAGGCGGGCGGTGCCCATGCCGTTGGCGGCGAGGATCACCGCACGGGCCGGCTGGTTGCGCTGGATGCCGCCCTGCACATAATCAACCCCGGTGGCGCGCGCGCCCTCGGCGCGGATACGCAAGGTGCGCGCGCCGGTGCTGATGATCGCGCCCGCCGCACGCGCCGCGCCGGCATAGGCGAGATCGGCGCTGGCGCGGGCGAGACGCGGGCAACCGACACCGCAGGGGCCGCAATTGTTGCAGGCGCCGCGCTCGCCATACGGCGTCGTCGCCACCGCGCTGTCGGCCGGCCACCAGTGCCAGCCCAAACGGTCGAACGCCGCCGCAAGCCGCTTGGGCCCGGGGCCAAGCGGCAGTGGCGGCATCGGGCGCTCAGGACGGGGCGGATTGGCGGGATCACCGGCCACGCCGCAAACGCCCATCATGCGGTCATTCAGGTCGAACCAGGCATCGAGGTCGGCGTAGCCGATGGGCCAATCCTCGCCGACGCCATCGAGGCTGCGAACCCGGAAGTCACCGGGGCGCAGACGCGGGAAATGCGCGCCCCAGCGCTGCGTGCCACCGCCAAGGGCCGTGTAGCTGGCGGGTTGGATCGGGGTGTCCGCAGCGTTGACGGGATAGTCGGCCGGCAGGCGGCGGATATTTGGGTTGCCGTGGAAGCGGCTTTGCAGGGCGCGCTCCCACTGCGGGCCGAGCGAAGGGGCGGCGCGCTGATCGATCGTCTCGCCTTGTTCCAGCAGGCGAACCGAGCGGCCGCGCATGGCCAAGCGCCAGGCGGCAGCGAGCCCGGAGGCGCCGCCACCGACGATGACGACATCGACTGGCGGATCGATTGGCGGATCGACCAGCATGTCCCGAGATCAGGCCTTTTTCGGGGTTTTCCTGGGGGTGGCCTTCTTTGCGCCATGCCCGCTTGCCGCCGGTTTGGACTTGATGCCTTTTTGCGGCACCAGGCCAACGCCCTCCTTGAGGTCCTGGAACACGCGCGCCGCCGCCTCGAAGGCTGGGAAGCCGGCCGGCAATCCGGCAAGGAAGGCCGCTTCGTAGACCTCCTGCCAGGTGGCGCCGTTCTGCACCGCCCGCATCGAGGCCCACTCGATTCCCTCGCGATCGCCCTTCACGGCGGTGGTGATGCCGACCATGACGAGAAAGCGGGTCTTGAGGTCGAGTGCGCGGCCCTCGCCGGGGCCAAAAATAACGAAGGAGGCAAGTTCGCCGTAGCGCTTGATGAATTCGGGGTTGGCTTCGGCCATCACCTCATGCAGCGGCAAGGTATAGCCGCGCACGGCGCGGATCTTGTCGAGTTCGGCCTGTGCTTCGGGGGTCATGGCGAGGCTCCTGTCATGGGGGAGGGACGAGGCGGTTGCTGCCTTCGGGGACGCGCAGGCAGGCGGCGATATGACCGGGCTCCTGCTCCAGCAACGGGGGCTGCACCGCGTTGCAGCGTGGCTCGGCGAGCGGACAGCGGGTGGCGAAGCTGCAGCCGGGCGGGCGGTTGATCGGGCTTGGGATCTCGCCTTGCAGACGGATCCGCCGGCTGCGTTCGGCGGGGTCAGCCGAGAGATGTGCCGACAGCAGCGCCTGGGTATAGGGGTGCAGCGGATCGGCCAGCACCCGGCCGGCCGGGCCCTCCTCGATGATGCGCCCGAGATACAGCACCGCCACCCGGTCGGCGATCAGCCGCAGGGTCGCGAGATCATGGGTGATGAACACCATGGCACTGCCGGTGCTGGCGCGCAGTTCGGCGAGCAGGTCGAGGATGCCGGCACGCACCGAGAGGTCAAGCGAAGAGGTCGGCTCGTCGAGCACGATCAGGCGTGGGTTGGTGGCGATGGCGCGCGCGATGCAGACGCGCTGGAGTTGCCCCCCCGACAATTCGCCGGGCATGCGGTCGAGTTGATCAGGCGATATCCGCACCGCGGTGGCGAGGGCCTCGCCGCGCGCCCGTCGTTCGGCGGCCGACAAGGCGCAATGCAGCAGCAGCGGCTCCTCGATCAGCGCGCGGATGCGCATGCGCGGATTCAGCGCCGACCAGGGGTCCTGGAACACCATCGACATCGCCGAGCGCAGCCTGCGCAGCCGCCGCTCCGGCCAGGCCGTGATATCGTCACCCTCGAAGCGCACGGTGCCGGCGGTGGGTGCGAGCAGACGCAGCAGGCAGCGCCCGAGGGTGGATTTGCCGGAGCCTGATTCCCCGACCAGACCGAGGATCTCGCCCGGGCGAACCGTCAGATCGATGTCCTGCAAGGCATGCACGCCCTGGGCCATCGGGCCGAAGCGCATGCCGAGCCCACGCAGTTCAGCGATCGCGGTCATGCCAAACCTGCAAAATGGCAGCGTGCCGCGCCGGATTGCGTGGCGCTCATCGGCGGCGGTGCTGCGCATTGTGCGGCAGCATGGGCGCAGCGCTGACCATACAGACAGCCCCGCGGCAAGGCGTAGAGGTCGGGCGGCGGGCCACCCAGCATCTTACCGGTGCCGAGCACCAACCGCTCCGGCACCGAGGCGAGCAACGCCCGCGTGTAGGGGTGTGCCGGGCGGGCAAACACTTCAGCCACCGCGCCCTGCTCCATGACCTGCCCGGCAAACATCACCGCCACGTCATCGCAATACTGGGCGACGACGCCAAGGTCATGGGTGATGACGATGGCGCCGATCCGCCGCCGCCGCACCTGTTCGTGCAACAGGTCGAGGATCTGTGCCTGGACTGTGACATCGAGGCCCGTCGTGGGTTCGTCGGCGATCAGCAGATGCGGTTCGTTGATGAGGGCAAGCGCGATCACGACCCGCTGCGCCATGCCGCCGGACAATTCGTGCGGCCAGGCCTCAAGCCGGCGGCGCGGATCGGGGATGCCGACCGAGACCAGCATCGCCTCGGCCCTGCTGCGCGCATCCGCTTCGCTGATCCGGCGATGAACCCGCTGGACCCGCACGAGTTGCGCGCCGATGCGGGCGAGCGGATCAAGCGCGCTGCGCGGGGATTGCACGATCAGCCCGATCCGGCTCCCCCTGATCTCAGACAGCGCCGCCTCGGAGAGCGCCAGCAGGTCGCGCCCCTCGAACAGCGCGCGGCCCGCCGTCACCCGTGCCGGCGGCCGCAGCAGCCCGAGCAGCGACGTGACGGTCAACGACTTGCCCGCACCGCTTTCGCCGACGAGGCCGAGGATCCGCCCCTCGCCAACGCCGAACGACACGCCGTTGAGTGCCTCGGCCACCCGGACCCGGTCATCGAGATCGCGGGTGATGAAGCGGGTGTGCAGGTCCTCGACCGTGAGCAGCATCAGCCGGCCTTGCGCTGGCGCGGGTCGAGCAATTCGGACAATCCGTCGCCGGCGAGGTTGAGCCCGAGGCTGAGCAGGATGAGCGCAATGCCGGGGAACACGCCGACCCACCATTGGCCGGTCACCATGTATTCGGCACCCTGGCGGATCATCGCGCCCCATTCCGGCGTGGGCGGCTGGATGCCGAGGCCGAGGAAGGCCAGAGTCGTGGAGATGCGCACCGCCCATGCCGCCCGCACCGCCGATTGGGCCATCGCGCCGGCGAGTGCGTTGGGCATCAGATGGACGAACAGCAGCCGTGGCAGCGTGTTGCCGGCGGCCACCGCGCTCTCCACGAACCCGCCGGAGCGCAGCGCCAGCACCTCGGAGCGCACCAGGCGGGCAAACACCGGGGCGTCGAGCACGCCCAGCACGATCACCACATTGACCAGCGACGGCCCGGCCGCCGACACCACCGCAAGCGCCAGGATGATCGAGGGAAACACCCGCATCGCATCGAAGCCGCGCATCAGCACCTCATCGGTCCAGCCGCCGAGATAGCCGGTCAGCAGGCCGACCGGCACGCCGATCAGCATCGCCACCAGCACGGCGGGGATCGCGATACCAAAGGCATAGCGGGTGCCTCGCAGCACGCGGGCATAGACATCCATGCCATTGGCATCGGTGCCAAACAGATGGGCGCCGCCAGGGGGCTTCATCAATGCCGTGGTGTCCGCAGCCACCGGGTCGTACTGCGTCAACAGCGGCTCGAACAGGGCGGCGATCACAAATAATGCGAGGATCAGCACGCCGATCGCCGCCATCGGACTGCGGCGGGACAGGCCGCGCGCGCGCGCCAGCGGCGCAAAGCCGAGCATGGTCGCGATCATCGCAGAGCGGCCCGCGGCTCAAGCGCCAGCACCATCAGATCGACGATGAGGAACATCGCAACCGAGAACAGCGCGAGCATGAGGACATAGCCCTGCACGACCGCAAAATCGCCTTTGATGATGGCCTCGAGGCCGAACTGCCCAACCCCGCCCCAGGCGAATACGTATTCGATCAGCGACGTGGTCCCCACCAGCCCCGCAAGCTCGGCGCCAACGAAGGTGACCACCGGGGTCGCGGCGCCGCGCAGCGCGATGCGCGAGATCATCGCGTGGGGTAGACCCTGGGCGCGAGCGTAGGAGATGTGGTCGGTGCCGAGTACACCCAGCACGATGGCGCGCACCTGGCTCACCACCGGTGCCGCGGTGGCGATCGCGACGCAGACCACGGGCAGGATGAGTTGCGAGAAGGCCGAGCGCGCCGCCGCGCCGTCACCGGCCAGCAGAGCGTCGAGCGTGTAGCTGCCGGTCAGGCGCGGGGGCGGGGTCAGCATCAGGCTGAGCCGGCCCATCCCGGGGGGCGACCATTCGAGGACATAGAAGAAGATCAGCAGCATCGATAAGGCGAGAAAATAGGTCGGGATCGAGAAGCCGAACAACGCCAGCGCCCGGGAGGCGAAATCAGCGAAGCGGCCGCGCCGGAACGCCGCCACCATGCCGGCGGGGATGCCGAGCAGCGCACCAAGCGCCACGCCGCACAGCAGCAGTTCGAGGGTCGCGGGCAGCCGGTCTATCAACTCGCCAAGAACCGCACGGTTGGTGATCCAGGAGCGGCCGAGATCGCCCTGCAGAACATGGCCGACCCAGATGCCGAACTGCACCGGCATGGGCTGGTCCAGCCCGTAATCGGCGCGCAGACGGTTGATCTCCTCGATCGTTGCGGTCGGGCCGGCCAGCATGGCCGTCGGGTCCTGCCCACCCATGCGGAGCAGGGCGAAGGTCAGGAACCCGATGATCAGGAGCAATGGCGCGAGCAACGCCAGTCGTCGCACCAAAAACCAGCCAGCACGCGCCACAGGATCAGCCGATCTTGAGGTCGAACCAGCGCTCGTGCTCGTCCGGGTGCGGCACCCATCCAGAGACGCTCGGCGCCATCGCCTCGAAGGTCTGCGGATAGACCGTCATGATCCAGGGCGCGTCGTCGGCCCATATTTTTTGCGCCTGGCGGGCCAGGCGGTCGCGCTCGGCCATGTCGGTCGTCGTGCGGGCGGTGTCGATCGCCGCATCGAGGGCGGCGCTCTTGTATTGTGCCCTGTTGGAGACGCCTTTCGAATGGGCGAGGAGCGCCATCGTGTAGATCGGGTCGAGCACGATGGGGCCATCCTCGAAGGTAAACATCGGCATGTCCTGCTTCCCCGGGGCCGCGCGTGCCCGCATGTCCGACGCGGTGATCCGCTGCGGCTTGCAGGTGACGCCGACCGCGCGAAGCTGGTCGGCGATCTGCACCGCCATCTGCTCCTCCCACCACAGAATGTCGGAGAACGACAATTCGACGGTGAGGCCGCTGGCATAACCGGCCTCGGCCAGCAGTGCCTTGGCTTTGGCGGGATCATGCCCATAGCTGAAATGCGACGGATCATAGGCGGCGACGATGGGCGGCACGATCGAGCGCGCAGCCTCACCGGTGCCGAGCAGGATCGCCTGACGCAGCTTCTCCTGGTCGATCGCGAAGTTGAACGCCTTGCGGACCCGGACATCATCGAACGGCTTGATGGTGGCATTCATCCGGACCGATGCCATCGCGCGGCCGTCGGACTCCTGGACCTTTACCCGGTTGTCCTTTTGCAGTTCGACCACCTGCTGCACCGTCGGACGGTCGATCCAATGGGCCTGGCCGGTCCGCAGCAGGGTGATGCGCGAGGCGCCGGACGGCACTGCGCGGTAGATGACGCGCTGGATGTTGGGCTGGCCGCGGAAATAATTGGGGTTGGCGATGAACACCGCCTGCTCGCCGGCGCGCACACTCTCGACATGGTAGGGCCCGTAGCCGGCGCTGTTGGTTTCAAGCCACTTGAGCGCCCAAGGGTCCTCGGCGGTGGCATGCTTTTTCATTTCGGTGCTGTCGTAGATGCCGGGAACATACAGCGTGAGGCAGGCGAGGAAGATCGAGGAGGGGGCGGAGAGGGTGAACTCCACCTCGCGCTGGGAGAGCGCCTTGACCGCGGTGACGTTGGCGACGCTGGCGATAAAACCGCCGGTGCGCTTCTGCGCGAGGGACTTGTTCCAGCCCCACTCGACGTCGGCGGCCGAGAGTTCATTGCCGTAGAAGCTTTTCACGCCGGCGCGCATGGTGAGGACCCAACGCTTGCCGTCGGCTGAATTCTCCCACTTCTCCGCGAGAGCGCCTTCGATCTTGTTGCCATCGAGCCAAGTGCGGCCATTGCGCTGCACGCGGGCGTAGCGGGTCAGGCCTTCATAGATCTGGGTCACGCTCTCCTGCGTTCCCGGCCGCAGGGCATCGCCGTCGAACCCCTCGGGCGCGCCGGGCATCGCCAGCACCATGGTGCGGGCCTGCTGCGCCGCCGCCTCGCGGCTGGCCAGCGGCAGATATGTCGCGGTTGCGGCACCGGCGACCACTTGGCGGCGACGGATTTTCATGTTTGCTTCCTCGACCTGTTCAGCACTGGCAGCATGATGGAACAGTGACGCGCCACGTCAAGGTGACTTTTTCGCGGCGTCTGCACTCAGCGACGATCAATCACGAGGTGACGATGGCCGATCCTGCAGCGCGCTACCCCGGTGTGTTCCGCTCGCTCCGGCTTGGCCCGGTCGAGGTGCGCAACCGCATTTTCGTGCCGGCCCACACCACCAATTACGGCGAGGACAATCTGCCGAGCGCGCGCCATCTGGCCTATCATCAGGCGCGCGCGCGCGGCGGGGCCGGGCTGATTATTTTCGAGGCGATCCGCGTGCACCGCTCGAGCCTCGGCCGCCGGCAGGGGGTGAACGGCTATGAGCCGGCCGCAATCCCGGTCTTTGCGCAGATCGCACGCGCCGTGCAGGCAGAGGGGGCGCGGCTGTTTGGCCAGGTGATCCATCTCGGGCGGCATATCGACGGCAATTTCACCCGCACTCCGGCCTGGTCCGCCTCACCGGTAGCCTGGTCCGGCACGGCGTCGCCGCCTCATCCGATGAGCGAGGCGGAGATCGCCGAGGTGGTGCAGGCCCATGCGCTGGTTGCCCGCAATCTGGTCGAGGCGGGTCTTGATGGTGTCGAGATCACGCTGGGGCATGGGCATCTGCTGCAGCAATTCCTCTCGCCGGCCGTCAACCAGCGCGATGACCGCTATGGCGGCAGCGAGGCCAACAGGATGCGCATGGCGCTTGAGACGCTGGCCGCGGTGCGGGCCGCGGTCGGTGGGTCGGTTGCAATGGGCATTCGCATATCGGCCGACGAGTTTCTGGCCGGCGGGCTCGGTCTTGCCGATATGCAGCGCATCACCGCGACGCTCTGCGCGGCGGTGCCGCTCGATTTCGTGAACGTGTCCCATTCGGCCTATCATGGCAGCGCGACGATCAGCACCCAGATGGCGGACATGGCCTTCGCGCGCGATCAGTTCCACCATCTGCCGCGCGGCATCGCGGCAGCCCTGGCGCCGTTGGCCAAGCCGCCGCCGGTATTTGCCGTGTGCCGCTATCGCAGCATTGCCGAGGCAGAGGACATGCTGGCCGGCGGCGACATCGCGATGGTCGGCATGGCCCGGGCGCACATCGCAGACCCGGCGATCGTCCGCAAGGCGGCGGAAGGGCGCGAGGCTGAAACGCGGCCGTGCGTGGCGTGCAATCAGGGCTGTGCCGGCTTCCTCGCGCAATCCCTGCCGATCACCTGCCTCAGCAACCCCGCGGCCGGGCGGGAGGCCGAGTGGCCCGAGGACCGGCTGGCGGTGTCGCAACGCAAGCGCATCCTGGTGATCGGCGGCGGGCCGGCAGGGATGGAGGCGGCCACGGTCGCAGCCCAGCGCGGCCACGAGGTCACGTTGTGGGAGCGGACAAACGAACTCGGCGGGGCCCTGCGGTGGAATGCCTGGATGACCAAACGGCAGGATCTGCTGTTGCTCCGCACGGCACAAATTGCGGCACTGGCGCGCGCCGGGGTGACGGTGCTGCTGAACACCGAGGCGACGGCCGAGGCTATTGCAGGGAGTGATGCCGACACCGTCGTGCTGGCAACCGGTGCCACCGCAGAGGCCACGACGCTGGCACAAGGTGCGGCACTCACCATGGAGGCCGCACTCGCGCAGGGCGCCGCGCTTGGGGCGCATGTGGCGGTGGAGGACCGGCTGGGTTCCTGGGCGATCGCCGGTTTCATCGAGCATCTCGCCGATGCCGGGCATCAGGTAACGGTTCTCGCGCCGTCCGGCAGCCCGGGATGGCAGGTCAATATCTATTCGAGCTTCGCTTGGCGCCAGCGGTTGCGCGAGGCGAAGGTGCGGATTTTGCCGTCCCATGCGGTGGAGGGCTGGGATGGCACGACCCTGACGGTGACGGATCTCTCGACGGGGATGCTCACCACGCTGCCTGGCGTCACCGCCCTGGTCGCGCCGGGACATGCGCGCCCGAACGACGCATTGGCACGGGGCTGGTCGGCGCCACGCAACGTTGCGTTCCATCAGATCGGCGACTGCCTCGCCGCCCGCTCGGCCCTTGAGGCGGTGTTCGAGGGACATGCGCTGGGGCGCAGCGTGTGAACGACATCGCCGATGTCCTGGTGATCGGCGCGGGGGCGGCCGGCGCGGCGGCGAGCTGGCGGCTGGCAGCGCGGGGAATGCGGGTGATCTGCCTCGAACAGGGCGGCTGGACCGCGCCGGAAGGCGGGCCGGCCGATGGCGCGGATTGGGAACGCCGGCGCCTCGGCGACTGGTCGCCCAACCCCAACACGCGCCGAACCGCGGCGGATTATCCTGTCACCCATGCCGAAAGCCCGTTCCGCCCCCTGATGTTCAATGGCGTCGGCGGCTCGACCGTCATGTGGTCGGCGCTGCTGCCGCGGATGCACCCCTCCGATTTCGTCATGCGCCAGCAGGACGGCGTGGGTGATGACTGGCCGATCGGCTATAACGATCTCGCCCCCTATTACGACCTCAACGAGCGCATGAATGGCGTCGCCGGACCGCGCGGCAATCCCGCCTATCCGCCGCAGACCGGCCGCAGGCTACCGGCGGCGCCGCTGCTGCCGGGCGAGGGGCGGATCATCAGCGCCTTCGAGCGCCTCGGCTGGCACTGGTGGCCGGCGGAATTGGCGATCAACACGGTCCCGCACGGCCCAGGCCGGGGCGCCTGCGTGGGCTGCGGGCCCTGTGAGCTGGGTTGCCCGCATCGCGCCAAGGCGTCGGCCGATGTGGTCTACTGGCCGGCGGCCCTGGCGCTTGGCGTGCGGCTGGTGACGGGCGCGCGGGTTGCGGATATTCCGCTCGATGCTGCGGGTCACGCAACCGGTGCGCTATGGATCGACCGCCATGGCCGCCGCCATCTGACGCGCGCCCGCACGGTCGTTCTTGCCGCCAACGGGGTGGGCACGCCGCGGCTGTTGCTGCTCGCAGCCAGCGGACGCTTTCCGCAAGGGCTGGCCAATCGCAGCGGCCTGGTGGGACGACGGTTGATGCTGCATCCGCTGGCACGGGTGACCGGGCTGTTCGATACGCCAATCGACGGCTGGCGCGGCAATGCCGCGGGGGCCATCACCTCCCATGAGTTCTACGAGTCCGACCTCCGGCGCGGCTTCCTGCGCGGGGTCAAGTTGCAGATCATGCGCGGAATCGGCCCGGCGCTGACCGCGCTCGGGGCCGGTGGCGCCCGCTTGCCATGGGGGCGGCGCCATACCGCCACCTTCGCCGCGACATTCGGCCATTCGCTCGGGGTATCGATCTGCTCGGACGATTTGCCGGACCCCGCCAATCGGGTGGACCTCGATCCGGCAACCGACAGCGACGGCCTGCCAGGCGCGCGGATGACCTATGCGGTCGGCGCCAACACACGGGCAGCGCTCGATTTTGGGATGGCAAGGGCGCGCGACCTGCTGAGCGAGGCCGGCGCAGGGAGCTTGCTCGACGTGCCGTTGCTGCGTGATGCGGGCTTCCATCTGATGGGCACGGCCCGGATGGGCGATGGCCCGCAGACCTCGGTCACCGATGCCGCGGGGCGGACTCACGATGTGCCTAACCTCTACATCGCCGACGGATCCTTGTTCGTTACCGCCGGGGCAGTGAACCCGACACATACCATCCAGGCCCTCGCGCTCCGACAGGCAGATCTCATCGTTGCGACTGCCCGAGGACAACGCGATCCGCATTGAAGCGGTCGGTGGCTGAAACAAAACCTACTGATCTTGGTGCGCGGGGCGTTGCTCTGCCCGCCGATTCTAGAGCGGGACGCCTTCTGATGGGCGAAGGCATCCTGCTCCAATTCTTTGTTTGATCGCCTGATTGAGACTTTTGGCAACTCCGCCAAAAATCATCAGGCTCTACCGTACCGCACGAACCAGACGGCCGGGCCGCATGCCGGTTTCGTGCCCGCCCTCGAACGTCGCAACGCCACTGACAAGGCTGGCAAGATAGCCATCGACGCGCTGGACGAGGCGGCGCCCTCCAGCCGGGAGATCGAAGATCATCTCGGGGTGGTGCAGCCGCAGGTTGTCGAAGTCGATGACGTTGACGTCGGCCTTCATCCCGGGGGCCAGCACGCCACGGTCGTTGAAGCCGAAATAGCGTGCGGTATCGTGGGTTTGCCGCTTCACTGTCCATTCGAGCGGCAGGCGAGGCCCGCGCGCGCGATCGCGGACCCAATGCGTCAACATGAAGGTCGGCATCGAGGCGTCGCAGATCAGCCCGCAATGGGCGCCGCCATCGGACAGGCCGAGCACGGAGGACGGGTCGGAGATCATCTCCTGCACCACGCCCAGGTCCCCGGCAGTGTAGTTCACCACGGGGAAAAAGATCATCTGCCCGCCATCGCCGCTGGCGAGGTAGTCGTAGACGAATTCGGCCGCGCCAAGCCCCGCGCGCGCCGCCGCAGCGGCGATTGAGGCTTCCGGGGCTGGCTCGTATTGCGGCGGGTCGCCGAGCAGAAACATCTTGTCCCAACGGGTTGCCACGGCGCGATGCAGCGGCGGCAGAATATCGAGCAGTGCCGCCGATGGCTCCTCGGCCAGGATGGTCGCGCGCATGGCCGGATCGCGCAGTCGGGCCAGTCGTTCCGCTGGCGCTAAACCGGCGAGGCGGGCGAAGCTCGGGCGCCCGCTGAACGGGTTGAGCGAGGTCGTCAGGCCAAGGATCAAGCCGACCGGCCGCCCGGCGACCTGGGCGGAGATCGCCGCCCCTTTGCCACGCGCCACACCGGCGGTGTCCATCAGGCGGCGCCAGCGGTTGGGATCGCCGGCGCGATCGGTCAGCAGGAACCACAGCGGACAGTTGTTCTCCAGCGCCAGCTGCGTCATCCACCGGAACTCGGAAGCCTCGTCCTCGAAGTCGCTCAGCATGCCGAACACCCCGCCACCGGCGTCACCGATGGCTCGACCGATGCCCAGAAGCTCCGCGGGTGCGGCGTTGCGGCCGGGGACGAGATCGCCCTGCGGTGTGCGGTGCTGTTCGGTACGCGAGGTGGTGAAGCCGAACGCGCCCGCCCGCAAGGCATCCGCGGTGAGCGCACGCATCTCGGCGATATCGGCCGGCGTCGCCATTTCGCGCCGGAGCGCCCGATCGCCCATGACATAGACGCGCAACGGGTGATGCGGCACCTGGGCTGCGATATCGATGGTGCGCGGCAGGCGCTCCAGGGCATCCAGATAATCGGGAAAGCTCTCCCAGTCCCATTTCAGGCCCTCGGCCAACGCAATGCCCGGGATGTCCTCCACCCCCTCCATGAGATCGATCAGGCCCTGACGGTGCTCGCGGCGCACCGGCGCGAAACCAACGCCGCAATTGCCGAAAAGGATGGTGGAAACGCCGTTCCAGGACGAGGGGGCCAGCACCGGATCCCAGGTCGCCTGGCCGTCGTAATGGGTGTGCACGTCCACCCAGCCCGGCGTGACCAGGGCGCCGGCAGCATCGATCCGCCGTCGCGCCGGCCCGGCCTTGCCGCCAACCTGCACGATGCGGTCGCCATCGATGGCCACATCACCCGTGAAAGCCGGCGCGCCGCTGCCATCGACAATGGTTCCGCCAGCGATGACAATGTCGTACATAAGATGCCCTTCAGGTTGCCGATCGGCAGTCGAGAGTGCCAATCGACCGTGACATTCGCCTGTCGGCGCCGCTGTTTCAATCCATGGATCGAACGCTGAGCGCGCGATCGCCGAAGACAGAACCGCGAGCGATACAAATCACGCGATAAACCATCGCGCTCAAGCGGCTCCAGGCGGCCGCGCAGCGGATGGATCACGCGGGCCTGGTCTACAGCGGGATGCCTGCTCATAGGCGAAGGCATCCCGCTTTAACTCCTTGTTTGATCGCCTGATTCAGACTTTGGCGATTCCGCCGGAAATCATCAGGCCCTAGCGAACCGACGTGATTGCGCTGCGGTTCTGGGCCCAGGCATCAGCGCTGGAGCCGAGCGCGGTCGGCCGCTCCTTGCCATAGCTGATGACGTTCATGCGGCTCTGCGCGACGCCTTTGGCAACGAGATAGGACTGCGCAGCCTGGGCGCGGCGCTGGCCGAGGGCAAGGTTGTATTCGCTGGTGCCCCGCTCATCCGCATTGCCGGCGATGGTGATCATAGTCTGCGGATACTGCTTCAGCCATGCCGCCTGCTTGTCGAGCGTTGTCGTATTGGTTCGCGCCGGGGCGCTGCTGCCTGCGATGGTTGCTTTGTCGCTGTCGAAGAACACGCGATCCCCGACATTGGCGGCCAGGTCCTCCTGGCTCCCTGGGCGGATAACCTTCGAGCCGCTTCCGCCGGCACCATTGGCACCCGCGCCATTGCCCGACGTGGTGGAGGAGTTCGCCGAGTCGGAGCCTGAGCAGGCCGCGAGCATCAGCACCGCTGCGAAGGCGGGAAACAGCAACTTCAGCATATTGAATGGATCCATTTCGGGCAGAGTGGTTGTCGGAACGTCATGGTGACCCGGTCCCCCGATTCGAAGCCAGCCCTGAACGTCGCCTCCGGCGATCAACCCCGCACAAGCGGCAATTCGTCAGGTCGAACCGCGCGGGATGCCGGACGCAGTGTGACAATCGGCACCGTCCCGGCAGGCCAAAAGCACCGCGACGGGGCGCTCTATCGTTATAAAATCGTCAAATAGCGTCAAATTAACAATAAATATTCGTTCCTATTCATGAATGATGGCGGTTGGTAAGGTCGTCGCAGCCGTGAACATATCACCCAACGATCCAACCGAGCCGTCAGACGCGAGCCACTCGAACGGCTCTCCCGTTGCGGCAGCGGAACCGGACGGCCTGGTGCGGATCGCGCTCTACGGGACCATGCAAGTTCTTGATGCACAAGGCATCGACCATACGCCCCGGATCCGCAGAAGCCGTGCCGTGTTGGCCGTCCTGGTACTCGCCGCGCCGCGGCCGGTGCTGCGTGACCAACTCGCAACCCTGCTCTGGAGCCAGCGTGACCGGGACCAGGGCCGCGCCTCGCTTCGTCAATGTGTCCACGAAATTCAAGGCATGTTCGCCGCTGTCGGCTCGTCTGCCCTGGTTGCCGAACGCAATCACCTGCTGCTCGATACCCGCTCCATCATCTTTGATGCACGGCTCGGCAGTCTCTCGGCCCTGCCATTGCTGAGCGACTTGGACGGCCTCGGTCCCGCCTTCGATTCCTGGCTCTTCACCGAGCGACGGCGGCTCGGCCGCGCGGCGATCTCGGTGGCCGAGGCGGCCTTCGCCGATGGCACGCTCGGCGCGGTCGAACCCTTGGTCGCCATCATGGCGGCCGAACAATTGCTCACAGTAGACCCCGTGAACGAAGCCGCCTGGCGCGTCGTCATCGCCGGCCACCTCGCCCTTGGCCGGCGGGCGACCGCGCTGGAGACCTATCAGCGCTGCGTTGCCGAATTGGCAGATCGCGCCAAGATCGCGCCCGCCGCTGCGACCCGCGCGCTGGTGGGAGCCATGTCGGAACCCGCCTCGGCCCCGACGATGCGCACCAGGCCGCCGCCGCAGCGGGCTCGGGGGGCCCGGCTCGGTGTGCGCCCGTTCCGACGGATCGATGGCGATGCCAACGACCCGCTTTCCCTTGGCCTGGCCGAGGAGATCACCACAGCGCTCGCGCGCTTCCGATGGTTCTTTCTGGTCGCCAGCCCCTCGCTCGCCTGCCTGGACGGCGAACCGGGCGAGGACCGGCCGGGCTGGCGTGATCTCGCCCTCGACTTCCTGCTCGATGGCACCATTCAGCGCAGCGGCGATATCATCCGCGTCTCCATCCGCCTGCTTGATCTGTGCGCCGGCGCCGAAGTGCTGTGGGCCACGCGGTTCGATCGCTCGGCGCATGACCTGCTCCGCCTGCAGGACCAGATTGCCTCTGAAACCGTCGCCCAGATCGACCCCGCCGTCTTGCTCCGTGAAGGTGAACGCGCCGCCAGCCGGTCCGGCGACGCCACCGATGCCTACCGTCTGACGATGGGTACCATCCCAGCGATCTACCGCCTGGAGGAACACGCCTTCCGCGCCGCGGGCCCGATCCTCGCCGAGGCCATCCGCATCGACCCTGACTACGCCACCGCCCATACGTGGTATGCCTGCTGGCACATTTTCCTGGTCGGCCAGAACTGGGCCGAAAACCCTGCCCAGGCGATGGCCGCCGCCGCCCGTCTCGCCGAACGCGCCGTAGCACTCGACCCGTCCGACGCCCGTGCCCTGACCGTCGCCGGTCACGTCCACGCTTTTCTGCACGGCCGCATCGACGAGGCCGTTCAACTTCACGAACGCGCGCTTGCGCTCAATCCCTCGCTGCCCCTGGCCTGGGCGCTGTCGAGCCTCGCTGCGTGCTATGCGGGCCGCCATGAGGAGGCGATCCGCCGCATCATCCAGGGCCGCGCCCTCTCGCCGTTGGACCCGCACGGCTTCTTCTTTGATATGGCGCACATGCTCGCCCTTCTGATGCTGGGCGAGTTCGAGAGTGTGGTGCTGCTCGGGCGGGAGGCCTTGTCTCTCAACCCGCAATTCACTTCGGCCTACAAAATCCTGCTTTCCGCTCTGGGCCATCTCGGCCGCCTGCAGGACGCGGCCGCCCTGGTGCCGCGCCTGCTCGCCCTCGAACCGGCATTTCGCGTTGACCTCTCCGTCGCACGCACGCCTTTGCAAAAACCTGCGGACCTCGCGCGTTATCGCGAAGGCCTGCTGCGCGCCGGCCTCCCCGCCTGATCCCGCCCGTCTGCGCCTACAAAGGCTCCAGGATCGACACGTAATTCGCCACCGCCGCGCCACCCATGTTGAACACCCCGGCGACATCGGCCCGCGGCAACTGCATCGTCCCCGCCGTGCCGGTCAACTGCATCGCCGCGATCGCATGCATTGACACCCCCGTTGCACCGATCGGATGGCCCTTGGCCTTCAGCCCGCCCGACGGATTGACCGGCAGCCGCCCGTCCTTCGCCGTCCAGCCCTCGAGCACCGCTCGCGCGCCCTGGCCGGGTGCGGTCAGCCCCATCGCTTCGTATTCCAGCAGTTCGGCGATGGTGAAGCAGTCATGCGACTCGACGAACGACAGATCTTCCAAGGCCAGCCCCGCATCGCTCAGCGCCTGGCGCCACGCCACCGCCGCGCCTTCGAAGGCGGTCGGGTCGCGTCGCGACAACGGCAGGAAATCATTGACATGAACAGCAGCGCGGAATTTCACCGCCTTGCCCAACGTCCGAGCCGTCTCTTCATCGGCCAGCACCAGCGCTGCCGCCCCGTCCGATACGAGCGAACAATCCGTCCGCTTCAGCGGCGGCGCCACGTAGGGGTTTTTGTCGCTCAAGGTGCGGCAGAAATCGAACCCCAGATCGCGCCGCATCTGGGCATAGGGGTTATCGACACCATTGCGATGGTTCTTTGCCGCAATCGCTGCCAGCGCGTCGGACTGATCGCCATATTTCTGGAAATAGCGCTCGGCGATCCGCCCAAACACGCCTGCGAACCCAGCCGGGATATCGCCTTCCTCCTTGCGATATGAGGCCGACAACAGGATATCGCCCACCTGCGGATTGGGCGTCGCCGTCATCTTCTCGGCACCGACCACCAGCGCGAAGCGCCCCCGCCCTGCCGCCAGGAAATCCCGCGCGCCATGCACTGCGGCCGAACCCGAGGCACAGGCGTTTTCATACCGGGTCGCCCGCTTGAAGCGGAGTTCCGGCACTGATTGCATCACCATCGAGGCCGGGAAGTCCTGCTTGGAAAACCCGTTGTTGAACAGGCCCACGAACACCGCGTCGATCTCCGCCGGATCCACTCCGGCATCATCAATCGCCGCCCGCGCGACCCGCCCGATCAGGCTCTCGACATCCGGATCCTCAAGTTTGCCGAACGGCGTATGCGCCCATCCGACGATGCAGGCCTCGCTCATGGTGTGTTCCCTCTTGCGCAGCAGACCCCCCATCATAGCGCATCCCGCGCCCCTGGTCAGTCCCACCCCGTCAACGCAAACTGGCGCCGGGATGAAAACGCCGAACACACCATCGCGCCGCGTCGCGGAGCCCGACATCGTCCGGCTCTGGGTCATCGGCGGCACCAACAATGTGGTACGCTGGTTGGAACTGCTGGCCTCGGCCCTGTTCACCTTCGAACTGACCCATTCCGGCCTCGTCGTTGCCTTCGTCACTGCGGCGCGCACCCTTCCGATGCTGCTGTTCGGCGCCTTTGCGGGCGTGCTCTCCGAGGCGATCGACCGCAAGCGCATCATGCAGTTCGGCATGGTTGTCACCGCGGCCACCTCTGCGGCGGTCTGCCTCCTTGCCTTGGGCGGCCTCGCCCGGCCTTGGCACATCGCGCTCGCCAATTTCATCTGCGGCACGATCTGGTCGGCCGAAATGTCGAGCCGCCGCCGCATGGTGGGCGACAGCGCCGCCCCGGGCATGCTGTCCCGCGTCATCGCCGTTGACAGCCTTGCCGGCGCCTCGACCCGCATGATCGGCCCCCTCGTCGGCGGCATCGTCTACGATCTCGTCGGACTGCCCGGCGCCTATGCCATGACGCTGGTGCTGAGCATGGTGAACCTGAGCCTCGCCTGGCCGCTGTCCCATCAGCAGACCAGCCGCCGCCTCGCCCTCGGCACTGCGGCGCGCGACCTGCTTGACGGCATACGCACTGCAATCGGCATCCCCCAGGTCGCCGCCGTGCTCGCGGTGACGATCGCGATGAACGCCTTCGTCTTCTGCTACTCCGCCCTCGTCGCCCCGATCGCGCTTACCTTGTTTCATGTCTCCAACGCCGAGGTCGGGCTGCTCGGCGCTGCCGAATCGGCCGGTGCGCTCGTCGCCGGCCTGCTGCTGGCCCGCAATACGCCGCCCCTGGCACCGCGTGTGATGATGATCGGCGGCTCCGCCCTGTTCGCCGCGACGCTCGCCATCATGCCGCTGCTGCCAAGCTTCACCGCCGCCTGTCTCCTGCTCCTCGTCGGCGGCACCGGCACGGCGGCGTTCAGCAACATGCAGACCATGCTGGTCCTGAATGGCGCGCCGCCGGGTATGCGCTCGCGCCTCCTCGGCCTGATCACCGTTTGCATCGGCACCGGGCCGCTTGGCCAACTCCTCGCCGGCTGGCTCGCCGATACGATCGGCCTGCGCCCCGCCATCGAAATCGTGGCCCTCGTCGGCCTGACGGTGATCCTCGCCATCGGTCTCGTGTGGCGCCGCGCCGAACGCAGGGCGCCGTCGCTCAACGCAGGAGAAGCAAAAGCAGATCGTCCCACTCCGCCTTGAAATCCCCGCTGGGCATCGTCCGGCCCGCTTGCGCATACCAGTAGCGCGCATTGGCGAGGTCGGGTTCCTTGCGATGCAGATACGCGTGCACCGCCGCGCCCTGTTTGTCATCCTGATCCTGGGCGCAGCCATGCGCCCGCGCCCAGTCGCCCTTCGCATCCCACCACAATCCGGCCAACGCCAACGAGAGGCCCTCGGGCGGCGCCGTGTCGTCGAGCGAAGCCCGGAAAAGGGCCGCGTTCATGGCGCCAGCAGCCGCTTGAGCTTGCGCACCGCGCTGTCCGGTGTCGTCAACACCTGCCGCCCAGTCGCCGCTGCGATCGACGGCGCCGCGCGAGCCAGACTGAACTGCGCCAGCGCGATCACATCGCAATCCGCCACCGCCGCCGCAGCCTTCGCCGCCTCCCGGTCATGTCCCTCGCCATCGCCCCGGTCCAACGCCGCCAGCGCCGCCGCCGCCAGACACGTCTCCAACCGCACCCCCGGCGCCGCCGCCGCGAATTCGGCCGGCATCGAGGCCAATGTCGGCGCAAACGTCGCCATCAGCCCTACCCGCGCCGTTGACCCTGCTGCTGCCAGCACCGCCTCGATCATCGCCTCGTTCGGCTTCAACACCGGCATCGGCGCCAGCAGCCGCGCGCATTCCTCGATGCAAGGTCCGAAGGCCGAACACGTAAACAAAATCCCGTCCGCCCCGCAGCCCGCCGCATAGCGCGCCATTGTCACGAACCGCTCCGTCATCCCGGCCGTCAACGCCCCCTCGCGCGCCAGATCGGCCGAAAGACTGTCATCGAGCAGGTTCGCCAGCCGCGCCTCCGGCCAAAACGCCGCGAACGCGGCCTCGATCGGCAGGATGGAGTGCTTGAGCGCGTGAATAAGTGCGATCCGCATGAATCTTCCCATATGGCTTGACGTTATCCCAACATGCCGGGTCTACCTCCGCGGATCAAATCGCCGATCAACGCCCGCGAGACCCAGCCCCATGCTCCGCACCCTCTACAATCGCGTCCTGGCGCTCGCTGCCAGCCCCCGCGCGCCGCTCTGGCTCGCGGTGATCAGTTTCACCGAAAGCAGCTTCTTCCCCATTCCGCCCGACGCCCTCCTCGTCCCCATGGCCCTGGCCCGGCCCGACCGCGCCTGGCGCCTGGCCCTGATCTGCACCATCGCCTCCGTCCTCGGCGGCATCTTCGGCTATTTCATCGGCTACGCCCTGTTTGACGTCCTCGCCACGCCCCTGCTGCGCGCCTACCACTACGAGGCTGCCTTCGCCCGCTTCAAGGACACCTACGCCGAATGGGGCCTGTGGGTGATCCTGGTGAAGGGCATGACTCCCATCCCCTACAAGATCGTCACGATCGCGTCCGGTGCCGCCAGCTTCAGTTTCCCGCTCTTCGTCGCAGCCTCCATCGTCACCCGCGGCGCCCGGTTCTTCCTTGTTGCGACGCTGCTGCACTTCTACGGCGAGCAGGTCCGCGATTTCATCGAACGCCGCCTCACTCTGGTGACGAGCCTGGTCGCCGCTGGCATCGTCTTCGGCTTTGTCGTTCTGAAGCTGATCTAGCAGCCTGATGACTTTTGATGGAGCCGCCAAAAGTCCGAATCAGGCGATCAAACAAAGCGTTAAAGCGGGATGCCGTCGCCGATCGGAAGGCATCCCGCTCTAACCGCCCTTCCGCTCGGCAATCCCCACCGCGACCACCGCCGCGATGACGATGCCCCCCCCCACCAGCGTATTCATCCCGGGCTGCTCGTCGAAGGCGAGCCACACCACGATCGGCCCCAGCACTGTCTCCAGCACGCTCAGCAACCCCGCATCCGCCGCGGGGATCAGCCGCACCCCGGTGGTGAACAGGATCAACCCGAGCCCCATCTGAAACGTGCCGAACAAGCCGAGCAGCGCCATCTGCCCGCCCGTTTCCGGGAACAGCGCGAACGGCGCCGTCGCCACCCCCACGATCAGCAGCGCCAGCACTGTGGCCTCCGTCGTCGGCACGTCCGGCCGCGCCCGGGCCAGCACGACGGTGATCGCATAACTCACACCGCACGCCGCCGAAACCGCCACCGCCCACAACGACCCCAGATCCGGCGCGCCGCCCACAATCACCAGCACGCCGAGGAACGACACCACAATCGCCGCAAACTTCCCCCGCGTCACCCGTTCGCCCAGAAACCCGAACGCCAAAGCCGCCGCCAGCAACGGCGCAGCCGCCTGAAACACCAGCGCGGTGGCCACACTCGTCACGCTCAGCCCGTAGATGAACGCGATCATCGAAATCGCGAAACATACCCCCATCGCCACTCCGGCCTTGCCCAGCCGCGCAAAACCCGCCGGCACCGCCCGTCCATCGCGCCACAGCAGATAGAGCGAGAGCGCGAGCGTCGCATACACCGACCGCCAGAACAGCGTCGTCCACGGATCGATATCGACCATCCGCGCCAACACCCCGGCGCTCGACCACACCACGGTGGCCGCGGTCACCATCACCACCCCGCGGCGGTACTGCGGATCAAGATGTGCCATTGAACCGCCCCGTCAGCCCGGCCGGCTCGCATCGAGCGCCGCCTGAAGCATGTAAGCGGCCGCCATCTGATCCACCCGCTCCGCCCGCTGCTGGCGCGTTGCGTCGGCCTCGCTGATCAAAAAGCGGTTGACCGCTGCCGAAGACAGCCGCTCATCCCACTGACACGCCGGCAATGACGTCGCTGCCGCCAGCGCATGCGTCCAATCCCGTGTCGCCTGCGCCATCGGCCCGAAACTGCCATCCATCTCAAGCGGCAGCCCCACGACCAGCCCGGCCGCATTCTCCGCATGGGCAATCCGCAGGATTGCCTCCGCGATCACGCCCAGCTTGCCTCGCTTCATCTGCGAATGCGGCGATGCCAAGGTCAGGCTCACATCCGACAATGCGATCCCCACTGTCTTGGTTCCCGGATCGATCCCGATCACCCGCTGACCCGGCGCCAGCCTGGCGCGCAATCCGGCAATGTCGAGCAGACTCACGAAACCATCCGGCGCGGCGATGCAACAGGGCAGGGCAGGGGGCGCGACATGATGAACCGCTTTCGGATCGTCCAGCCGTATCGCCAGACTTGGGGAGCCTGTGTAGCGTGAAACCTGCGCCCTGCCGAGGCATCGCAAGCGGGGGCCAGCCCGCTGATTTCGCGGCCTCGCGCAATTCGCTGCGTTGAAACCCGGCGGCGGCACCGGTATGGTCCGCGGCCCCGCCCCCGGGCATCGTCCGGGGCATCTGCAGAACAAGGGAACATCATGTCGCTCGATCCCGCGACCGTCCGCCGCATTGCCCGGCTTGCCCGCATCCGCGTCGAGGAGACGCAGCTGGTCCCGCTTGGCCATGAGCTCTCCGGCATCCTCAATTGGATCGAGCAACTCAACGAAGTGAATATCGACGGCGTCGAACCGCTTACCGGCGCCGCCAACATGGCTCTGCGCCTGCGCCCCGATGCTGTGACCGACGGCGGCAACGTGGAAGGCGTGCTCTCCAACGCGCCGGATCGTGCCGGCGCCTTTTACGCTGTTCCCAAGGTGGTTGAGTGATGTCGATGTTTGATCTGACGCTGGCCGGCGCCCGCGCTGGCCTGCGCAAGGGCGAATTTTCATCCCGCGACCTCACCGAGGCCTTCCTCGGCGCGATCGAGACCCTCAACCCTGTTCTCAACGCCTTCATCACCGTCACCCCCGAACTCGCCCTGCGTCACGCCGCATCGGCTGATGCCGCCCTGGCCCGCGGGGAACACGGCCTGCTGACCGGCATCCCCCTCGCCATCAAGGACCTGTTCTGCACCCAGGGCGTCCGCACCACCGCTGGCAGCAAAATCCTCGAGCATTTCATCCCGCCCTACGAGAGCACCGTCAGCGCCAACCTGCTGCGCGACGGCGCGGTGTTTCTTGGCAAGGCCAATCTCGACGAATTCGCCATGGGCTCGTCCAACATCACCTCCGCCTTCGGCCCGGTGGTGAGCCCCTGGACGCGCAATGGCGACAACCGCCCCCTCGTGCCCGGCGGCTCGTCCGGCGGTTCGGCGGCAGCGGTCGCCGCACGCCTCGCGCTGGGCGCGACCGCGACCGACACCGGCGGATCGATCCGCCAGCCCGCCAGCTTCTGCGGCATCACCGGCATCAAGCCGACCTATGGCCGCTGCTCGCGCTGGGGCATCGTCGCCTTCGCCTCCTCGCTCGATCAGGCGGGCCCCGTCGCGCGCACGGTCGAGGATTGCGCGATCATGCTGCAATCGATGTCCGGCTTCGACCCCAAGGACAGCACATCGGCCGACCTCCCGGTCCCTGACTTCGCCGCTGCCTGTAGGCGCGGCGTCAAAGGCCTGCGCATCGGCGTGCCGCGCGAGTACCGCTCCGACGACATGCCGCCCGAAATCGAGACCATGTGGCAGCAGGGCCTTGCCTGGCTGCGCGAACAGGGCGCGGAGATCGTCGACGTCTCCTTGCCGCACACCAAGTACGGGCTCGCCACCTATTACATCGTCGCCCCCGCCGAAGCCTCCTCCAACCTCGCCCGCTACGACGGCGTCCGCTTCTCCAGCCGCACCGATGGCGCCGATCTCAACGAACTCTACGAAAACACCCGCGCCGCCGGCTTCGGGTCCGAGGTCAAGCGCCGCATCATGATCGGCACCTACGTTCTCTCCGCCGGCTACTATGACGCCTACTACCTGCGCGCCCAGAAAATCCGCGCCCTCATCCTCAAGGACTTCACCGACGTCTTCCGGACTGTCGACGCGCTGGTCACGCCCACCGCCCCCTCGGCCGCCTTCGCCCAAGGCGAAAGGATGGATGATCCGCTCAAGATGTATTTCAACGACGTCTTCACCGTGCCGGCCAACATGTCCGGCATCCCCGGCATGTCCGTCCCCGCCGGGCTTGATGCCCAGGGCCTCCCGCTTGGCTTGCAGGTCCTCGGCCGGCCGTTCGACGAGGAGACCGTCTTCGCCGTCGGCGCCGCCATCGAACGCGCCGCGGGCTTCACCGCGCTGCCCGGTATGCGCGCCGGAGGTGGGGCATGAGCTACGCAATCGAAGGCCGCACCGGCCCCTGGGAAATCGTGGTCGGCCTCGAAGTCCACGCTCAGGCCATCACCAAATCCAAGCTGTTCTCCGGCGCCCCCGCCAATTTCGGCGCCGAGCCCAACTCCCAGGTGAGCTTTGTCGATGCCGCCTTCCCCGGCATGCTCCCCGTGCTCAACCAGGAAGCCGTCGCCCAGGCCGTCCGCACCGGTCTCGGCCTCAACGCCCATATCAACCTGGTCAGCCGCTTCGACCGCAAAAACTACTTCTACGCCGACCTGCCCAGCGGCTATCAGATCAGCCAGTTCGAACACCCCATCGTCGGCGCCGGGCAGATCGAGATCCAGCTTGCCGACGGCACCACCCGCCAAATCGGCGTCACCCGCCTGCACCTTGAGCAGGATGCCGGCAAGTCGCTGCACGACCAGCACCCCACCAAATCCTACATCGACCTCAACCGCGCCGGCGTGCCACTGATGGAAATCGTCAGCGAACCCGACATCCGCAGCCCCGAGGAAGCCGGCGCCTACGTCCGCAAACTGCGCTCCATCCTGCGCTATCTCGGCACCTGCGACGGCAACATGGAGGAAGGCTCGCTCCGCGCCGACGTCAACGTCTCCGTCCGCAAGCATGGCGAGCCCTACCGCACCCGCTGCGAAATCAAGAACGTCAACTCCGTCCGCTTCGTCATGCTCGCCATCGAAGCCGAGGCCAAGCGCCAGATCGAGGTCTGGGAAGACGGCGGCACCGTCCAACAGGAAACCCGCCTGTTCGATCCCAACCGCAACGAGACCCGCCCGATGCGCTCCAAGGAAGATGCGCACGACTATCGCTACTTCCCCGACCCCGACCTCCTCCCGGTCGTGCTCGACGAAGTCTGGATCGCCGAGCTCAAGGCCGCCCTGCCCGAACTGCCGGATGCCAAACAAGCCCGCTTCACCGGCGATTTCGGCCTCTCGTCCTACGACGCCGCCGTGCTGGTCGCCGAACGCGCCACCGCGGATTTCTACGAAGCCGTCGCCGCCGGGCACGACCCGAAACAGGCCGCCAACTGGGTTACAGGTGACCTTTTTGCCCTGCTCAACCGCACCGGGCGCACCATCGAGGACAGCCCGGTCTCGGCCGCCGCCCTCGGCGCTCTGCTTGGCCTGATCGCCGACAACACCATCAGCGGCAAGATCGCCAAGCAGGTTTTCGACATCATGGCCGAAACCGGCGAAGACCCGGCCGCCATCGTCCAAGCCCGCGGGCTGCGCCAGGTCACCGACACCTCCGCCATCGACGCCGTCGTCGATGCCGTCCTGGCCGCCAACCCCGACAAGGTCGCTGATTACAAAGCCGGCAAGGACAAGATGTTCGGCTTCTTCGTTGGTCAGGTGATGAAAGCCATGGCCGGCAAGGGCAACCCCGCCCTCGTCAACGCGGCGCTCAAAGCCCGCATCGGATAGGATCTACGTCCGCAATCTTGTGCGATTATCGTGTGTATCTCTCATACCCGCAAGGTTGCCCGACCGCAAAGACGCGAAACACGGCCTATGGAGCGACGGGTTGCGTCAGGTCTGACGTTGCCCTCCCCTCGCCGGACACGCCGGAAAGGGGAGGGGCCTGATCAATCCTCCTCGGTCGGCACCACGCTGCCCGCCGTCACCCCGCCGTCGATCACGAAGGTTTGGCCGGTCGTGAAACTGCCCGACGGACCCGCCAGGAAAATCGCGGCGCCGGCGATTTCGTCCGGCTCGCCGATGCGCTGCAGCGGGCTCTCCTTGTTGCGCTTTTTCAGCACTTCCGGGTTCTCCCACAAAGCCTTGGCGAAATCGGTCTTGATCAGGCCGGGCGCGATGCAGTTGGTCCGGATGTTCTTCGGCCCCCACTCCACCGCCATGTTGCGCGCCAACTGCATGTCGGCCGCCTTGGACAGCGCATAGATCCCGAGATTGACCGAGCCGCGCAGCCCGCCGATCGAGGAGATGATGATGCACGACCCGCCGCCGCGCGCGGCCATACCGGGGAACACCATGTTGCAGAGCCAGAAATTGCTGCGCACGTTGTAGTTCATCACCCGGTCATACGCATCGTCCGGCACCGAGCTACCCGGCCCGTAATGCGGGTTCACCGCGGCATTGCAGACGAGGATGTCGATCCCGCCATAGGTTGCCACCGCGAAATCCACGAGCGCCTGAAGCTCCTCCTTGCGCCCGATATTGCAGGTCTTGGTCGCCGCCACGCCGCCGCGCGCGATGATGCCATTGGTCACCACATCGCACGCATCCTGCTTGCGGCTCGACACCACAACCTTGGCGCCATGCTCGGCCATGCGCTCGGCGATGGCCCGCCCGATGCCTTTCGAGGCGCCGGTGATGACGGCAACCTTGCCGCTGAGATCAAAAAGTGAGGACATTGTTTGCTCCCGAAGAATGGTGTTCGCGCCAGCCTGTCACAACCACAGCCCGCTCACAACAGCCCGATCCTGGCCAAAATGCCCCTCGGCAACGCCCCCGCCACTGGTCGACAGGCGACCGCGATACCCGCCTCGCGGCGCACCTGTGCTGGCCGCAACGATCCGCACGACCGCCATTTTCCCGTCACCCCGCCGGCCGCCACCGCCGCAACGACAACGCATTCACCACCACGCTCACCGAAGACAACGCCATCGCCGCCCCCGCCAGCGTCGGATCGAGCCACCCCAGCGCCGCCACCGGAATGCCCAGCACATTATAGGCCATCGCCCAGAACAAGCCCTGGCGCAGTTTCCCCCAGGTTCGCCGCGACAAGTCGATCGCATCGGCGACCAGCAGCGGATCGCCCCGCATCAGCGTGATCCCCGCTGTCTGCATGGCGATATCGGTCCCGGTCCCCATCGCGATGCCGATATCCGCCGCGGCCAATGCCGGCGCATCATTCACCCCATCTCCCACCATCGCCACCACGATCCCCAGGCCCTGCATCCGCGCAACCTCAGCCGCCTTGTCCTGCGGCAACAGCCCCGTCCGCACATCGGCAATCCCCGCCGCCTCGGCAATCGGAGCCGCCGCAGCCGCCGAATCGCCCGACAGCAACCGGCTCGTCACCCCCATCGCCGCCAGCCGCGCCACCGCCAGTGCCGCCCCCGGCTTGATCCGATCGGTGAAGCCGAGCAGCCCGACCGGCTCCCCCGCCCCCGTCATCAACCATGCCACCGTATGCCCAGCCGCGCCCAACCGGGCCTCCGCCGCCGCCAGCGCCCCCGGCGCCCCGCCGCTCTCCTCCAGCAGCCGCCTGCTCCCCAGCCGATACTCCCTCCCCCCAATTCGCCCCACGATTCCGCGGCCCGGCACCGCATGCAGCCCCTCCGCCACCGGCGCCTCATGCCCCGTCGCCGCCCGCAACACCGCGCGCGCCAGCGGGTGCTCGCTCCCCGCCTGCAGCCCTGCCGCCAGTGCCAGCACGCCGTCTGGCGTCCATCCCGAAGCCGGGATCATCGCCGTCACATCCGGGCGCCCCTCGGTCAGCGTGCCCGTCTTGTCGAACACCACCATCGTCACCGCATGGGCGATTTCCAGCGCCGCCGCATCCTTGATCAAAATCCCATGCCGCGCCGCCAGCCCCGTCCCCACCATGATCGCCGTCGGCGTCGCCAGCCCCAGCGCGCACGGACAGGCGATCACCAGCACACTCACCGCATTGATCACCGCCTCCGTCCACACCGCCCCCGTCAGCAGCCACCCCGCGCAGGTCGCCGCCGCCAGCACCAGCACGATGGGGACGAACACCGCACTCACCCGGTCCGCCAGCCTTTGGATTGGCGCCTTGCCGGTCTGCGCGTCTTCCACCAGGCGAATGATCCGCGCCAGCACGCTCTCTGCCCCCAGCGTCGTTGCCGCCACCAGCAACAGCGCCTCGCCGTTGACCGACCCGCCCGTCACCTTATCCCCCGGCCCCTTCGCCACCGGCAGGCTTTCCCCGGTGATCAGGCTCTCATCAACCCCCCCCATCCCCTCCAGGATCAGCCCATCCACCGGCATCCGCTCACCCGGACGGATCACCACCGCATCCCCCCGCCGCACCGCCGCCACCGGGACCTCAACCTCCACCCTTGCGCGCCGCACCCGAGCGGTCTGCGGCCGCAACGCCGCCAAAGCCGCGATCGCCGACACGGTTTGCCGCCGCGCCCGCCCCTCCAACACGCGGCCCAGCAACACCAGCGTGATCACCGCCGAGGACGCCTCGAAATACAACGCATGCGCCTCGCCCGGCCACGCAAGCCCCACCTCCAGCACCGACAGCGCAAACGCCGCCGTCGTCCCCAGCGCAACCAGCACATCCATCGAAGCACTGCCGAGCCGCACCGACTTCCAGCCCGACACATAAAACCGCGCCCCGATCCAGACCTGCACCGGCAAGGCCAGCGCAAACTGCACCCAACCCGGGAGCATATAGGCGTGCCCCCAAATCATCGGCACCAGCAGCGGCGCTGTCAGCACCAGCGCGACCAGCAGCGCCCATGGCAGGGCCTCGGGCTTTGCCGCCGCACTCACCGGTGCCGCGCCATACCCCGCCTTCACCACCGCCGCCGCCAACACTGTGAACGTCACCCCAGGCCCCGCCACGACCCGCGCCCGGCTGGTCGCCAGATTGACCTCCGCCGTGCTCACCCCCGGCACCCTGGCCAACACCTTCTCCACCCGCGTCACGCAGGCCGCGCAGGTCATTCCCTCGATAGCCAGATCGGTGGTTGCGTTCATGGTGTCGTAGATGGGGCCGACCCGCCCGGTTTCGTCAAGCCGGACATGCAGCGCAGCCCTGTCCATGATTGCCAAGCGCGCCGGATTGCGCCACCACATGGCGGACCGCCAGGGAGATCATGCGCCGTGACTTACATTCAAGCCCTCGCCATCGCCATCCTGCAAGGCGCCACCGAACTCTTCCCGGTCAGCAGCCTCGGCCACGCGGTGATCCTGCCTTCGCTCCTGAAATCCAGCATCGATCAGGCGTCCGAGGCCTTCCTGCCCTTCGTCGTGATGCTCCATCTCGGCACCGCCGTCGCCTTGCTCCAGTTCTTCTGGCGCGATTGGTGGCTGATCGGCACGGGCGTCATCGGTCTCTCCACGCCCCATCAGATCAAGGAAAGCCGCCGCGTCTTCCTGCTCATCGTCATCGCCACCATCCCCGCCGTGATCGTCGCCCTGCTGTTCGAGAAAATGATCCGCGGCCTGTTCGCCGCCCCGCTCATCGCCGCCGGCTTCCTGGCCCTCAACGGCCTGATTCTTCTGGTCGGCGAGCGCCTGCGCGGCACAGGCGATCGCCCGCTCACCGACATCAAGCCGCTCGATGCCTTCATCATCGGCTGCGCCCAGTGCCTTGCCTTGATCCCTGGTATCTCCCGCTCCGGCAGCACCATCGTGGCCGGCCTGCTGCGCGGCATCAACCACGAGAGCTCGGCCCATTTCTCTTTCCTGATCGCCACCCCGATCATCTTCGGCGCCACCGTCCACCAGGCGCCCAAGCTCCTGCACGCCACCATGGCGCCCGGCGCCTTCACCATGGCCACCGTCGCCGCCATCGTCTCCGGCCTCACCGCCTGGCTCTCCACGTGGTTTCTGATGCGCTATTTCCGCTCCAACGAAAACTGGGCGCTCAATCCTTTCGGCTATTACTGCCTCGCCTTCGGCCTCGGCTCCTCCCTCTGGCTATGGCTCGCCTGATCCGATGAGCGGCCCCCTCGAAGGCGTGCGGGTGATCGACCTCACCGGCACCGTGCTCGGCCCGATGGGCACCCAGATCCTGGG
>CANFKS010000010.1 GCA_947447625.1 Rhodospirillales bacterium | reverse complement strand
GCCCGCTTCTTCTTTTCGCCCGGCGTGCCGCGCGAACTGCATCGCATGCTCGAACAGCAGTTCATCCCCCGCCTGCTGGAGATGGCCGGGGCGCCCGGCATGATCACGCTCAAGCGGTTTCACTGCTATGGCCTCGGCGAAAGCCATATCGACCAGATCCTTGAAGGCGTGGAGGATCTTGCGCCCGACGGCTCCGTCAAACTCGGCTTTCGCGCGCACTACCCGCAGATCGAAATCAAACTCACCACCCGCGGCGCCGATGCCGAGGACATCGCGATCAAGCTTGCCCCTGTGCAGGCCGAGGTGAAGCGCCGGATCGCCAACTTCATCGTCGCCGAGGACGACCAGACCCTCGAAGGCGTGGTGCTGGGCGAACTGGCGCGGATCGGCGGCACGGTCGCGGTTGCCGAAACCTTTACCGCCGGCATCATCGCCTCGCGCCTCGTGGCGCACCAGGCCGGGCGGCACGTGATGCGGCGCGGCGTGGTGACGCGGGATCGCGAGGAATTGTTCCGCGCCACCGGCCTCGGGGGCTTGCCGCACAACGACGCCTACGACGCCGAGATCGCGGCGGCGGCGGCGGCAAATCTTGCGCGCGAGTCAGGCTCGACCCATGCGCTCGCAATCCTCATCGATGTCGATGAAGGGCCGGACCGGCGGGACCTCGGCGGCCTCATCCAGATTGCCATCGCGAGCCCCGCCGGCACCGTGACGCGGACCACCCGCATCCTGGGCGGCTGGGAATGGATCCGGCTTGGCGCCGCCGAACTGGCGCTCGATTGCCTGCGCCGCCACCTCCAGGACCTCCCGGTTCATGAGAGGACGGATTTCGAGAAGCGTTAAACCGACCTGGTCAGCACCAGCATCCGCCAGGCGGTGAAGGTCGCCGCCAGCGGCACCAGCGTCGAGACCCCGAAGAGCCACGCCGCCGTCGCGCCCAGCGCCGCCGGCGTGGCCGCTTCCGGCAGCCCCGCCAGATTGGCCAGCATCCCCGCCAGCGCGGAGCCGAACACGGCGGCCAAGGTCTGCGTCGTGGTGATGAACGGCCCCGCCACATCGCGGTCCGCGGCCGGTGCCACCGCCATCAGCAGCGCCCCCAGATGCGCCCAGCACACCCCGATCCCAGTGCCGAGGATCGCCTGGCCCACAAAGGCGAGGGCCAGATTCCCCGTCGGCAGCGTGATTGCGATCAACCCGAGGCCCCCCGTCATCAACGCGGGCCCCAGCACCATCATCGCCCGCGCCCGCCCGCCCACCGCCGACGCGGTCACGAAGGACAGCACTGTCCAGGCCAGAGCATAGGTCGCATTCACATAGCCCCCTACCAGCGCCGTCACCCCGCTGCCGCTGCGCAGGATGTAGGGGAGGAACGAGGTTGGCGCCGCCGTCAGGATCAGCAGCCCCATCGTCGCCGAGACCGCCCCGAGGGGGACCCGCGGATCGAACGCCCCGCCCGGGAACATCCGCGGCACCGCCCGACTGTCGAGCCGCAACATCGCCACGATCAACCCGACGGCAACCACGATCCCCGCCGCGCTATCGCCGAACCGCCCCGTCGCACCGCCGGCGCTGAGCGCCAGTGCTGCGGCCACCAGCAGCCCGAGCCTGACCCCCGGGAATGGCCGCCGCCCGCCGCTCGCCGTGACCGCGCCGGGCAATACGGTGCCGGATAGCAGCACGAACGCCGCCCCGATCAGCACATCCACCCAGAATGCCGCCCGCCATGTGGCGTATTGCGCGAATACTCCGCCGATCGCAGGCCCTGCCAGCGCGGCGATCCCCCAGACCGAGCCGATCAGCACGATTGCGCGGGCATGCAGATGCGGCGGAAAAATCGTGCGGATCAGCCCATAGCCCAGCGCCGGCAGCATCCCGCCGCCCAGCCCCTGCACCAGGCGGCCCGCCAGCAGCACCGGCATCGACGGGGCCAGCGAACACGTCAGGCTGCCGATGACGAACAGCAGGCAGGCCAGCCGATACACATGCCGCGGCCCCGCCCGCGACAACAGCAGCGGCACCGCCGCACTGCTCGCCAATGATCCCGCGACATAGAGCGTCGTCGTCCACGCGAAGAAATTGAGGCCCCCGATCTCCCCCACTACCACCGGCATGATCGTTACCACCACGTAGATCGACACGGCATGCAGCCCGGTGCCGCCGGTGATCACCAGGGCCTTGAGCAGATTGCCCCCCGCGAGCATGGCCCGCCATCCCCCGTCTTGCACCACAGCGTTATCCGTCACCAATCGCACTCCCGCACCAGCGGGACAGCCCGCATCTTTGACACATGCCCCTCTATATGAAGCAATCCCGGCAATCGAGGAGACCTCCAACCGCATGACCCCCACGCCCGGACCGCGAAGCCTCTTCGCGGTCCCCGATTTCCGCCGCATCTGGACGGTGGGACTTGTCCTGTTCACCGTCCGCTGGCTCGAAATGATCGCCTTCGGTGTCTATACCTATGCGGAAACCGACTCCGCCTTCATCGTCGCCATGGTCACCATGCTGCGGCTGCTGCCGATGGCCCTGTTCGGTGCGTTCATCGGCGCCTACGCCGAACGCATGGAGCGCCGCACCGCGCTGCTCATCGTGCTCGGCATGCTCCTGCTCGGCGAAACCGCGCTGGCCATCAGCGCGCTGAGCGGGCATCTCACGGTCTGGCAGGTTGCGCTTGCCACCTTCATCAACGGGATCGGCTGGGCCGCCGACAACCCGATCCGCCGCGTCATGATCGGCCAGGCCGCGGGCATCGAGCGGATGAACATCGCCATGTCGATCGACGTGGGCGCCAACAACGCGAGCCGCGCCCTCGGCCCGACCGTCGGCGGCGCCCTGCTCGCCTGGATCGGCATGGAGGGTGCGCTTGCGCTTGGCACCGTTCTGTATTGCGTGGCGCTGGCTGTCCTGCTGCGCCTCGGCCAGCGCAACCCGCCCGCCAGCACGCGGCCTGGCCGTGTCTGGACCACGATCCGCGAGGGGATCGCCTTTGCCGCCCAAAACCCGGCGCTGCGCGGCATTCTGTGGGTGACGGTCGTCTACAACCTGTTCGGCTGGCCCTTTACCGGCATGATCCCCGTCATCGGCCGCGACAGCCTCGACCTCGGGCCCCAGGGCGTTGGCCTGCTCGCCTCGATGGACGGCATCGGCGCCTTTGCCGGCGCGCTGTGCATGGCCCGCTGGTCCCGCGCGGGAAACTTCCGGCTCTCCTATGTCGGCGGCTGTATGATCTATATGGCCGCCATCGCCGCCTTCGCCCTCAGCCCCGGTTTCATCTCGGCGAGCCTGGCGCTGTTTTTGACCGGCTTCTTCGGCACCGGCTACACGGTCATGCAGGCGACGCTGACCTACCGCGCCGCGCCACCCGCAATGAAAAGCCGCATGCTTGGTGTGCTCTCGGTCTGCATCGGCCTTGGCCCGATCGGCTTTGTCGTTCTCGGCGTGCTTGCGGATCACATCGGCGCCCCCCATGCCACCGCCCTTTGTGCTGCCGCCGGCGTCCTTGTGCTGGCGCTGACCGGTCGGATTTGGCGCGCGATATAGCCATTCGGCTCCGACCTCGGCATGATGCAGCCCATGAGCACATCCGCACTCGACCGCGCCCTCACCGCCCTCCCCGCCCGTTACATCGGCCCCGGCGGCGCCGTCGCCGTGCTCAAGGACGGCGAAATCCTTGCGCGCCATAGCTGGGGGTGGTCCGACCTCGAACGCCGCATTCCATTTACCCCCGAAACCATGTTCCTGGTCTGCTCGATCACCAAGCAATTCACCTGCGCCCTCATGCTGGACCAGCATCCCGATCCCATCGTGCTTGACGCCGATATCGCCGCGCGCATGCCGCTGCTGGCGAATGCCCCCGGCATCACCCACCTCGCCCACAACCAGTCCGGCCTGCGGGATTACTGGGCGAGCGCCATGCTCTGCGGCGCGCCTGTGGAAGGCGCGTTCACCGAAGATGACGCCCAGCGCCTGATCGCCCGCACCGCGAGCCTGCACTTCACGCCGGGCTCGCGCTACGCCTACTGCAACCAGAATTTCCGCCTGATCGGCGACGTTATCGCTGCCCGGGCCGACCGGCCCTATGCCGCGCTTCTGCGCGAACGCATCCTCGCCCCGGCGGGCATGCAAACCGCGCGGATCGCCGCCGATACCGCCGCTGTTCCAGGCGGCACGGTGGGCTATGAAGGCACCCCGGAGTCCGGCTTTCGCCCCGCCGTCAACACCATCATCTGGACCGGCGACGCCGGCCTTGCCGCCAGCCTCGACGACATGATCGCCTGGGAACGCCATATCGACGCCCATCGCGATGACCCCACATCCCTTTATCTCCGCCAATCCGCGCCCGTCCATTTCACCGACGGGGCGCTGGCCGGCTACGGCTACGGCCTGGCCCGCATGAAACTCTTCGGCCGCGACGCGACCGGCCATGGCGGCGGGCTGCGCGGCTGGCGCAGTTTCCGATTCTATATTCCGTCCGAACGCATCTCCATCGTCGTCATGTTCAACCACATGACCGACCCGCGCGCCGCGGCGCTCGACGTGCTCGCAGCCCTCCTGGGCGAGACCCCGACCGCGCCCCCCGCCGTGTCGGCTCCGGCGTGGACCGGCCGCTACATGGAGCCCGAAACCGGCCTCGCCACCCGCATCGAACCCGCGGGCGAGGGCAAACTCCGCCTCCATTTCGGCACCGGGCCCGACCAGCTCATTGCCAGCCCGACCGGCGCCTATACCGGCGGCACGAACCGCCTCGAAGCCACCGGCGACACCGTGCGCATGACCCGCGGGGTGGACAACCTCGCCACCACCCTCACCCCGATCGCCGGCACTGCCAGCCACGACATCTCCGGCATCTTCCACAACGCCGAACTCGACGCCACCCTCACGATCGTGGCGTCCGGCGGCGGCGTCTATGGCGCCTTCTCAGGCGAACTCGGCGGGGGCGCCATGGTCCCCCTGCTGCCGTACGGACCCGATATCTGGCTCCTGCCCATGCCCCGCGCCCTCGACAGCGCCGCCCCCGGAGACTGGACCCTCGCCTTCAATCGATCCCCAAGCGGGGCCATCGAAGGCGTTACCATCGGCTGCTGGCTTGCCCGGCGCATCTATTTTACCGCCCGGTCGGGCTGACGATCGGATCCGCCAGGCAGGCACGGACGTGAGGCAAGCGCTTCTTTTTTTGTAAAAAAAGAAGCAAAAAAACTTTGTCTGTTTGGGTCTGTCGCGCGTGAACGACTGGCCAAACCAAACGGATAAAAGTTTTTTGCTTCTTTTTTTCAAAAAAGAAGCGCTTGCCTATCCTGCGATCACGCCGCCTCGACCACCCGGTCGTTGATCACCAGCCCATCCAGCCCGACCGAGACATCGATCGTCTCGCCTTCCTTGATCGCGCCCTCCAGGATCAGCCCGGCCAGCGGATTCTGCAGGCTCCGCTGGATCACCCGCTTGAGCGGCCGCGCCCCGTAAACCGGGTCATAGCCCTCGTTGGCGAGCCAATCGATCGCGCTGCTATCCAGCGCCAGGGCCATTTTGCGATCCGCGAGCAACGCCCGCAGCCGGGCCAGTTGAATATCCACGATCGCCGCCATGTCGCTGCGCTGCAAGCGGCGGAACAGCACGGTCTCGTCGAGCCGGTTGAGGAACTCGGGCCGGAAATGCCCGCGCACCGCATCCATCACGCCCTTGTAGGCCAATCCGAGATCTGCCCCATCGGGCTGCGAGGCCAGGATGTCGCTGCCGAGGTTCGAGGTCAGGACGATGATGGTGTTTTTGAAATCCACCGTCCGCCCCTGCCCGTCCGTCAGCCGCCCATCGTCCAACACCTGGAGCAGCACGTTGAACACGTCCTCATGCGCCTTTTCCACCTCGTCGAACAACAGCACCTGATAGGGCCGCCGCCGGACCGCCTCGGTCAGCACGCCGCCCTCGTCGTAGCCGACATAGCCCGGCGGCGCCCCGATCAGGCGGGACACGCTGTGCTTCTCCATGAACTCGCTCATGTCGATCCGCACCATCGCGCGATCGTCATCGAACAGGAACGAGGCCAGCGCCTTGGTCAACTCCGTCTTGCCGACGCCGGTCGGGCCCAGGAACAGGAAGCTGCCGATCGGGCGGTTCGGGTCCTGCAACCCGGCCCGCGCCCGGCGCACCGCATTGGCCACTGCCCGCAGCGCATCCTCCTGGCCTACCACGCGCTTGCGCAACGCATCCTCCATGCGCAGCAGCTTCGAGCGCTCACCCTCCAGCATCCGATCGACCGGCACGCCGGTCCAGCGCGACACCACCGAGGCGATCTGCTGGTCGGTGACGGCTTCGTTGACCAGCTTGCCGCCCTCGCGCGCCGCTTCGAGCTTCTTTTCGAGGCCGGGGATCACGCCGTAGCGCAACTCCGAGGCCCGCTGCAGATTGCCCTGCCGCTGCGCCATCTCCTCCTCGTTGCGTGCCTGGTCGAGCTGCTCCTTGAGCTTCTGGCTCTCGTTGAGCTGCTCCTTTTCGGCCTTCCATGCCGCGGTCATGGCGTTGGATTTTTCCTCGATGCCGGATAATTCGAACTCCAGCTTGCCCAGCCGATCCTTCGATGCCGGATCCTGCTCCTTCTTCAACGCCTCACGCTCGATCTTGAGCTGCATGATCCGCCGATCGAGTTCGTCGAGTTCCTCCGGCTTGCTGTCCACCTGCATCCTGAGCCGGCTGCCGGCCTCGTCCATCAGGTCGATCGCCTTATCGGGCAGGAAACGGTCGGTGATGTAGCGGTTGGACAGCGTTGCCGCCGCCACCAGGGCGCCGTCGGTGATCCGCACGCCATGGTGCAGCTCGTACTTCTCCTTGATCCCGCGCAGGATCGAGATCGTGTCTTCGACGGTGGGTTCGCCGACAAACACCGACTGGAACCGTCGGGCGAGGGCCGCATCCTTTTCGATGTGCTTGCGATACTCGTTCAGCGTCGTCGCCCCCACGCAATGCAATGCACCGCGGGCCAATTCCGGCTTGATCAGGTTCGACGCATCCATCGCCCCATCTGCCTTGCCGGCGCCCACGAGCATGTGGAGTTCGTCGATGAACAGGATGACCTCACCCTCGGCCGCCTCGATCTCCTTCAACACCGCCTTCAGCCGTTCCTCGAACTCGCCGCGATACTTCGATCCGGCCACCATGGCGCCCAGATCGAGCCCCATCAGCTTTTTGTTCTTCAACGCTTCCGGCACATCGCCATTGACGATGCGGATCGCGAGCCCCTCGACAATCGCCGTCTTGCCCACGCCGGGCTCGCCGATCAGCACCGGATTGTTTTTGGTCCGCCGCGCCAGAACCTGGATCGTGCGGCGGATTTCCTCGTCCCGCCCGATCACCGGATCAAGCTTGCCTTCCCGCGCCAGTGCCGTGACGTCGCGCGCATATTTTTTCAACGCGTCGAAATTCGCCTCCGCGTTCGGGCTTGTCACCTTGCGGCCCTTGCGGATCTCGGCCACTGCCTTCTCGAGCGCCTGCGGCGTTGCGCCGGCATTGCGCAGCGCCCGCGCCGCACCGCCCTCGCCATTGGCGAGGGCAATCAGCACCCGATCCTGCGCGACATACGCGTCGCCGTTTTTTTGGGCCGCCTGCTGTGCGCCATCCAACACCCGCACCAGCGCCGGCGTGATCTGCGGCTGCCCGGCGCCCTGGCCTTGCACCTTGGGGATTTTTGCGACCTCGGCATCAATCGCCGCCCGCGCGGTCTTGTCGTCTCCGCCGGCGGCGCGGATCAACCCGGCTGCGGCCCCCTCCTCGTCATCCAGAAACGCCTTGAGCAGATGCTCCGGCGCCAATTGCTGATGAAACTCGCGAATGGCGATGGTCTGCGCGGCCTGAATAAACCCACGCGCCCGCTCGGTGAATTTCTCGATGTCCATGTCCGAATACCTTTCTCAATCGACGAGGCTCCCGGCCGTCCCTGCATGAGGCAACGGCACCGACCTCTCGACCCACGACATGGGAACCCATCCCCACCGACTCAAGCCCCCCACGTCTCCCCCCGGCGCTAAACCCGCGCCCGCCGCCGCTCCATCGCCAGCAGAAATATCCCCGACCCGAATATCAACCCCGCCCCCGCCCATGTCGCCACCGATGGGACATCCCCCCATACCAGATATCCGAGCAAAAACGCCCACAGCAGCCCGGTATACTCCACCGTCGACATCACCGACGCCGGCGCCAGCCTGATCCCCTCGAACAGGATGAACTGCCCGGCGCCGCCGAACACCCCGATCAATACCAGCAACCCGAACTCGAACGGGGTCGGCGGCGTCCAGAGGAACAGGCTCACGGAGCCCGTCACCACCACGAACAACATGTTCTGATAGAACATCTGCACCAGCGAACTCTCCCGCCGCGCAATCACCCGCATCAGCACGATCGCCACCGCCCACAACACCGCCGCCCCCAGCACCATCGCGGTGGCGAGCGAGGCCTGCACCCCGAGCGGATCGCTCGCCAGCAACACCCCCGAAAACCCCACCCCCAACGCCAGCCACCGCACCGCCGAAACCCGCTCCCCCAATACCGGCACCGCGAGCGCGGCCACAATAATCGGCGAACTGAAATACAGCGTCATCAACTGCGCCAACGGCAAATCCCGCGACGCCGAGTAATATAGCAGCCACGCCACCAGCGTCAGCGCCCCGCGGGACAACAACTGCCACTTCAGCGGCGTCTGCACCACCCGCGCCAGCAGCGCCCCCCGCCCGAACACCAAGGCGCCCAGCACGATCGTCGAACTGCGGAAAAACAACACCTGCCAAACCGGCAAACTCGCCGCCAGCCACTTGTTCGCGGCGTCGTGCGTGCCGAACAACGAATACGCCAGAACCCCCAGCCCGATCCCCGCAACAACCCGATCGCTGACGATCGCCCCGCTCACGCGCCAGGCTGCAACGACAGCACCTTCAACCCAACAGCCATCAAGGCCGCGCCGGCGGCGTCAACTTCAAGGGCATCGGAAAATTCCCCGGCTGCGGCGACATCGTCGGCGGCGCCACTCCAGCCCCCGGAACGGCCGGAGCCAACACCGGAGCACCGGCCGGAACCGAAGGCGCACCCGTCGGCACCGCGCTCAAATCCTGCGTCTCCACCGCCTCGGGCTTCGGCGCGACCGGCGTCGTGGTCTGCAATTTCGCCTTCAGCGCCTGACGCACCTGATACTCGAACTCGATATTCAGCTTGTCCATCATCCGGCGCATCAAGGTCTCGATATCCACCTGAGACGTTGTTGCATCCTCTTCGTCCCGCGCCGCCTCGCTGTCCCGCACCCGGGCATTCACCATCCCGACCTGCTGCCCGTCCGCGTCCAACACATCCAGATGGACAGCGAAATTGCCCTCGAAGCGCCCTCGATACAAAACAATCGACGCATCGTCGATCCGCAGCGCCGCCGTCCCCGCTGCTCCCCCAGGCACCAGCCGTTGCTCCGCCATCAACCGCATCGCCTTGGCCGGCCGCGTCGGCGCGAGATATTCCACATGGCGCGCACTCCCCCGCGGCACCCATCCGTCATCAACCTCGATCGCTCCGACATCGAGCTTGATTTTTGTCAGGTAATCGAAATCAAACGCCTCGAACACCGGCTTCTCGGGCTTCGCGCAGCCGCTCAACACCACCACCAGCGCGAACGCCAGCAACCGCATCACCATCATCGCCCGACCTGACTTCACGAAACGCCCCACCTTCACGACGCGTCGGCGCGCCGCACGGCCGCCCGCGGAAAACGAAAATCATGGTTGCAGAACTCACATGTCATGATGATCTCCCCATCAATCGCCATGTGATCGAGATCCTCCTCCGGAAACGTCTCCAGCAGCCCCGACAACCGCTGGCGCGAACACCGGCAGCCAAAGGCCAGCGCACGCGAGAAATCGGCGGCCACCCCCTCGGTATGGAACAGCCGATACAACAAATCCTCCGGCTCCAACGCATCATCCAACAACTCAGCGTCCGTCACCGTCTCCGCCAATATGGTCGCGGTTCCCCAATGCTCGTCCGCCACCTGGCTGTCCAACTCCGGATCAACCCCGCCGGCACCGGCGATTTTTTCCAATATCAGCGCACTCGCACGCCATCCTGCCTCAGTCCGGGCGCAGGCCAGGCGCAGAAAACAGGGGATCTGCTCCGAGGTATCGAAGTAATGCAGCGCCATCTCCCCGAGGCTCCCGCCCTCGATCGCCACCAGGCCCTGGTGGCGCTCCATGTCAGGGCCCTGGTCGACCGTGAACGCCAGATAGCCCTCGCCCAGCAACGCCCCCGCCGACGGCTCGGCCTGCCGCTCCAACAGCGCTGCCAACCGCTCCGGTTCCACGCGCGCGTAGCCGCGCAGCGCCCCGGTGTCGGTGCAATCCGCCAGCAACATCGGCACCGCCCCATCGCCTTTGGAATGCAGGCTGAATGAGCCCTTGAACTTCAACGCACTCGCCAAAGCCGCCACCAGCGCCAACGCCTCGCCACGCAGCCGCGTGACCGGATCGGGCGTGTCATGCCGGCACAACAGCGCATCGGCCAAAACCCCGAGTTTCACCAATCGCCCGCGCACCGGGCGCTGCGGCAGGAAAAACGGGGTGACGCCACGCGGGACAACACTATCCGGCACATCCGGCCGGCCGGCATCGAGAAAGGCAGGTGTATCAGTCATCCGCCCTAGATAGGACACCCGCAGGCAATTGCCACCGCCGATCCACCTCAATCCCGCCCTGCGCCCCACGCCCACCTCTGCAGGGCGCGCACGCTGGGGCTGGCCGATCAGGGCATCAGGTCACGCCAATGGCGGATATGGCCGGTGTCGATATCGACCACCACGCTCATGCCGGCGCGCAGCGGCGGATCGTCGGCCCTGGGTTCGACGGCGATGCGGATCGGGTTGCGCTGGACGACCTTGACCCAGTTGCCGGACGCGTTCTGCGCCGGAAGGATGGAGAATTCGGCGCCCGAGGCCGGGGCGATCGACTCGACCTTGCCCTTCCAGATGCGACCCGGATAGGTGTCGACGGTGAAGTCGACGTGGTCGCCGGGCTTGACGAAGGTGAGGTCGGTTTCCTTGGGGCTGGCGTCGATCCAGAAGCGCTCGGAGGAGACGAGGCCGATGCCGGCGGTGGCGGCGGCGAGATACATGCCGGGCTGCATGGTTTCGACCTGGGTGGCAACGCCGGTGAACGGGGCGTGGACCTGGGTGTGGGACAATTGGCGGCGGGCTTCGTCGACCTGGGCCTTGGCCTGGAGATATTGCGGGGTGAGCCGCACATCGATGTCCGGGTTGCCGCCGAGGCGGGCGAGTTGGACCTCGGCGAGGACGCGCAGGCTGGCGACCGCGGCCTGGTTGGCGGCGAGTCTGAACCGGGCGTCGTCATATTCAGCGCGGGTGACGCCGCCGCCTTTGACGAGGTTGGCGAAGCGGTCAAAACTCGCCTGATCCGACTGGACGACGGCGAGTTTGGTGTCGATATCGCGCAGCATGCGCTGGTAGTCGCGCTTCATCGCCTCCATCGACAGGGCCGTTTGAGCGAGGTTGGCTTCGGCGCCGGCGAGGATGTTTTGGTAGTGGGCGGGCTCAAGGCGGAACAGCAGGTCGCCTTTTTTGACGCGCTGGCCTTCCTTGACCGCGACTTCGGCAACGATGCCGGCGATGTCGGTGGCGACGGCGAGTTTGGCGGCGCGGACATAGGCGTTGTCGATGGAGATGAACCGCCCGCCTTGCAGCCAGAACATGAAGGAGCCCACGGCGACGACAAGCACGCCGCCGAGCATGAGCAGGGGCCGCAACAGCTTGCTGCGCGCCTCGCGCTGAAGGGGCGTGTCGGTCGGCAGCAGGCGGGGGCCGGTCCCTGGAGCGGTGGCGGTTTGCGACATCAGGCGATATCCTTTTCGAGCGACTTGCAGCGCAGGTCAGCGACAACGTTGGTTTTCATGCGCGCCAGCCCTGTCTTCAATGTGGCGATGGTTGCGGCGTCGAGGCCGGAACCGACCATTTGCAGCATGGCACTGCGTTCATCCTGCAGCGCGCGCAGCACTGGCACGGCGGCAGGGCGGAGATGGAGGCGCCAGATCCGGCGGTCCTGCGGGTCGGCGCGGCGTTCGACGAATTCGCGGGCTTCGAGGCGGTCGATCAGGCGGCCGACGGTGATGGGTTCGACCTCGACGATTTCGGCGAGTTCCTTTTGCGACAGGCCGGGCTGGCGATCGAGCCACATCAGGATGACCCATTGCGCCCGGGTGAGGCCATAGGCCGAGGCGCGACGATCCGCATCGAGCCGCAGATGGCGGGCGACGTCGTGCAGGAGGAAGAGCAGGTCGGGCTCGTTCGGCATTCTATGATAATAAGCAGCGTTATCTTAACCGGGCACCCAATCAGCCATGCGGATGATGCAGCGCAGAGCGGCGCAGCCTCAGGCATGGTGCACGGCGTGGATGGCGATTTCGCCCAGCGGGGTATCGATCCGGCTGCCGGCAATGGATTCCGGCTTCGGGGCGTGCCATTACCAGATGGAAGGAGCAACGAACGTCATGCATATCATTCAGCTTACCGACCTGCACTGCGTTCCTTATGGCCGGATGGCGATGGGACGATGCGAGACCAATACCCTGGCCGAACGCGCGCTGCGGGCCGTCGGGCGGTTTCGGCCGGCAGCGGATGCGGTGTTGATCACCGGCGATCTCTCCGACAACGGGTTGCCCGGCGCGTATGATCTGCTGGCCGGGATCATCCGGGAGACCCAGACGGCGCCGGTGTATGTCATTCCCGGCAATCACGACCGGCGGGACAATTTCCGCAGTCAGTTGGCGCATCTGCCCGGCGTGACGGATCATCCCGAGTTTGTGCAGTATACGGTCGAGCACCTGCGCGTGCGGCTCGTCATGCTCGATACGGTGATTTTCGGCAGCCCCGCGGGCGAGATGTGCGATGCGCGGATGGCGTGGCTGGAGGCGCGGCTGGCGGAGCAGCCGGATCGGCCGACAATGATCGCGATGCATCATCCGCCGTTCGATTGCGGCATCAATGACGCGATCGGGCTGCAGAATGCCGCCGCATTCACGGCTCTGATCGCGCGGCATCGTCAGGTGATCCGGATTGTTTGCGGGCATCATCATCGGCCGGTGACGGCGCCGGTGGCGCATGCGATCGGGACGATCTGCCCCGGGGTGGCGCACCAGGTGGAGCTTGATCTGGCCAATCCGGGGCTGGTGGGGAAATGGTATCTGGAGCCGGCGGCGTTCCAGGTGCATAGCTGGCTCGGCAGCACGATCGTTTCGCACACCGGATATGTTGACGCGTATCCGGGGCCGTATCCGTTCCTGGGCGATCCCGACGCGCCGCATTGATGGAGGTGAGGCGGGCTTCCCCGGACGGGCGAAATCGATTCTAATCGCGCGATAAAGCAAGGGGATGCCGGGATGCGCGCTGCTATTTTTCGTAAGGCCGAGGCCATTGTCGTTGATCGGATCGCCGATCCGGTGCCGCGGGCGGGCCAGGTGCTGGTCAAGACATTGTGCTGCGGGATCTGTGGTTCGGATCTTCATGCGGCGAAGTTTCCGCGCCAGTTCGCCGCCGTGGCGCAGCGCTCGGGCGGGCGGTTCGAGATGAATCCGGACCGGGATGTGGTGTTCGGGCATGAGTTCTGTTGCGAAATCGTCGAGCATGGGCCTGACACGAGCAAGGCGCTGAAGGCGGGCACGCGGGTGGTGTCGATGCCGCTGACGATCACGGAGCGGGCGGTGCAGGGGATGGGGTACAACCCGGATGTCGCCGGGGGGTTCAGCGAGCATATGGCGCTGGCGGAGCGGATGTTGCTGCCGGTGAAGAACGGGTTGTCGTCGGAGCATGCGGCGTTGACCGAGCCGATGGCGGTGGGGTGGCATGCGGTGCAGCATGCGCGGTTGACGGCGGACGATGTGCCGCTGGTGATCGGGTGCGGGCCGGTGGGGTTGGCGGTGATTGCCGGGCTGAAGATCAAGGGCGTGCATCCGATCATCGCGGCGGATTTCTCGCCGGCGCGGCGGGCGCTTGCGCTCAGGATGGGGGCGGATATCGTGGTCGATCCGGCCGAAGGGTCGCCCTATACGAAATGGGCCGAGATCGCGACGCCGGAGGGATATGACGGCAGCCGGTTTGCGGCGCTGTTCGGCAACGGGCCGAAATTGCGGCCGGCGGTGTTGTTCGAATGCGTCGGTGTGCCGGGAGTGATCAACCAGATGATGCTGGGGGCGGCGCAATGGGCGCGGATCGTGGTGGTCGGCGTGTGCATGGAGACCGATAGTTTCGAGCCGTTTTTCGGCATCGCACGGCAGCTCAATCTGCAGTTTGTGCTGGGCTATAGCCCGGAGGAATTCGCGGATAGTCTGCATCATATCGCGGAGGGGATGATCGAGGTGGCACCGCTGATCACCGGCAAGGTGGGGCTTGACGGGGTGGCTGGGGCGTTTCGCGATCTCGCCAATCCGGAGCGGCATGCGAAGATATTGGTGGAGCCTTGGCGGTGAGGACGGAGGCGCCGGGTCCGGCCACGCCCTGCAACACACGCCGGCGTGCCAGCCCCAAACCAGCCTGACCGGTGCGTGACAGTGCTGGTCGCCCTGTCGTCACGGACGAGCCGTTTTCCGGGCCGTTCGTTGCGTTATCGGCAACAGACCTGTCGTGGTTGGCCATCGCGGCCAGCTGGGCTACCGTGATCTCATACGCAACCTGAGGAACCCTCATGTCCGACGCCAAAGTCGCGCCCAACCTGCCGCAATGGATGCTGGATCACGTCGCCCGCTACCTCTCCAGCGGCGGCACCGATGGGCATATGTACACCATCAAAAATCCCAACGTCCCCGAAATGTCGGTGCAATCGCTGCTGCTCACCACCACCGGGCGCAAATCGGGCGAGAAATACATCTTCCCGCTGTTCTACGGCGAAACCGGCAACAGCTACTTCATCATCGCCTCCAAGGGCGGCGCTCCGGAGCACCCGGGCTGGTATCGCAACCTGCTCGCCAACCCCGAAGCCGAACTGCAGGTTGGCACCCGGACACTGACAGTGCGCGCCCGCACGGCGGCGGACCCGGAACGGGCAGTATTGTGGGAAAAAGCCGTCGTGATCTGGCCGCCGTTCGCGGATTACCAGCGCAAAGCCACCGGCCGCCAAATCCCGGTGGTCGTGCTCGATCCGATCTGAGGGACGAACGGAGGGCAAGCAAGGCCAGGGCGGAGCCCCCGGCTTGCTGCCTTTCCGCCCGTTGTCAGCCCGGCCCGGGTCCGGCCACCAGGAGTGCGTCGACCAGGTGGACTATGCCCGTGGTGGGGGTGATGAGGATGGGGTTGAGATCGCATTCGGTGAGATGGGGGCTGAGGTCGGCGGCGAGGCGGGAGAGGGTGGCGGCCAGGCGGGCCAGGGGTGCCGTGTCGGTGGCGGGAATGAGGGTGCGGTAACCGTTGAGGAGAGCGCCGAGACGCGTTGCGGTGATCATGGCGGTGGCGCGGGCGGGGGTGATGGGGCAGAGATCGAGGCTGCGGTCGGCTTGGAGTTCGACCATGGTGCCGCCGGTGCCGAGGGTGAGGAGGGTTCCGAAGGGGGGGGCGGCGACGAAGCCGGCCATGGCTTCGATCTGGCCGGTGAGATGGTGCTGGAGTTCGAAACCGTCGATCCGGGCACAGGGCCGGGCGGTGTGGATGGCGGTGCGCATGGTGGCCATGGCGGTGGCGAGGGCGGGTGCATCGGGGATGCCGAGGGCGACGCCGCCGACGTCGGAGCGGTGGGCAATATCGGGGGAGACGATTTTGAGGACGATGGGGTAGCCGATGGACTCCGCAGCGGCGAGGGCTGCGGCTTCGTCGGGGACGGTGGCGGCGCGGACGAAGGCAATGTCGTAGGCGGCGAGGATGCGGCGCGTGAGGTCTGGCGGGACGGTGCCGGTGAGGCCGGCGAGGGCGGCGCGGAAGGTGTCACGATCCGGGTGTGGGATGTGGGGCGTGGGGGTGGGCGGGGTCATGCGGGCCTGGCCCAGGGTGCCGAGGTTGCGCAGCGCGATGAGGCCGGGGCGCATGCCGCGCAGGACGGGGATGCCGGCTTCGGCCATCAGCTCGTGAATGCGGGGATGGGTGTTTTCGGCGCTGGGCGAGAGCATGACGACGGGTTTGGCGGTGCGCCCGGCGTGGGCCGCGTATTCGCGCATGTGGGGCGTGTAGTTGTTGAGCATGGTGGGCGTGAGGCTGGCCTGGGCGTCCTGGATGAAGACGAGGCTGTCGACCCCGGGGTCATCGAGGATGGCAGCAATGGCGGCCTGGTCTTGTGCCGGGGTGTGGTTGACGGTGGCCCCGAGGTCGAGCGGGTTGGAGCCGGCGGCGCCGGACAGTGCGGCGATAACGCGGGCACGGGTTGCGGGGGCGAAGTCGGCAGGTTTGAGGCCGAGGTCGGCGGCGATGTCGCAGGCGAGGGCGGTTTCGCCGCCGGAGATGCCGACGATGCCGAGGCGGCTGCCGCGGGGCAGGCGATCGGTGGCGGCGAAGCATTCGAGGGTGGCGATGAGTTCGTCGTAATCTCGCGCGACGGGCACGCCGAGCGTGGCGAAAAAACAATCATAGGCCTCGGCGCGGCTGATCATGGCGCCGGTATGGGCCTGCACGGCGCGATTGCCGACGTCGGAGCGGCCGACTTTCAGCACGGCGAGGGATTTGCCGGCGGCATAGACGATGCGCACGGCCTCGGCGAATTCGGCGGGGCGCTGGATTGATTCGAGCACCACGCCGATGACCGAGGTTCGCGGGTCGACAGCGAAGAAGCGCATGTAGTCGGGCGCCGTCACCTGGAATTCGCTGCCCATGGTGACGATGGTCGAGATGCCGAAGGCGGCGGAGTTGAGCAGCGAGATCGCGGCCGAACCGGATTGGGCGATGACGGCGACGGCGCCGGGGCGGGCCTTGGCGGTGCGTGTGGCGGGGTAGATCGGCATGGCTTCGTGCAGGTCGATCAGGCCCATGCAGTTCGGGCCGTGGATCGCCATCGACGAGGCATCGCAAACGGCGCGGCATGCGCGTTCCTCGGCGGCGGTGAAGCCGTTGCTGAACACGACGGCGGAGCGCACCCCGGCGGCTTCGAGTTCGGCGAGGGCTGCCGCGACGCCGGCGGCGGGGATGGCGACGACGGCGGTATCGACGCCCCGCGGCAGGGCGGCGATGCCCTTGGCCACCGGGAGATCGTTGATGGTGTCGGCGGTGGCGTGAACCGGGATGATACGGCCTTTGAAGCCGGCGCCCTGGAGGTTGCCGATCACCTGGTTGCCCTGGGTGGTGCGGGTTGCGGAGGCGCCGAGAACGGCCACCGCGCGCGGGCGCATGATGGGCGTGACGTCACGGATCGTCATGATGTTCAGCCCCGGCGCAGGAAGGTGAGCGCATTGCGGTGGAACCACTTGTCGAGCACGGCCGCCTTGAGCGGCAGAGCCTCGTATTCGGCGATCAGGGTTTCGAACGTGGTGCTGAAGGTGCTGCGCGACAGGCCGATCATGATCTTGTCCTGCAGCAGGGTGTTGCCGAATTGCAGGAAGGATTCCCAGCCGGCGCCCGGCGTGGCGAAGTGCCGCGGGCGGTGGGCGGCGGTGTCGCAATAGAGATTGGGGTGGCGCCGCAGCAGGGCGACCATGTCTGTCACCCAGGGCCACCCGGCGAGACCGGCGACGACGCGCAGTTCGGGGAAATCCATGCAGACCTGGTCGAGATGGCTGGGGTGTCCGATGTCATAGGGCCGGTCGTTGGCGTAGGTCATCGCGGTGTAGACCCGCACGGGAACGTCGAGTTCGACGCATTTGGCGTAGAGCGGATAGTAGCGCCGGTCGGAGGCGGGGATGCCGTTGTAGAGGGCGACGACGCGCAGGCCGCCGATGTTGTGTTCGCGCACCAGGCGCTCGAAGTTGCGCACCCCGGTCATGCCGTCGAGCGGGGAGGTGGCGGAAAGGCCGATGAAGCGGTCGGGGTAGGCGGTGCAGAGCCGGGCGAGGGTGGCGTTGGAGGAGCCGAGCACGCCGAGTTCGATGCCGGCCTTGTCCATGTCGGCGATGAAGCGGGTCATCCCGCCGTCATCCTCCGGCAGCGCGGCGGGGACGGGGGTTTGCGCCTGGGCCTCGGGCGACAGCGGGCGGCCCTTGAAGATGTGCTTGTAGTTGTCGAACCCGTAGCCATCGGGGCGGGGCAGCTGGTCGGCCACCGCATTGCCGGGGCGGCCCTGCATGGCGTCCCAGTAGCCGGGCTCCTCCTCGCTGCGGGGGAGGTTGATTTCGAGGTCGATGATGCGGCGCATGACGGTCAACCGATCTTGGTTATGATGCTGGACGTGGAATGGCGGTGGCGGGTGATGGGAGATCACACCAAAGAACGCTCGGGCTGTCCAACTTCCGGCCCTGCGGTGCGCGCATCGCTGGCGATGAGGCGCGGGGCCTACTCGATCCTCGGCGCCGACTTCGTGTCCGGCGTCACATCCAGCACGGCGGCGCGCCCGGTGATTCGCACCTCTGCCGTGCAGGCCACCATGCAGACCGGCCGGTTCCAGAACGCTGCCTCGGCGACCTCCCGGTCATCATCGAAAAACCCAGCCTCGTTGGGCAGGCGAATGCTCGGTAGCGTGCGTTCGTTGAGTTCGAAATCCTCGTCCTTCAAAACGTCGTTGAGCCCCAGCAGGTAGGCGGTGACGGCGTAGATCTCGTCCGGCACCAGCGACTGCGCATTGCCGAACGGCATCGCATGGCGCAGGAAATCGAAGACAGTCGAGACATAGGGCCAATACGACCCGATCGTGCGCAACGGCCGATCCCCGGTCAGCGAGCCCTCACCGCCCGCGAGTTCGGGCCAGCGGTTGATGCCCTCGCCGAATTCGCCATGACACGAAGCACAGCGCTCCTGATACAGCGCCTCGCCCTCCCGCGCGGTGCCCCTGCCCTTCGGCAGCCCCTTGCCGTCGGGCCTGACATCGATATCCCAGGCTTCAAGCTCAGCCGCCGTGGGCGCGCGGCCCAGCCCGAGCGGCGCCGCCTGCGCCAGCGGGGCGAAGAGCAGGAGCAAAACGAGGCTAGCCCACCTCCACATTTTCGCTCTCCCCGTTGGGCCGGATCAGCCAGGTCTGGATGCCGTTGTTGTGATAGATCGAGTTCAGACCCCGGATTTTGCGCAACTCGGCCTTGGTCGGCTGCACATAGCCGGTGCTGTCATGCGCGCGCGACTGCAGCAGCATCTCCTGCCCGTGCCACTCGGTATCGACGTAGAACCGCGTCATCGACAAGGGCAGGACCGGCCCGTCGAGCCGCGCTTCGCGCCAGTTCCGCCCGCCATCGAGCGACACATCGACCCGGCTGATGGTGCCCCGGCCCGACCACGCGATCCCGCTGATCACCAGCGGCCCATGGCCCACCACCGGCGCCTGCGGCGAGGGCGCGGTGATCACCGATTTTGCGTCCATCACCCAGGTGAACCGCCGCGCGCGGCCATCGGCGAGCAGGTCGGTGTATTTCGAGGTCTCCTCGCGCGTGTGCCACGGCGCATCGCCGATCTTGAGCCGGCGCAACCACTTTACCCACATGTTGCCCTGCCACCCCGGCACCACGAGGCGCAGCGGGTAGCCCTGTTCCGGGCGCAGCGCCTCGCCGTTCTGCGCAAACGCCACCATGCAGTCATCGAGGGCCTTGCCGAGCGGGATCGACCGATCCATCCCGGCCGCATCCGCCCCCTCCGCCAGCATCCAGGCCGCCCCGGGCTTCACCCCGGCGGCGTCGAGCAGGGTGCGCAAGGTCACCCCGGTGTACATCACGTTGTGGATCATTCCATGGGTGAACTGCACGCCGTTCAACTGCGCGCCGCGCCACTCCATGCCCGAATTCGCGGCGCATTCCAGGAAGTAGATGCGATTGACGCGCGGCAGGCGCTTCAACTCCGCCATCGTCAGCACGACGGGCCGCTCCACCATGCCATGGATCATCAGCCGGTGCCGCGCCGGATCGATATCGGCCATTCCGCCGTGATGCCGCTCGAAACACAGGCCGTTGGGCGTGATGATGCCGTCAAGCGCATGCAGCGGCGTGAAATTGACCGAGCTTTGCGGGCTCGCGGTCAACCAGCCGACATCGCGCCGGATCACCGCCTTTTCGTGGATCGAGGGCTTGCCATAGGGATGCTGATCCACCCCCTCGCCCAGCGTGCGGCTCCACTCCGGGATCACATCATCCTCTGCCGCCACGGGACGCACCGCAGCCGCGCCGCCCGCCCCCAGCATCAAGCGGCGCGACAACCGCGGGCTCATCTCAATACCCCGCGATCCGCACGCGGGCCCGCCCATCGGGACGGACGACTTTGTGGTGCGCCAAATGCCGCTCCACCACCTCCCAGATCGGCGGCCCCTCCGTCGCCTGATTGATGCTGGCCCAGCCCGCCACCGCATAATCCCGCCCCGCCTCGATCGGCGCCCCGGTGCGCTCCAGTGTCAGGTTCCGGATCCGGTTCCCCATCGCGGCGGTGGGGTCAAGCACGTAGGACACACCGCCGACCCGCACCATGTCGCCGCCCTGCTGGTAGTAGGGGTCCGGGTTGAACAAATTATCCGCCACATCCTCCATCACCTCGCGCAGCCGCGCTCCGCTCATCGTTGTGCGATAACAGGACGGATAGGTGATGGCGGTGGCGCCATAGACGTCCTCGGCGCGGATCGTCTCGCCCGGCAGGATGGTCGGGCCCCAGCGGAAGCCGGGCGAAAGCGCGATCTCCGCGTCCCGCTGCTCCAGCATCGCCGCCCCGATCAGATCGTCGAAACTGCCGTTCACATTGCCGCGCCGATAGAGCAGACCCTCGCTGACCGCCAATTCCCGACCGAGCCCGGCGACAAACGGCGCCCGGACGCCGGCGATCATCGCCGCCATCGCCGGATCGGGCGCGATCGCATCCGAAAACACCGGGATCAGCCGGTGCCGCCAGCCCGCCATTCGCCCGCCCTTGATCTCGACATCCAGCCGCGACAGGAACTTCCCATTGCAGCCCGAGGCCACCAGCACCGTCTGCCCAACCAATTCCGGCCGCGGCATCGCGTCATGCGTGTGGCCGGACAGGATGACATCGATCCCCGCCACTCTTCCGGCCATTTTGCGATCCACGTCGTAGCCATTATGCGACAACAGCACGACCAGCTCCGCCCCGGCGCCCCTGAGGTCTGCAACATGGCGGCGGACCATCTCCTCCTGGATGCCGAACGTCCAGTCCGGCACCATCCAGCGCGGATTGGCCACCGGCGTGAAGGGAAACGCCTGCCCGACGATGCCGATCCGCACCCCGCCGCGCTCCACCATGCGGGTCGGCGGAAACACCGTCTCCTTCCATTCGTCCGTCACATTGCCGGCCAGGAACGGGAAGCCGAGCCCCCCCGCCAGTTCCTGCACCCGTTCCTGCCCCAGGGTGAATTCGAAATGCCCCACCATCGCATCGGGCTTCAGCAGCCCCATGCAGGCCACCATATCGGCGCCCCGCGTCTGCAATGCCGACCACGAGCCATGCCAGGTATCGCCGCCATCGAGCAGCAACACGCGCCCGGCACCCCGTTCGGCACGGATCGCGGCGACCAGCGTGGCAATCCGATCAAGCCCGCCCATCCGGCCATACGCACGGGCGAGTGCCACGAAATCCTCGCTCGTCAGCGCATAGGCCTCAGGCGACCCGGCCGCGATGGCAAACGCCGCGCGAAAGGCTGCCTCCGTCAAATGCGGCGCCCGGCCGCGCGCCTCGCCCACCCCGATGTTGACCGATGGCTCGCGAAAATGGATCGGCAGCAGCTGCGCATGCAAATCCGTCAGATGCAGCAGCGTCACCTGCCCCAGCGGTTCGAACGCCAGAAGATCAGCCTGCTTCACGCCCTGCGCTGCCGCCACCCGGCGCAGATCGACAAGCCCGCCAGCCGCCAGCGCCGCCGCGGCCTGGAGAAATTCGCGCCGGGAAATCATCGCCCGCTCAGGTGACGGTCAACTTCGCGGTGGCGCGATAGATGCCGCCATCGTCATCTGTCCACGCCATCGCAAGGCTGCCACTCTCCTCGGCGCGCAGGAAAAACGACTGGTAGGGATTGGCCGAAATCGACGGATGCCAGTCCGCGCTGAACACCGGCTTGCCGTTATACTCGGCGGCGAAATGCCGGATGATTTTGCGCGGCACGGTCTTGCCGTCGGCGTCCTTGCGTTGGCCGGACTCCATATCGTGCGAAATCAAGGTTTTGACCTCGATGATATCGCCCTTTTTGGCCGTTGCCGGCATGCGCACGCGCGGGGTGGGTGTTGCCATGTTCGTGCTCCTCAGCCGCCGCACCCGCCGATGGTCACCTTGACCTCGGCGCTGACCGAGCGCAGCGCGCCGGTCGATGTTTCAGCCAGCACCACCACATTCTGCGTCTGCGCCAGTCGAATGCGCGTCGACGCCGAAGCCCTGCCGGACGCCGCGGTGAACCCGAACTTCGCCACCAGGGGATTGGGGTTGCCGTCAGCAAACAGATAGATGCTGGTGACGTGATCGGCCTCGCTCATCGGGCTTGCCACATCGATCGTCACCGGCACGACGAGGCCGTTTTCCGCGATCGACGGCAGATCGAGCGTAATGCCACCCGGAACCGGCGTCCGACCGGCCAGCACCTTGTCGATCTCGGCCCTGGCTTCCGGGGTCTGGCTCCGTGCGCCGAATGCGAACAGGCTTCCGCCCACCGCAAGCAGAACGCGGCGTGGCAAAATCGTCGCTAATTCGGCGCGTCCTGGCATATCTCGTCCCCTGCTGGATGCCAATGATACAGGCATTTGATCGTATATTGATTTTTGAATACGGGACTGTAAAGCTGCTGACCAAGATAAAAATGGCGGCCGCCACCCGCAGCGCCGACCAGAGGGGACATCGATGCGCCACCTGCTGCTGATCGCCATGCCGCTGTTCGCGCTCCTGCTCGGAGCTGCCGCGCCCGCAATGGAGGACAGCGAAAAGGAAATCGAGCGTTACCGGGCGATGATCGACGACCCGATGGCCAACCCGGGCTACCTCGCGGTCGATCGCGGCGAACAAATCTGGTCCCTCTCGCGCGGCACCAAATCCGCCACCCTCGAAGCCTGTGACCTTGGCCAGGGCCCTGGCGTGCTGGACGGCGCCTACGCCCGCATGCCCCGCTATTTCGCCGACGCGGACCAGGTGATGGACCTCGAACAGCGGCTCGCTTACTGCATGCGCAGCCTTCAGGGCCTCGATCTGAAAGATATCGTCGCGCGCCGCTTCGGCAGCCCCGGCAAGACCTCCGACATGGAGGACCTCGTGGCCTTCATCAGCAACAAATCACAAGGCCATAAACTCGCCGCCCCCCTCGCTCACCCGAAGGAGCGGGAGATGTATGCCATTGGCGAGGCGATGTTCTACCGCCGCTCCGCCATCAACGATTTCGCCTGCGCCACCTGCCACGGCGAGGACGGCCGCCGCATCCGCCTGCAGGCCCTGCCCAACCTCACCCGCCCGAGCCTCCAGGTGCAGCAGGTGATGGGCACCTGGCCGGCCTATCGCGTCTCGCAAAGCCAAACCCGCACCATGCAGCACCGGCTGTGGGATTGTTACCGCCAGATGCGCATGCCGCCGCCCGACTACCTCTCCGAAGGCCTCACCGCGCTCAGCGTCTTCCTCGCCCATAACGGCGAGGGCGCCACCATCAACGCCCCCTCCATCAAGCGGTGAGCCCCATGCGCATGATCTTTCTCGCCGCCCTGCTCGCTGCTCCCATCGCCTCTGCCCAGACCATCTCGCCGGCCGATCCCGCCACCGCGAGCCCCGCCCGGGTTGACGCCGCCATCGCGGCAACCTTTGCAGGCGCGGCGGTCGCCTGGATGCCCCGGGTGACGCAGGACGAAACCCAGCGCCTTTGCAGCCTGCGCCGCAACGAACCCACGCAAGCCGAAGCCGATTCCATCGTCGCGCGCGAGTCCGCCACCCTCGTGATGCCCGCCGAAACGACCGTTCTCGGCAACTGGCGCAACGGCGAGAAAATCGCCCAGAACGGCCAGGGCGGCCAGTTCAGCGACGCCCCCGGCACCGTCAGCGGCGGCAATTGCTACGCCTGCCACCAGATGGCGCCCGCCGAAATCAGCTATGGCACCCTCGGCCCGACGCTCGCCGGCTATGGTCGTCTGCATGACTTCAAGCCCGAGGCCGCCCGCGCCGCCTACGCCAAGGTCTACAACCCGCAATCCGCCTTCGCCTGCTCCTCGATGCCGCGCTTCGGCCATAACAAGATCCTGACGGAACAGCAGATCAAGGATATCGTCGCCTACCTCTTTGCTCCCGATTCTCCCGTCAACGCCCCATGATCCCTCGCCGCGCTCTGCTCGCCGCCGCCACGCTGCTCGCCGCGCGCCCGGCACACGCCCGCGCCGCGCCGGACGAGGAGATGCCGCGCGAGCCCTGGTTCATCGACAGTTTTCTTGACCTGCGCGACGACAACGCGACCGCCACGGCTGCCGGCAAACGCCTCGCCATCGCCTGGGAGCTGCGGGGTTGCCCGCCCTGCATCGCGTTGCATCGGCTTACCCTCTCCAACCCCATGGTCTGCGCCTTCATCCAAACCCATTTCGACGTCGTCGCCCTCGACTTCGCCGGTGCTCGCCAGGTTACCTTCCCCGACGGCACAACCGCGGCTGAAAAGCCCATGGCGCGCCGCCAAAACATCGCGGGCCCGCCCACCTTCCAGATCTTCGACCCCACCGGCCGCGAAGCTGCGCGCATCGAGGGCTTCCTCGATCCCGTCGCCTTCCTCGCCTTGTTCCGCGCCGCCACCGCCCCGGCATGACGACCGACGCCTCGCCGCCCGGCCTGCCGAGCCTCATGCATCGCGCAGACGAAGCCAGCGCCTTCCTCAAAGCCCTCGCCCATGAAAAGCGCCTGCTCCTGCTCTGCCTGATCGCCGAGCGCGACCGCACCGTCAGCGAACTGGAAGACCTCCTCGCGCTTCGTCAGGCCAACATCTCACAACAACTCGCCCGCCTGCGTCAGGACGGCATGGTCCAGGCCAGGCGCGACGGCAGGTCGGTGATCTACAGCCTCGCCAATACCAACACCCGCCGTATCATCATCGCCCTCCACGAGGCCTTCTGCGCCCGGACGGAATGACCGCCGAACGGAGCGGTCATCATGCTCTACCCCGAAAGCGCCATGATGCCGCGCACCATCATATAGACCGCCACAACCGCGATCGCCCCGGCAAACACCTGCGCCAACGCCTGCCGACGCGCTGCCAGCCGTCCCGCGAGCCGCGAGCCCAACAATCCGCCGCCGAGCCCCCCGATCACAAACAACCCCGCAACCGGCCAATCCACCAAGCCTGACAGCGCGTAGCTCGCCGCCGTCGTCAGGCCAAACGCCGTCACCGACACCAGCGACGTGCCCACCGCCTGCAGCATCGGGATGCCCGTCGCCAGGATCAGCCCCGGCACAATCAAGAAGCCGCCGCCGATCCCGAAAAACCCAGCCAGACCGCCGACACAGCCCCCCACGCCGGCCAGCTTCGCTACCCCCTTTCCAGACAACACGAACCGCCCGCCCAGCACCGGCCCACGCCGCCGCAGCATCAGCATCGCAATCACCAGCATCAGCAACGCAAACAACAGCAACAGCTTCTGCCCATCGAACGCCTTGCCGAACCCCGACCCGATCGCCGCGCCCGCCACCCCGAACGCCGAAAACACCCCCGCCACCGGCCAACGCACATTTCCCGCTTGCGCATGCGGCCACAGCGCCGTCGCCGCATTGGCCGCCACCGCCACCGACGTCGTGCCGATCACAACATGCGGGTCCGCCATCCCCACGACATAAAGCAGCAGCGGCACCGCAAGGATCGACCCGCCACCGCCGATCAGGCCAAGCGTGAAACCAACGATCCCGCCCGACAACAGCGCCAGCAAATCCTGCACGCGCTTTCCCCCCATGTTCTTCTCATATCGGAATTACTGAATATGAACGGCCTGTCAATTGCGACAGCCCCAAGCCGCTCCAGCCTTGTCTTGGAAGTTTCATCGCACCGTCACACCTTCGTCGCCCTTTGCCATTAAGGTTTAAAGATCATGCCGGTTGTCGAAGCCGCGCGATTGGAGGGCCCGACATGAACATGATGTTGCCGCTGGGACTGGAACTCGACGGGCTGCGCTCCGGCGTGCTCACCGTTCGTATCGCCCTCACACCCCACGAAATCGATGCCGCCCAGGCCCTGCGCTACGCCGTCTTCTACGCGGAAATGGGCGCGCAGCCTGACGCCATCACCCGCACCACCGGCCGCGACAGGGACCGTTACGATGAGGTCGCAACCCATCTTGTCGTGATCGACGAAACCGCAGTCGATCTCCCTTGCGGCGTCATCGCCACCTACCGGTTGATCGACCACGCGGCCGCCGCCCGCGCCGGCGGCTTTTACTCGGCTGCCGAATTCGACCTCGCCCCCCTGCTCGACAGCGGCAACCGCTTGCTCGAACTCGGCCGCTCCTGCGTCCATGCCCGTTACCGCTCGGGCGCCGTGATGCAATTGCTGTGGCGCGGCATTGCGGAATACATCCACGCCCGCGGCATTGACCTGATGTTCGGCTGCGCCAGCCTGCCGGGCACCAACCCCGATCTGCTCGCCGACCAACTCGCCTACCTCGGCCACACCCACCTTGCGCCGGATGACCTTCGCCCCCGCGCCTTGCCCGGTCGGTTCGTCGAACTGCGCCGCAAGCCCTCTGAAGCCATTGACGCCCGCCAAGCCTTCCTCAGCCTGCCTCCCCTCATCAAAGGCTACCTCCGCCTCGGCGGCTGGGTCGGCGACGGCGCAGTGATCGACACCCAGTTCAACACCACCGACGTCGCCATCATCCTGCGTACCGGTCAGGTCACCAACCGGTACCTGCGCCACTACATCCGCCCCCGCAGCGAACCCGCGTGCAGCGAAGCCGCCTGAACCAGCTTAGCTCACCGTCGGATCCTTGTCGGGCCCCGCCACGATCCCGGTGTCGTGCAGCTTGCCCACGGCGCCCGACGACAAGCCGAGCACGCCAAGCAGGATCTCGTCGGTGTGCTGACCCAGCAGAGGCGCCGGCGCGGTAGAACCGCGCGGCTCGCCACCCGCGCGGATCGGTGTGCCCGCCACACGCTGCATACCGATGCCGGCGGTGTCGATCGTCTCCCACACCGGATTGGCAAGGCTCGTCCTCGGATCATGGGCCAGCAGATCCGGCACTGTCCGATACGGCCCCCAGCACACCCGGTTGCGATCGAACACCTCGCGGATTGCCGCCATCGGCCGCGCCGCGCACCAAGGCTCCACGAGCGCCGCAATCGCATCCCGCGCCTCGTAGCGATCCGCCTCGCTGCCGAAATTCCGTCCCGATGCCGCCTCCAGCGCGGCGATCTCGGCTCCGATCCCGCAGGCTGCGACCAGCCCGGTCCACTGCCCAGCCGAAATTGCCGCCACCATGATCCGCTGCCCATCCGCCGTCGCGAAATCACGCCCAAACGCACCATAAATATGGTTGCCGATCGCCGGGCGCGAGACGCCCAGCAATTCCGCCTCGCCGGCAACCCCCAGATGCGACAGCATCGTGAACGCCACATCCGACAGCGCCATCCGCAGTTCCGCACCCTGCCCCGTCCGCCGCCGGCGCTCCGCCGCCGAGACGATGGCAAACGCAGCCTGGAACGCGCAGGCGATATCCCACGCCGGCAGCACATGATTGGTCGGCGCCGCGATCGAGCCCCCACCCGTCATCGCCGGATACCCCGACGCCGCGTTGACCGTATAATCGACCGCCGTCGTGCCGTCCTGGTTGCCCTCGATCATGCAGGTGATGACATCCCCCCGCCGCCCCGCAAGGGCCTGATGGTCGAGCCACTTCGAGACGATGTTGGTCAACAGGATGCCGCCATCCTCGCCCGGCGCCGTGACCAGCCCCTGCACCAGTTCGCGTCCCTCGGGCCGGCGGATATCGATCGCGATCGACCGCTTGCCCTTGTTCAACGCCGTCCAATACAGGCTCCGCCCCGACGGCATGAGCGGCAGCCGCCCGTAATCGATCCCGCCCCCGATCATCTCGACGCGGATCACATCCGCACCAAACTGCGCCAGCGTCATCCCAGCCAACGGCGCCGCGATGAACGCCGAGCTTTCGATTACCCGGAGATTCAAGAACCCGAGATTCATGACGACAACGCCCCTTCCAGCAGCGACTTCGCCACCACCTTGAGCGCCAGCGTCTCCTCCGCGCCCTCGAATATGGACAACACCCGCGCATCAACAAAATACCGGCTGACCGCGCTTTCCTCCGCATACCCCATGCCACCATGGATCTGCAGCGCCTCGCGCGTCACCACCTCGGCCGAGCGGCACGCCAGCAGCTTCACCAGGCTCGCCTCCATCCGCCCGCGCCCGGCATCCATCTCCCGCGCCACCGCATAGGCCAACTGCCGGCACGCCGCGAACCGCGCCGCCATGGTGGCGATCTTGACCCGCGTCAACTGGAAATCCATCAACGGCGCATCGAACACCCGCCGATCCCGCGCATACCGCACTGCTGCCGCCAAGGCTGCCCGCATCAAGCCGAGCGCCCGCCCCGCGGTCTGGATCCGGCCGCCCTGCATCCCCGCCATCGTAAGGTAGAACCCCCGGCCGAGCCCTGCCTCGCCGCCGATCACATTGGCATCGGGCACAAAAAATCTCTGGAACGACACATCGAACGAATGCATCCCACGATACCCGAGTGTCGGAATCGCCTTGCCCGTCACCAGCCCGCCACCCTCCTGGCGGTACGAGAACGCATGCCCCTCGAAGGACGGCTTCTCCACCAGCAGCAGGCTGAGCCCGCGATGGCCCAGCGCGCGGTCCGGATTGGTCCGCGTCACCACCATCAACACCCCGGCCTTGCCCGCGAAGGTGCACCAGGTCTTGGCCCCATCGAGCAGCCAGCCGCCCTCGGTCCGCGTGCCCTTCAACGTCAGGCTCGCCACATCGGAGCCCGCATCCGGCTCGGTGATCGCAATCGCGCACAACGGATCGCCGGCCGCCAGGCGCGGCAGCCAGTGCGCCTTTTGCGCCTCGGTGCCGCCCGCCATCAGCGCGCGGGCCAAAATTTCCGGCCGCGTGATCAGGCTTCCCGCTGCGGCCAGCGAAGCCTCGGACAATGCCTCCGTCACAGCGATCATCATCGGCGTATTGTCGCCTCCCGCCGGCGCACTGCCGCCGTATTCCTCGGGAATCGACAGCCCGAACACCCCCATCTCCCGCAGCGGCTGCAACAGCGCCTCCGGCACCGTCAGATCCTCACGATGGATCCGCTCCGCCATTGGCCCCACCACCTCGGCCGCAAACCGACGAAACCCGTCCCGCGCCTGAGCGGTTGCCTCGTCCACCACAACATCGGCGATCTCCCCGGTCGTCTCCGCCACCTCCGCCCCGAGCCGCGCCAACACCTCCGGCCCGCCCCCCTCGCGCCGCAACCGCCGCAGATCGGCGCTGCCCGCCAGATCATCCAGCGCATCAGTGTCAAGTCCCGCCGCGATATGGATGCCGGTGAGACGCTCGATCAGCCCAGGCGCCGCCTGCGCTGCGAACGCAAGGCCGAGCCCCGCATCAAGCGGCGAGATATTCCCGCCAAGCCCCAGCAACGTGCGCACCGCATAAAGATCGGCATTGGCCAACGCCAGTTCGTAACAAATCCACTGATGCGCATCGAGCAACCCCGGATCGAGCTTGCCATCCCGCGCGCACAACGCCGCCGCCCGCGCCACCGCCGCCTCGAACGCCGCCGCGAGCCGATCGAGCACCGCCCCCGCCAACGCCGGCAACGCCGGCAACGCCGGCAACGCCACGCGATCACCCGCCGCCGTCAAATCAAGTGCCGAACCCATGCGCCGCTCCCAATCATCTGTCCGCGCTGATTTCAGCCACATCGCGCCGAAGCGCAACCCTCATCCTGAGGCTCGCCCCGATGGTGAAGCGAGGTGATGAGGCGTGGCCGATCTCGGTGAACAGCGTTTCGTGTTCGATCGCTGGAACGACTGCCGGTTGATGGTGCGACAGCGGTGTTGTGGTGTCGTGCGGCAGGAGTGCGGCATAAATCTGCGGCAGGCCTGAGCCGCCCCGCCGGTCGGATAACACTCACTGAACAAAGGAGCCGACCATAGCACCATTCGAACAATCCTGGCATTGCGGCGGCCGACATATGGAAGGTAGCCTGCAGCCCAGCTTGCCGGATGCGCTGGACATCCTGGGAATGCCGTTTCAAGCAGCCTCTGCCGAAGGAATCCGCAATGCGCCGCCGCACCTTCCTCAAATCCGCCGCCACGCTTCCCCTCGCCGCGCCGCGCATTGCCGCCGCCCAGAACGCTCGCGTCCTGCGCCATATCCCCGAGGCCGACCTTGCCATCCTCGACCCGGTCTGGACCACTGCCACCGTCACCAACACGCATGCCTTCCTCATCTTCGACAGTCTCTTCGGGTTCGACGAGGCCTACACCCCCCAGCCCCAGATGCTCGAAGGCTACACCGTCGACAACGACATCGACTGGTCCCTCACGCTCCGCCCCGGCCTCCTGTTCCATAACGGCGAACCCGTCCGCGCCCGTGACGCCGTTGCGTCCATCCGCCGCTGGGCCGCACGCAGCACCTTCGGCCAGGCCCTGATGGATGCCACGGACGAACTCTCCGCCCCCAACGACGGCACCATCCGCCTGCGCCTGAAAAAGCGCTTCCCCGTCCCCCGTGCCCTTGCCAACGCCGCCCTTGTGATGCCCGAGCACCTCGCCAGCACCGACCCGTCGAAACAGGTCACCGAGATGATCGGCAGCGGCCCGTTCCGCTTCCTCGCCGATGAGCGGGTCCCCGGCGCTCGCGTTGCCTATGCCCGCTTCGACAAATACCTCCCTCGCCAAGGCTCGCCCAGTTTCACCGCCGGGCCCAAGATCGCCCATGTCGATCGCGTCGAATGGATCGTCATCTCCGACCCTTCCACCGCCATGGCCGCGATGCTCGCGGGCGAGGCAGACTGGTGGGGCGCGCCGCCCGATCTGCTGTCCCGGCTGCGCACTTCGGCCAAGATCCGGATCGAAACCATCGATTCCCAGGGCGGCATCGCCATTCTTCGCTTTAATCACCTCAATCCCCCCTTCGATAACCCCGCCATCCGGCGCGCCCTCCTTGGCGCTGTCACGCAATCCGATTTCATGACCGCCATCGCCGGCGAGGATCACAGCCTTTGGCGCGATGGCGTCGGCGTCTTCACGCCCGGCAGCCCCATGGCCAGCGACGCCGGCATGAGCGTCCTCACCAGCCCGCGGGACCTCGCCCGCGTCCGCGCCGATCTCATCGCCGCCGGCTACAAGGGCGAAAAAGTCGTCATGATGAACCCCGCCGACATGAGCGAACTCAGCACCGTCACCGTTGTCGCTGCCGACCTGATGCGCAAAATCGGCCTCAACGTCGATCTTCAGACCATGGACTGGGGCACCCTCATACAACGCCGCGCCAAGACCGAACCCGTCGAAAAGGGCGGCTGGAGCCTCGTTCACACCAACCTCACCGGCAGCGGCACCATGGACCCCGCCGGCCACATCGGGTTGCGCGCCAATGGCCTCAAGGCATGGGCCGGCTGGCCCACCAGCCCCGAACTCGAACGCCTCCGCGACACCTGGTTCGACACCGCCGACATCGCCGCCCAACGTGTCATCTGCGCCGATATCCAAAAGCAGTTCTGGCAGGATGTGCCCTACATCCCCCTAGGCCAGCGCTTCTTCCCCCACGCGTTCAACACCCGCCTCCGCGACGTGCGACGCGGCGGCACGCTGTTCTTTGGCGCCAGGGTGACCTGACCCTGCGTCGCGGCTTCGGCCTGAGCGCAAGCCGCGCCACCGACCATCACGCCTGCCCTCTGGCGCTGCGAACCGTCCGGGGTCTTGCTGGCAGCCTGCTTCGCTGCCGGCCAGAATGCGCCCTCTGCGGCGGCATGCGAAACTTTGCAGATTCCATGGGGAAACTGCACCCAAGAGGAACCTCTCTCGCTCTGTGTTTGATCGCCTGATGATTTTTGGCGATTCCGCCAAAAATCATCAGGCTGCTAGCCAGCCAATTCAATAGGATATCCGCATGAGCGGCATGGGTGGATCGTACAGCGACAAACCTGTTTTTTGTTGTACGCAGCACCTTTATCCGGCCAGACGGGTTCGCACGACAGGCGTTTTTCGTCCGCCAGCACCTACATCAACTTGGTGGTGACAAAGAAGAAGGCGACGAACACCACGCCAAGCCCCCAGACTACACCGGAGATCTCCCGCGTTTTACCTGTCGCCATCGTCAGCAGGATGTAGCTGAACGTCCCCAGCGCCATGCCGTTGATGAGATTGTTGGTCAGCACCGTCACCAGCAGCGTCATCACGATCGGGATCGCGTTCACCAAGTTGGAGAAGTCGATGCGCGCCAGGCCCTGCATCATCAGGATGCCGACCAGCACCAGCGCTGGTGCGGTTGCCTGCGGCGGCACGATGACGAAAATCGGCCACAGGAACAGCGACACGACGAACAGCGCCGCCACCGTCAGCGACGTCAACCCCGTGCGCCCACCGGCCTGCACGCCGGTCACGCTCTCGACATAGGCCGTGACCACCGAGGTGCCGAAGGCTGGCCCGACTATCGAGGCCGCGGCGTCGGTGGCAAACGCCGCCGTCGCATTCGGGATCGACCCGTCCTTCTGCCGCAGGTTTGCCGCCCCTGTGACGCCGATCAGCGTGCCCAAAGTGGAGAAGAACTCTGCGCAGATGAAGTAGAACAGGATCGGCAGGGCCACGATGAAGTGGCTGAACAGCCACCCCCAATCCATCGCCATAAACGTCCCCGTTGGCCATTTCGGCCAGGCGAATATCGACGACGGCATCGACGTCACCATCTTGCCAGCCACTCCCGGCACGAAGAACCCGGCAATCGTCAGCGCCGCGATCGAGATGATCAGCGCGCCAGGCACCTGGCGGATCACCAGCACAGGCGTCAGCAAAAGCCCCGCCATGGTCAGCAGCATCGCAGGATTATTGAGCGATCCCATAGAGATATACGTGCTGGGATTGGCCACGATGAAGCCTGCCCCCCGCAAGCCGATGAAAACGATCAGCGTGCCGACACCGGCCTGGATGCCGATCTTCAGCACCTCCGGCACATCCGTGGCCACCTTCTCGCGCAATTTCGACAGGCTGAGCGCAAGAAACACGAAGCCGGTGAAACACACCATCGCCAGCGCGCCCTGCCAGGGCACACCCATCTGTTTGACTACAACGAAGGTGAAGACGACGTTGGACCCCATGGCCGGAGCCACGGCAAGGGGCAGGTTGGCGGACAGCCCCATGAGCACAGTGCCGAAAATCGCCGCGATCGCAGTCGCGATCACCAACTCGCCGCGGTCCATCCCCGCCTGCGACATAATCGCCGGATTGACCGCGATGATGTAGGCCATGGCCGCGAACGTCGTCGCTCCCGCGATCACTTCCTGACGAAACGACGAGCCTCGCTCGCGATACTTGAAGAATGCAGCAATCCCGCTCATCCGTCGCTCTCCTTACCAGACGACCGGATGCGTGTCCCCGGTCTGCACATTCACGAAACCATGCGGCGCCTGTTCACAGGGCGCAACCAGCACCCAGCGCCACGGCGCGCAGGTCAGCGTGGCAAATATCAACCGCTCCGGGAAGCCCGGAAACCACCGGGGATGAAAAGTCGGCTCAAACATCCAATCCACTTTGGCGCCTTCGGCATAGAGATGCTGCATCTCTGCATCAAGTTCGTCATGCGGCCGGCAGGTCATCAGGCCGCCAATTTCATAGTGCACGCGGGCGACCACTTTCCCGTTGCGCACCAAGCACCAGCCGCCCTGCATCTCCGCCAACGTATTTGCCACCAGGGCCATCGCCGCGTCCGAGGAGCCGCAGATCCAGATATTGTGCTTGTCATGCATCACCGAACATCCCAGCGCGGTTTCGGGATCCCGCGGCCCGCAACCAAGCCAGAACATCTTGGAGATCCTGGCTTCTCCCGAGAAGCGATCGACGATGGCAAACTTCGTAACGTTGCGATCCGGATCGCGCTGCACCTCGCCGTTCGCCACTTTCATGTCCATGGTGATGAACCCATCCGCCCAATGGAACGGCCGCAGCACCGCAGCATGCATCGTATTGCGCCCCGCGGCCGCCGGCAGCGCGAAATCCGCCGCCATGACGGTGCGCTGGATATTCACCGTCCGTCGCGCCCAGTCCGGCCAATCGATCTTCGGCACATGCCCGGTGAAGCTGGTCCCCTCGGACACCGGCGCCCCATCCGCCCACACTTTGGCGATCTGCAATGTGCCCACGTCCGACAACAGTACCATGTCGGCAAACCGCCCCGGCGCAATGCTGCCGACCCACGGCGTCAGCCGCATATGCCGGGCAGGGTTGATCGTGATGCACTGGATCGCGATCTCCGGCGCCAGCCCATGGCTGATCGCGGTCCGCGCGTTGTAGTCGCTCGCGCCCAGTTTGACCGTATCGGACGCCGAGCGGTCATCCGTGGTGAAGGCGATCTGCGACCAGTCCGCCAATCCCTTCTGCAGCAAAAAAGGAATGATCTGGTCCATCGCATAGGGGCGCAACTCCATGAAGATGCCGCGCGCCAGTTTTTCCCACACCTCCTCCGGCGTCCATGCCTCATGGTCCGATGACAGACCCGCAGCGGCGAAGGCCGAGATCGTCTCAATGTCCCGCAGCCCCGCGCCATGCCCCTCGATCACCGCCCGGCGCTCGAACGTCGCCCGAATCATCCCCCACAGCCGCGAATAGGACGGGCTGTCCGGGTTCCACACCGCCGGCCAATCCATCACCTCATCGAGCCCGGGGACCATCAGGCTCGACTCGATGAACTGCTTCTGCTCCTCATAGCCGAACCACCCGCCGCCCCACTCATACGCCGTCGGCGGCACCGCCGATCCCGGCAGTGGGAATATCTTGAGCGGCGAGCCCCGTTTGCGCGCTTCCAGCCAAAACTCGAGATTCTTCGGCCCGTTCACGTTGGAAAACTCGTGGCTTGCCTCGCAGGTCCAGGTATTCCCCCGCGGAATTACCAGTGCGGCTTCCCATTCCGGTGTCAGGTGCGAACTTTCGATATGCTTATGCACCTCGCCGAACCCCGGCACCGCCGCGAGATCCGGCTCATGCACCCGCTCAGTCACCTCGCCGGGATAGGCCCCCGCCGGTCCGGTCCACGCGATGCGCCGCCCGGAGATCACGATCTCCTGATCCTCCCGCCAGGTGCGCGTATGCACGTCGAACAACCGCCCCACCCGGAGCGCCCGATCCGCCCGGCGCTTGCCCAGCCCCACCAGCACCAGATGCTGCCGGATCCGCGTTTCGCTCTCGGCGGTGATTAACAAGTCGTCAGGCAGCGTCTCATTGAGCGGCATGGTGATCCCCGTGGGTGCGTGCGATGCCAGGCCTCCGGTCGACGCCCGACATCGGCTGGAGGTCTGGCGCTGCGTGGTCGACAGGCTGGGGTGGCCCAGCCGATCATCAATGGAGCGCAGATCCGTGCCTTGCGCCAGTAGATGAGTGGCGCGGGTCGATGCGCTGGTTCCCGCCGGTGCAACGGACAAGCAGCCCGCAGGCGATGTGGCGGGCGCTGCCGTCGAGTTCCCCCGATGGGTTTATGCGAGGGGCAAAGTCTCGCGTGGTTTGCAGAACCGGCGAGCGGCGGAGCGGATTTTTTAGGGGTAGGGTGGAGTCGCTCTGTGCACAGCCCTGAGCAGAGATTCGCAGCCCGTCCAGCGGAACGGGCACGATCTGCCCCGCCGCGATCGCGTGAACCGGCCAGCCATGCCAACTTGGCTTGTTGTCCCGGGGTTGCGAAGGGAGGAGCTTTGCCAGCCATGCCTGCCAACCAAGAATCGAGGCACCCGGGGAATCAGCACACCAATTGTTGGTCAACCTGCCGATTTCCGCTTAGCTTCTGCACAAGATCCTATTCGGCCTCCGTCCTCGCCCCGCGCCGTTCAGCCATGGCGCTTTTCCAGGCGGTGAAGGCGGTGCGGAATTCGGTGTGATCGGCGGCCGTGCAGGTGCCGCCGCCGTGCAGGCAGCTCTCGACCAGGGCCGCCCGCGCCGCGAGGGCCGCGGCGCCGGCGGTGAGGGCTGAACCTTTCAGCGAATGCACTGCGCGCAGCAGCGGCAGGGCGGACTGGTTTGCGAGTGCGGCCAGGCGGATTTCGGTTTCCTCGATGAAGACGTCGGTCATCTGAGTGACGGCATCCGCCCCGATTGCCGATTCGAGATCAAGCAGTGTGGTTTCGTCGAGCGCGGGCGCGGCGGGGTCCGCCAATGCCTCGGCAGGCGCGGCTGCCGGGACGTCCGGCCCGGGCAGCGCCCTCATCAGGGCGGCGATCAGGGTTGCTTTGTTGACGGGCTTGGAGACGAACTGGTCCATCCCAGCCTCAAAGCAGGCCTGGACGTCTTCATGGAAGGCATTGGCGGTGAGTGCGATGATCGGGATGCGCGAGCGGGGTCCGCCGCGTGCGCGGATCGCCCGTGTGGCCGCGAGCCCGTCCAACTCCGGCATGCGCACATCCATGCAGATCGCATCATAGACGAAGCGTTCCGCCGCATCGATGGCTTCAAGACCGTCTCCGACAAGGTCGAGATGGACATCGAAGCCGCGCAGCAACTGGACCGCGACGAACTGGTTGGTCGGGTTGTCCTCGGCGAACAGCACGCGCATCGGCCGGCCCATGGCCTTGAGCGTCTCCTGGAAGGCGTCTGACGGGTCGGTCGGCGGCGTGATGGGCAGGGCCGGCATCTCGGCGACAGGCAAGGTCAGGCGCAGGCGGAAGGTGGTGCCGCGACCCTGCTCTGAGGTGACGGTCAGGGAGCCGCCCATCTGCTCGGCGAGGCGCTTGCTGATTGCAAGGCCGAGGCCGGAGCCGCCGAAGCGGCGGGTGATGGAACTGTCGGCCTGCATGAATTCGTCGAAAAGAGTTGGCAGCTTATCGGCTGGAATGCCGATGCCGGTGTCGCTGATCTCCCACTCGACCACGACCCGGCTCTGCCGGTCGGCGGTGCCAATCTGGTGGGCGGCGATGAACACGTGGCCGCGCTCGGTGAATTTCACCGCGTTGGAGACGAGGTTCAGCAGCACCTGGCGGATCCGCCCGGCATCGCCGCGCAGCGCGACCGACAGCGCGGTGTCGGCCAAGGCTTCGATGCGCAGACCTTTGGCCACTGCGCGCGGGCCCATGATGCTGACGGCGTTGTGCGCCAGCGCCTCTGGCGAAAACGGCTCGTCCTCCAATGTCACCCGCCCAGCATCGAGCTTCGAATAGTCGAGGATGTCGTTCAGAATGCGCAGCAGGTTGTCGCCTGAATCGCGAATGGCCTCGACGATCTGCTGATGCTCGGGCTTCAGCTTGCCATCGAGCAGGGAGCCGGCAAGGCCCAGTACGGCATTCATCGGTGTGCGGATCTCATGGCTCATCATCGCCAGGAAGCCGGATTTGGAGCGGCTTGCCTCCTCGGCGATACGTTCCCGCTCGCGGGCGTGCGCGGTTTCGACGCGGGCGCGTTCCGCACGTTCCTCGCCGATGCGCTGCTGCTGGCGCCACCAGGCGCTTGCCGCATAGGCCGCCGCCATCACCGCGATGGCACAGGCCGAGGCGGACAGCCCCAGCACCCATGCCACCCGAGACCATCCGCGCAATGCGGCCGACTCGGTTTGCGTGACGAGCACGACCAGCGGGAAATTGGCAAGCCGGCGGGCGGATTTGATGCGCAACTGGCCATCGACAGGGCTTGGCTCGCGCACCGTGCCGGTTGCGATGCGCGCAGCGCGCTGGCCGCCCTCGCTGAAGGTGACGCCGATCTTGTCGGTTCGCGGATAGCGCGCCAACAACACGCCGTCCTCGCGGACCAGCGATATCGCCCTCTCATCGCCTGGAGAGACGGTTTTGTAGAGGTCTTCGAAATAGCGCAGTTCGATTGCGCCGAGCAGCAGGCCGCCAAATTGTCCGTCAGCAGTCCTGACCCGGCGCGCGAGATAGACCGTCCAGGTACCATCGCCGCGGTTCGGCACCGGCACACTGACGAAGCGGTCGGTCGCAGGATTGGAGCGCATCGCCTGGAAGTAGTCGCGGTCTGAGACATTGACCTGGGGGATCGGCCAGTAGCGGGAGAAATTGATCAGCTTGCCATCAGGATTGATCATGGTGATGGCGTTGATATAGGGCAGCCCGGTCAATTTCTCCTTCAGCATCAGATGGATGCGCTGATCCCCCATCTTTTGCTCGTAGCTCTCGCCGTCTGTTACGCCCTCGGTGACGAGAAATTCGACGAGGCTGGTCAACACCAGGTCAAGCCCCTGCACTGCGCGATCGGCCTGTTCGGACAGGGCGACGCTGATGTTGCTGAGGTTGCGTTCGGAGGCTTCGAGGGAACGTTCGCGCAGATTGATGGCGACAAGGAGCATCGCCGTCATGAGCACGATGACGACCAGCACCCCGCCGCCATAGAGCATGGCGAGCGGCCTGCGTTCGTGCCGATCCAGTTCTGCCGCCTCCTCGACCATATCAGCCATGCTCCGATCGAGCCGATCCGCATCGGCCTGGTTCATCGTCACGGAAGGTGTCGTCGCGGCTGCCGAAACGTCCGCACGGGTGTTTTAGAGCCTGTCGACGTTTTGCGGAATCGCAAAAGTCTCAATCAGGCAATAAAACAAAGAGCTCTAGCGCGCCCGGCTTACCGTGAAGTCGGCCACCGCCATGAGGCAACGCCGGATCGGGCTGTCCGGGAAAACGGCGAGATTGGACTTTGCACTGGACGCGAAACTCGTCGCACGGGCCAGCGTGATGCCGATCGCGCCGTGGTGCTCGATCAGCCGCATCGCCTGATCGAGATCGGCGTCGGTCTGTTCGGAGGCCTCGATGGTGCGGCGCCAGAACGCCTTGCCGGCTTCGTCAGCGGCAGCGAAGGCGGCCAGCACCGGGAGGGTGATTTTGCCCTCGCGGAAATCGTCGCCTACGGTCTTGCCCAGGATCTGCTGGTCAGCCGCATAATCGAGCGCGTCGTCGACCAGTTGGAACGCAATGCCCAGGTTCATGCCGTAGGCGGCGAGGGCCGCTTCCTCTTCGGCCGGGCGGTCGGAAACCACGGCGCCAACCTGGCAGGCGGCGGCGAAAAGTGCGGCGGTTTTGCCCTTAATAACGTCAAGATACTGCGCGTCGGTGGTCGACAGGTCGTTCTGGATCACGAGTTGCAGCACCTCGCCCTCGGCGATCGTCGCCGCGGCATGGGAGAGAATATCGAGCACCTTCAGCGAGCCGTCCTCGACCATGAGTTGAAAAGCGCGCGCGAACAGGAAATCGCCAACCAGCACTGAGGCCTTGTTGCCGAACACGGCATTGGCGCTGGCAAGGCCACGGCGCAGCAGGCTCTCATCCACCACGTCATCATGCAACAAGGTGGCGGTGTGGATGAATTCGACGCAGGCTGCGAGATGGACATGCCTGGCGCCCTCATAGCCGCACATCCGAGCGGCAGCGAGGGTGAGCAGCGGACGCAGGCGCTTGCCGCCGGCGGCGACGATATGGGCGGCCAGCTGCGGGATCAGCGCGACCGGGCTGTCCATGCGCCTGATTATGGCGCGGTTGCAGGCTTCGATATCGGAACCGACAAGCCCCATGAGCACGCCCAGGGCGTCCTCCGCCTCGGGGGGACGAGACCGAACATCGTCCGGCGGCGCGGCTGGGTGCAGGCTGGCGACGACGCCCAAAGTCTTCTCCCGACTGAGATACGCGCAAGGATCGCGTTGGCCGGAGCATATCGGCCGGGGGGGAACAGGGTCAAGGCGAGTGGGGAAATGCCTGTCCTTCGCAATGTGGCTGTCCCCGGCATGCGGCGGTCTTCAAGCGAGCCGATTGCGTCGCGCAGGGGCGGCGGTCATGCTGCGGCGATGCGCATTATCGCCCTCACGAACGACCCGGTTCGCCTGTCCTTCCTCGCCGTTCTGCTGCGGGATGCTGGGATCGCGTGTCATGTGCTCGATGGCCATGCCGCCGCAATGGAGGGCAGCATCGGCGCGATCCCGCGTCGGCTCGTGGTGTCCAGCGATGACGCGGCCCGGGCGCTGCGGGTGCTGCGCGAGGCGGGGGTCGAGGCGCCTTCCCCGTGAGTTTCCTGCTTGACGGGCGGGTGCGCCACGACCAGCCGGATTGGGGGCACCGTACCGGGATCGAGCCCGTACTGCTGGCCGCGAGCATTCCGGCGCGGCCGGGCGAACGGGTGCTGGAAGGTGGCACCGGGACGGGAGCGGCATTGCTGTGCCTGGCCCATCGCGTCCCCGGCATCGTGGGGCTTGGGTTGGAGATCGACCCCGCGATGGCAACTCTCGCAAGCACCAACGCCGCAGCAAATGCAATGGATACGCTCGATTTTCTGGTCACCGACCTTACGACATGGCGGACCGAGGCACGCTTCGATCACGCGATGGCGAATCCGCCCTGGCACGCGCCCGCAACCACCGCCTCACCCCACGCCAGGAAGGATCGTGCCAAACGCGCCGCGCCCGGCCTGTTCGCTGCCTGGGCCGCCGCTCTCACCCGCCCGCTGCGCCATCGGGGCACTCTCACCCTCGTCATCGCCGCCGCCCATGCCGACGCGGCCCTGGCAGCGATCGGGGCAGGCGGTTGTGGCAGTCTCGCGCTGCTGCCGCTTTGGTCGCGCACCGGCAACCCGGCCCGGCTGGTGCTGCTGCGTGGTGTTAAAGGCGGCCGCGGCCCGTTCCGCCTGCTGCCCGGTCTGGTGCTGCATGAGCGGGATGGCGGGTTCACCGCCGAAGCCCAGTGCATCCTGCGCGGCGGTGCCGCCTTGCCGCTATGATCATCCTGTTGGAGAGACAACTATCCGGATCAAGAGGATTTATACCTCATTAAAATCCTAAAATAGGAAAATAATAGTTGACTTGGCTGCTACGCGACGTCACCATCCGCTCATCGCCGGCCGAACTGCGTCCAGCGTAATCCGCCCACCCTCCATCGCCGCGCCGTGCCGCCCCGTTCCTGGGGTCGCGCGGCGTTTTGCGTTGTCCAAGGTGGCCCATCGATGAACAACAACAGGGTATTGAACATGAAGACCTCGTACACCCCGCCGGCCCGCGCTGGTGTTTCCGCCAAACTGGCGGCCCGCTTGGCCGATGCCGGTCGCGTCCGCTTCGGCGCCGGCGTGGGCATCATCAGCCGCCGTCGTCGCTGAGCGACTGCGGCTGACGGATCGGCGCGGTCGAGGCTGCGGCCTCGCCCGTCCTCTCCCGCGAAAGGACCCCCCCCCGCGATGAACGCCTTCTCCCCCATCAACCCGGCTGTCCCGGCCGGATCCGCCTTGCGCTTCTACCGGCTTTATCCTGATGCCCGCCTGCCCGAACGTGCCGATCGAGCCGCTGGCGGCAGCATGCCAGTGCGAGCGTTCCGCTATTGCGAGGCGATGACGACCGCCAGCAGCTTTGGCTGGTATGTGTTTGTGCCGATGGATTTCAGTCTTATGTGGGATGGCGAGGACATTTTCTGGCATTGCGCCCTGCTCGATGACTGGACCCTGCTCTGCGCCGCACAATTGCCCGCCATGAGCGACCTGTTCGACATCATGGCCCCACCCGGGCTCGCCGGCTGCTCGCCGCCGTTCCTGACCACGCTGGCCGAACCCGGCACGGTGCAGATCTGGAGCGGCCTCGCCGTTCGTAGCGCCGCCGACTGGAGCCTCCATGTTCGCGCCCCGGCTAACCTGCCGATGCCTGGCGGCTTTGTCGCCTATGAAGGCATCGTCGAGACCGACCGTTGGTTCGGCCCACTCTTCACCAACATCCGCCTCACGCGCACGAACGCCCCGGTCGTGTTCCGTACCGACATGCCGCTGATGCAGGTCCAACCCCTGCCGCGCGCCATTCTCGCCGAGGCGATGCAGAACAACATCCCTGCCCCCGGTGAAATCGCCGCCTTCGGCCCTGACGACTGGCGCGATCTGGCGGAAACCCTGACGCCCCCCGGGCATCCCGGCCGTTATGCGGCCGCGGTGCGCAAGCGGGCGCGGGGCAGGTGCCCGTTTGGTGGCGCCTGAGCCCGCCTTGCCGGCATCGGTTCGCGGCGCTTAGTCTCCCCGCATCACGCGGGGAGACTAAGTCCATGAATGACGTCGCTTTCGGCTATACCAATCTGTTCACGACCAACCTGCCGGCAGCCGTGCCGCGCTTTGCGGGCTTCCCTAAATTCAATTTCATCGGCGGCCACAATGACCCCGTCAGCATCCCCTCCGCCGCCTTGGCGGAAGCTGCCGAGGCCGTTATCCGGCGCGATGGGCATCATCTCGCGATGTATAACCTTGGCCTCGGCCCGCAGGGCTACCCGCCGCTGCGCGCCTTCGTTGCCGACAAGCTCACCCGCCATCGCGGCATCAAGGCAACCGCCGACGACGTGCTGATCACCACCGGCTCGGGCCAGAGCATCGACCTCATCAGCGCTCTGCTGATCCAGCCCGGCGACACCGTCCTGATCGAGGAGTTCTGCTACGCTGGCGCCATCAACCGCTTCCGCAAGGTCGGCGCCACCGTCCTCCCCGTGCCGCTCGATGATGACGGCATGAAGGTCGACGCGCTGGCCGAGATCCTTGCTGACCTCAAGGCCAAGGGCGTCACCCCGAAATTCCTCTACACCATCCCGACCATCCAGAACCCCACCGGCAGCATCCTCCCGCTCGACCGCCGCCTCGCCATCCTCGCACTCGCCAAGCAGTACGGCATGCCGATCTTCGAGGATGAGTGCTACGCCGACCTGCTTTGGCAAGGCGGTGCGCCCGACGCCTTCTACGGACTGGCCCCCGACCAGGTCATCCACATCGGCTCCTTTTCCAAATCTCTCGCGCCCGCGCTGCGCGTCGGCTACGCGATCGCGGACTGGTCGGTCATCTCGCGCATGCTCGCCGGTAAAACCGATGGCGGCACCGGGGCTCTCGATCAGATGGTGATCGCCGAATACTTTGCCCGACATTTCGACGACCACATCGCCGCCCTGTCCAAGGTGCTCGAAGACAAGCTCGACTGCATGGTCGAGGCGGTGCAGCGCGAGTTCGGTTCTTCAGTGGAGATGGTCCGCCCAGCCGGCGGCATCTTCCTGTGGCTCAAACTGCCGGACAGCGTGGACGTGACCAAGCTCGTCAAGCCCGCCGCCGACGCCGGCCTCGTCTTTAACCCCGGCCCCGAATGGGCCTGCAACGGGGCCGAGGCGAAACCCTATCTGCGCCTCTGCTTCGCCCTGCCGCCCAAGGAGACCATCCAGGCCGGCGTCGCCACCCTGGCGCGCGTCTGCCATGAAGTGACCGGCATTCCCGAATTCGGCGACAATTCCCGCCGCTGAGCAGGCCGCCGTGGAGGGCCGCGCGGCCCTCCACGGCACGCGGCTCAGTTCAGGAACATCTTGCCCGGATTGAGGATCCCCCGCGGATCCAGCGTCGTCTTCAACGAACGCATCACCGCCAGCGTCTCGGCGCCATGTTCCAACTCCATGAACTCGCGCTTGCCGAGCCCCACCCCGTGCTCTCCGGAACACGACCCGCCGAGTGCGAGCGCACGGCCGACGATTTTTTTGTCCAACTCCCACGCCCGCTCCAATCCGCCCGGCTCCGGCGGCACCAGGATCACGGTGTGGAAATTGCCATCCCCGACATGGCCTACGATCGGCGCCGTCAAACCGGACAGGCGGATATCCTCCTGCGCGCCCAGCACTGCCTCCGCCAGCCGCGAAATGGGCACGATCGCATCCGTCGCGATGCCCTGATACCCTGGTTTCAGCGCCAGGCACGCCCAGTATGCATCATGCCGCGCGCGCCACAGCCGATTGCGCGCATCCGCATCGGTTGCCCACTTGAAGCCCTTTGCGGAGAACCCGTCAGCGATTTCCTCGGCCAGCGAGGCCTGCTGCTTCACACCTTCCGGCGTGCCGTGGAACTCGAAGAACAAGGTCGGCACCGCCTGATATCCCTCCAGCTTCGAGTAAGCGATGCACGCCCCCATCTGCACATCGTCCAGCAACTCCATCCGTGCCACCGGAATGCCTGCCTGCATGATGGCGATCACTGTCTCCACCGCATCGCCGAGCTGCTCAAACTGGCATACCGCGGCACTCATCGCTTCCGGAATGCCATGCAACCGCAGCTGAATCTCGGTGATGATTCCAAGCGTCCCCTCGGAGCCCACGAAGAGTCGCGTCAAATCATATCCGGTGGAGGATTTGCGCACCCGCCCCCCCGTGCGGATCACCCGCCCATCCGCCAGCGCCACGGTGAGCCCCATCACGTTCTCCCGCATCGTGCCGTAGCGCACCGCATTGGTGCCGGATGCCCGAGTGGCGCACATCCCGCCCAGCGAGGCATCGGCGCCGGGGTCGACCGGGAAGAACAACCCCTGGTCCCGCAAATGCGCGTTCAGGCTGCGATGCGTCAGCCCTGGTTGCACCCGGCAATCCATATCCGCCTGGTTCACTTCCAGCACCGCCGTCATCCGGCTCATGTCGACGCTGACACCGCCGCGCACGGGCGTGACATGCCCTTCCAGCGACGTGCCGGTGCCATACGGCACCACCGGCACGCCATGCGCGTTGCACAACGCCAGCAGCTTGCCGGCCTCCTCCGAAGTCTCGATGAACGCGACTGCATCGGGCATCACCGGAGTTTGGGTATCCTGACCGTGGCTGTGATGCTCGCGCAATCCGGTGCTGGTGGTGATCCGGTCTCCCAGAAAGACGGCGGCGGCGGCAATAACGGTATCGACGGGACGTGACATCTGGCTCTCCAAAGCATCCGGCTTGCACCTTTGAACCGGAGCACGCAGGCTGACAAGCATGACCGATGTCCTGACCCTCGATACCCTGCGCACAGAATTCCGCATTGCCGGCCAGTGGCGCGCGGCGGTTGATGGCGTCAGCCTCTCCGTTGCCCGTGGCGAAACCGTTGCCCTGGTGGGCGAAAGCGGCTGCGGCAAATCCATCACCGCCCTGTCCATCATGGGCCTCGTGCCTCATCCCGCCGGGCGCATAGCCTCGGGCTCGATCCGCCTCGAAGGCACCGAACTGGTCGGCCTCTCCGAGCAGCAGCTCGAAAAATACCGTGGCGACCGCATGGCAATGATTTTCCAGGAGCCGATGACGAGCCTCAACCCGGTCATGACGATCGGTGATCAGGTGGCCGAGGCGCTGATCCTGCACCGCGACTTGTCCAGCGCCGCAGCCCGCGCCCGCGCGCTTGAAGTACTGGAGGAGGTCAAGATCCCATCGGCTGCCAGCCGCTTCAACGACTATCCCCACCAGTTCTCCGGCGGCATGCGCCAGCGCGTGATGATCGCCATCGCGCTCGCCTGCGAGCCGGCCTTGCTGCTGGCCGATGAGCCCACCACGGCGCTCGATGTCACCATTCAGGCCCAGGTGCTTGGCCTGCTCGCCGACCTCAAGGCCAAACACGGCATGGCGATGCTGTTCATCACCCATAACCTCGGCGTGGTCGCGCAGATCGCCGATCGCGTTGCGGTGATGTATGCAGGCCAGATCGTCGAAAAAGGGCCGGTCTCCGCTATTTTTGCCACCCCCGGGCACCCCTATACCCGCGCCCTGTTCGCCGCCATTCCGCGCATAGACCTCGACGATCAGGACCTCGCCGCCATTCGTGGACGTGTGCCGCCGCTCGACGCAATGCCCGAGGGCTGCCGCTTTGCCCCCCGCTGCTCGCTCAAGCGCGCCGGCTGTGAGGCCCCACAAGCCCTCGCCCTGGCCGGCGCTGATCACCTCGTTCGCTGTCACGTCGCCACAGGAGCCGCTGTCCATGCTTGACCCTGCCAACCGCGTTGCGATGATTTCCGGCGCCTCCCGCGGCATCGGCCGCGCCGTTGCCGAGCGCCTGCGCGCCCGCGGCTTCCGTATCTCCGCCGGCGTGCGCACCCTCTCCAGCGTGCCCGAGGCGCATGATGTGATGACCCAGCGCTACGACGCCGAACGCGCCGAGGACGCGCCCGCCTGGGTCGAAGCCACCATGGCCCGCTTCGGCCGCATCGATGTGCTGGTCAACGCCGCCGGCATCTCCGCCCCGCGCACCCGCCTCGATGACCCTGACGAAACCGGCATCGACGCCATGTGGCGCGTGAACGTCAAGGGCCCGCTCCGCCTCATCCGCGCCGCCCTGCCGCATCTGCGTGCCGGTGGCGAGGGCCGCGTCGTCAATATCGCCTCGCTCTCGGGCAAGCGCGTTGCCAACGAGAATTTCGGCTATGCGATGAGCAAATTCGCCCTCATCGCCCTCACCCAATCCGTCCGCCGTGAAGGGTGGGACGCCGGCATCCGAGCCACTGCCTTGTGCCCGGGCTTCGTCGCCACCGATATGACCGCCCACGTCACCACAGCGCCGCGCGACAAGATGACCCGCCCGGACGACATCGCCGCCCTTGCCGAAACCCTCATCCTGCTGCCCAACACTGCCACGATCGGCGAATTGCTGGTCAACTGGCGGCTGGAACCGATGCTGTAGCGCACCGTCACCGAACCAGCTTCAACGCGCCTTCCGCCGTCCGCGATAGCAGCCTGATGACGTTTGGCGGAATCGCCAAAAAGTCTGAATCAGGCTGTCAAACAAAGAGTTAGAGCGGGATGCCTTCGCAATCAGAAGGCATCCCGCTCTAGCGCCACCCGCAGGATCAGGTCGGGCTCGACCTTGCGTTGGAACACCCGGCTGCGCTGGTTGTCCATCATCGACGCTGAGCGCTCCTCGCTGTCGCGCATGGCGGGGCCAGCCAGGGTGAAGCGCAGCGTGGTGGTGAACCGTGTCTTGCCGCGGATTTGCAGAAATATCGGCCCGAGATAGGTCTTCTCGAACTCCACCGCCTTGGTGATGCCGTCCTGCTGCTGTGGTTGCAGCGCGAAATAGGCGCCGTGCGGCACCAACGTCACCACCACGAGGAATGCGGCTGGTTTGCCTGCCACGTCGAGCTTGACGGGCGTTTCACAACTCAACGGCCCGCATGCGAACGCGACCGGGCTGCCGACCAGCGTATTGGCCTTATCGATCTGGAACAGCGTGATGTTCCACTCTCGCTTGGCGCTTGGCTCGGGGGTCGTCGAGGGTGGCGCCAGGGGGGGCGCCGGGGCCGCCCGCAACAGGCCCTGCGCCGATGCCGCACCCGTCGCCGCGGCGCCCGCCGCCAGGGCGAGCGGCACCGCGAGGGCCAGCCGGGGAATCATGCCGCCGCGCGCCGCCGTCGGGGCCGCGCCGGCGTTGGCGGCGGCGCCGGGGCCGGCTCGTCCGGGCTGCCGAGCACGTCGAGCAGGGCAATGCGCAACTGCGACAACTTCCGTTCGTTCTCCACCTTCAGGCCAAAGACGTCCTTCACGTAGAACACGTCCACCGCCCGCACGCCGTAGGTCGTCACATGGGCAGAGGCGATCTGCAGCCCCTGGTCCGAAATCGCGGCCGTCACGTCGTGCAGCAACCCTGTTCGGTCTCGCCCATTCACTTCGAGCACGGTGTAAGTGTTCGACGCATGGTTATCGATCACCACCCGCGGCGGCACATTCATCGCCCGAATACGCCGCCCGAGCAGCGTTTTCGAGGCCTTGCGGATCTCCGCCCCCAGCCTGATCCGGCCAGACAACGCCTGCTCGATCAACACATAAAGCCGCGCCAGGCGATGCGGCTGGTCGAACGCCCCGCCTGCCGCGTCCTGCACCCAGAACGTGTCGAGCGCCATGCCGTTGGTCAGCGTATGGATCCGGGCATCGACAATCGTGGCCCCCGCCACCGCCAGTGCCCCGGCGATCCGGCTGAACAAGCCGGCATGATCGGCTGCATAGACCGTCACCTCCGTCACCGCGCGTGCCGGTAGCGGCTGCGTTACCACGGTCAGCGGCGCCTGCCGCGCCTCCGCGTCGCGCACCATCCGCGCGTGGCGCAGATGCGTCTCGGTGTCGAACGACAGCCAGTAGCCGGGATAACCGAGCCCAAGGAAGTGATCGACTTCCGCCTGCTTCCAGCGGTCCAGCATCCCCGCCACCGCATCGCGCGCCCGCGCCACGCGCGTATCGCGCTCCGTTGTCGACAGCCCACCCGCCAGCACTTCGGCCACCCGCGCATACAACTCGCGCAGCAGCGTTGCCTTCCAGCCGTTCCACACCTTGGGCGACACTGCCCGCATATCCGCCACCGTCAACACCAGGAGCAGCCGCAGCCGCTCCGGCGACTGGATGACATCGGCCAAGTCCATAATCGTCTTGGGATCGTCGATGTCGCGCTTGAACGCTGTGGTGCTCAGCAACAGATGGTGCAGCACCAGCCACGAGACCATCTCGGTCTCCTCGGCCGACAGTCCGAGTGCCGGGCCAACTTCGAGCGCCAACTCCGCGCCCAGCTCCGAATGATCGCCGCCGCGCCCTTTGCAGACGTCATGCATCAACATCGCCACGTAGAGCGCGCGGCGGGATTGCAAATGATCCACCAGGCTCGACGCCACGGGCGCCACCTCGGCCAATTCGCCGCGCTCCAGCGTGTTCAGAACGCGGATCGCCTCGATCGTGTGCTCGTCCACCGTGAAGATATGGTAAGTGTCGAACTGCATCTGCCCCACGATGCGCGCCCAGTCCGGCAGCATGCGTCCGAGGATGCCGGTCTCGTTCAGCACCTTCATCCACTGCGCGCCATCGATCCGGTTGTGCTCGGCATCGCGCCCGCACAACAGGTCGAGGAACAGCGCGGCGGCCTCCTGGTCGCCGCGCAACGCCATCGCGCGGCGCTCGTTGCGGATCAGCGCGCGCACCGCCAGCGGATGCAGTTTAAGCCCGCGATCCCGCGCGATCTGCAATATCCGCAGCAGCCGGATCGGCTCGTCGCTGAATTGCTGCGCGTTGGCCGGCATCAGCTTGCCATCAAGCAGCATGAACCCGGCCTTGACCAACGCCGCATCAGTCTCCGCCGCTCGCGCCGGCGGCCCCAGCGCGGCCCGTTCCAGCGCCGGTTCCAACACCTGAGTCAGCCGGGTCACCTCTCGCGCTGTGAGGAAATAGTGGCGCATGAAGCGCTCCACCCCATCCTGCCGGCCATGTCGTGTATAGCCCATCCGCGCCCCCACCACGGGTTGCAGATCGAATGTCAGCCGCTCCTCGGCCCGCCCGGCGACGTAATGGAGATGAAACCGCAGCGTCCACAGAAAGTCCCATGACCGCAGCGCGAGGCGGGCCTCGTGCGCGGTGATGATCCCCCCCGCCGGCCCTGTCGGATCCGCCAGCTCGGCGAGCGAGGTGGTGCCAAAAATGTAGCGCGCGATCCAGTACATCGTCTGAAGATCGCGCAGCGCGCCGCGGCCTTCCTTGATATTGGGCTCCACGACGAACGGGCTGTCGCCGAAGCGCCGATGCCGCACATCGCGCTCTGCCCGCTTGGCCGACAGATAGCCGGCCGCCCCGGCCTCTCGGCAGGCCTCCTTGAACGACACCGCAAATGCGTCGAACAGCGCCCGATCGCCGGCAAGCGGGCGCGCATCCAGCAGCGATGTCCGCACCGTCGCATCACCGCGCGCCTGCACCAGGCAATCCGCCACCGAGCGCGTCGCATGGCCGACCTTCAGTCCGAGATCCCAGAGGAAGTAAAGCGTGAACTCGATCACCCGCAGATCTGCCGGCGCGGCGATATCGGCCGTGATGAACAGCAGGTCGATATCGCTGAACGGCGCCAGCACGCCGCGCCCGTAGCCCCCAGTCGCCGCCATCGACAGCCGCAACGCCTCGCCCCCGCCGGCCTCCGTCGCCCCGGCATAGGCGAACAGCTCCGCCATCAAGCCGTCCATCAAGTCGGATTGCAACCGCGCGGCCTTCAGCCCGTGCAGCAGACCCTGCTCGAACTGATCCCGCACATGGGCTTGGATCCGCCCCAGATGTCGCCGGAAGGCCCCCAGTGCCGCCTCGCGCGGGATCGCCCCGTCATCGCCCGAGGTCGGGCCCTGGATGAGGTTGATGAGAGCCTCCCGCAACTTGGCGGTGGCTTCGGCGGGGTCTGACGGCAGTGGGGTCGGTGGGAGCATAAGCGACGATGTTAAGGGCTATCCGGCCGCCGCGCCAAGCAACAATCCCCGCAATTTGTAAAGCGTATCGAGTGCCTCTCTTGGTGTCAGCGCGTCGGGGTCGATTGCGGACAGCGCCTCATGTATCGGATCGGCCATGACCGGCTCAGGCGTTGGCGCCGGACGGGACGATGCGAACAGCGGCAAGGCCGATGCATCCGTCAAATCCCCAGCTCTTTCCTCTAATTCCCGCAACAAGGTCCCGGCCCGCTTCACCACTGCCGCCGGCACCCCGGCCAGCCGCGCAACATGCACGCCCCATGACCGGCCCCCTGACCCTTCAGCTACTTCATGAAGGAAAACAACATCATGCTTCCATTCCCTGACCCGCATCGTATGTGGCCGCAGATGCGGCAATTCCGACAGTCGGGCGAGTTCATGGAAATGGGTCGCGAAAATTACCCGGCAGCGCAGCGCATTGTGCAACGCCTCCAGCACCGCCCACGCAATCGCCAGCCCATCCAGCGTTGCCGTGCCCCGCCCGATCTCGTCGACGATCACCAGCGACTTCGGCCCCGCCTGGTGCAGGATCGCGGCGGTCTCCACCATCTCGACCATGAACGTCGAACGCCCCCGGGCCAGGTCGTCCGCCGCGCCAACCCGCGAAAACAGCCGATCCACCACCCCGATCCGCGCCGACCGCGCTGGCACCGGGAGGCCGGCCTGGGCCAGAAGCGCGATGAGTGCGTTCTGCCGCAGATAGGTCGACTTGCCCGCCATGTTCGGCCCGGTCAGCAACAACACGCGCCGTTCGGGCGACAGGTCGCAGTCATTCGGCATGAACGGCGCCTGGCCCGCAAGGGCTGCCTCCACCACGGGATGGCGCCCTTCGCGCACCACGAATTCATGCGAATCCAACACCTCCGGCCGACACCACGTTCCCGGTTCGGCCAGCCGTGCCGCGGATTGCGCCACATCGAGCCCCGCCAGCGCCGCAGCGACATCGGCCAGCCCCGCCGCCTGTGCCAGCGTGCGATCGAGCAGATGCGCAAACACCGCCCGCTCCCGCGCTGCGGCCCGCTCCCCCGCCTCGCTGATGCGCCGGTCCAACTCCGACAGTTCCGGATGCGTGAAGCGTGCCCCGTTCGCCATTCCCTGCCGAAGCACGAGTTCTGGCTTGTCGCGCAGCTTTTCGACCGCCACCGCCGGCGCCTCGATCACGTAGCCGAGTTGTTGGTGATGTTTGATCTTGAGGCTCGCCACACCGTATTTTTGAGCGAAATCAAGCTGCATCGCCGCAATCACGCGCCGGCTGTCATCACGCAGCGTCCGCTCGGCATCCAGTTCACCATCGAAGCCTGGCGCAATCGCCGCTGCCGCCGGATCGAGCCGCACTGGCGCCGGATCAGCTAGCGCCGCCTGCAACAAAGCATGCAGGACTGGCGGCATGTCGAGCGCCGCACGCAACCGTGCGAGCCAGACCGGCACCGGCCCGGCCAGCGCCTCAGCGCCAACAGATGCCGCCGCCAAGCCATCCCTGACCGCCGCCAAATCACGCGGACTCCCCCGCGACACCGATAGCCGACCAAGCGCGCGCGCGATGTCCGGCGTTCTGCGCAACGCCGCGCGGATCGTGGCAGCCGCCGTCGGCGTATCCCGCATCCAGCTCCACGCATCCTGCCGCTCCGCAATGGCCGCCGGATCGGTCAGCGGCCCGCCGAGCCAGTCGGCCAGCAGCCTTGCGCCCCCCGCGGTCAATGTCCGGCTGATGGCGGCGAACAAGGTGTGGCTTGTGCTGCCATCCCGTGCCCGGGTGATTTCGAGCGATTGGCGCGTCGCCGCGTCCATCTCCACCCGCCCGGCATCGCCGACCGGCACCAGCGCAGACAACCGCGGCGTCCTGCCCGCCTGCGTCGTCCGCACATAGTCGAGCGCCAGCGCCGCCGCCGCAGCCTCCGCCTCGGTGAAACTGCCGTAGGCATCGAGACTGGAGATTTCGTAGTGCTTTTCCAGCATCTGCCGCGGATACGCCGGCGTCGGCGGTGTTGGACTGCGCCGTCCCGACCAGTCCCCGACCGGCAAATCGTCTGGTGCGAGAATTTCCGCCGGATCAAGCCGCCCCAGCAGCGCCGGCACATTCGACAGCGTCAGCGGTTGTGTCTCGAACAGCCCGGTCGAAACATCGAGCCACGCCGCGCCGATCGCGCCATTCACGCGCGCCAGAGCCAGCAGCATATTCGGCCGCCCCGCCTCCAGCAGCGCATCCTCGGTCAATGTCCCCGGCGTGACGAGCCGCACCACTTCGCGCCGGATCGGGTTCTTCCCCGTGCGGGACTTGGCCTCCTCCATCTGCTCGCCCACGGCGACACGAAACCCGCGTCGGATCAGCCGCTGCAGATACGCCTCCGCGGCATGCGCGGGCACCCCGCACATGGGGATCGGCTCGCTCAGATGTGTGCCGCGATGGGACAGCGCGATATCGAGCGCCGCCGCCGCCGCCACCGCATCGGCAAAGAACATCTCATAGAAATCACCCATCCGAAAAAACAGCAGCGCATCGGGGTGCTGGTTCTTGGCGGCGAACCATTGCGCCATGGCGGGCGTGGCGCCGTCGGCGGGCGGAGGGGCGAGGGGGTTCGTCATCCGCCCAGTTTGGCGCATTCGGCCGCAAGGCGTCAGGGGGCAATTTCGTCGGGTTTCTTGCGCGTCCCCGCCCACGTCGCCATGATAGGAAACTGAAGCCGAAAAACATGGGGAGGCCACATCATGGCCGATGGAAACGACACGCGGACCGCTCGGGTCTCGGGGGACGAGGCGCTGGCCATGCATGCCGCCTATCCCGCCGGCAAATTGGCGACGCGGCTCACCAAACCCCTCGCCACAGCGCGCGACCTCTCGCTCGCCTATTCGCCAGGCGTCGCCGAGCCCTGCTTGCGCATCGCTCAGGACCCCTCCCTCGCCTATGACTACACCTCCAAGGGCAACATGGTCGCCGTTGTCTCCAACGGCACTGCCGTCCTCGGCCTCGGCAATCTCGGTGCCCTCGCGGGCAAGCCGGTGATGGAAGGAAAGGTCGCCCTTTTCAAACGCTTCGCGGATGTCGACGGCATCGATCTCTGCGTTGATACCGAGGACGTCGACGCCCTCGTCAACTGTGTCCGCTATCTCGGCCCCTCGTTCGGCGGCATCAACCTTGAAGACATCAAGGCCCCCGAGTGCTTCATCATCGAGCAGCGCCTGCGCGAATTGATGGACATCCCTGTCTTCCACGATGACCAGCACGGCACCGCCATCGTCGCTGCCGCCGGCCTGATCAACGCCTGCCACCTTACGGGGCGGGACCTCCGATCGACCAAACTCGTCGTCAACGGCGCCGGTGCCGCCGCCATCGCCTGCGTCGAACTGCTCAAGGCGATGGGCATGCGCCCCGAGCATGTGACGCTGTGCGACACCAAGGGCGTCGTTTTCCAGGGCCGCACCGAGGGCATGAACCAGTGGAAATCGGCCCACGCCGTCGCCACCAAGGCCCGCACTCTGGCAGAGGCGATCGACGGCTGCGACGCCTTCTTCGGCCTGTCCGTCAAAGGCGCGTTGACCCCGGCGATGGTCCGCAGCATGGCACCCAAGCCGATTATTTTCGCCATGGCGAACCCCGATCCGGAAATCACCCCCGAGGAAGCCCGCTCCGCCCGCGCCGATGCCATCATCGCCACCGGCCGCAGCGACTACCCCAATCAGGTCAACAACGTCCTGGGCTTCCCCTATATCTTTCGCGGCGCGCTCGATGTCCGCGCCTCCACCATCAACGAGGCGATGAAAATCGCCGCCGCCGAAGCCCTCGCCCAACTCGCCCGCGAGGACGTGCCCGATGAAGTCAATGCCGCCGGCGGCGGCAAGCGCCTCCAGTTTGGTCCGGAATACATCATTCCCAACGCCTTCGATCCCCGCCTGATCTCGCGCCTGCCGCCCGCCGTGGCCAAGGCCGCGATGGAAAGCGGCGTCGCCCGCAAGCCGCTGGCTGATCTGCGACGCTACGCACGGGAACTCTCAGCTCGTCTCGATTCGACGGCCAATGCGCTCGACGCCATCTCCGAACGTGTCCGCGCCCAGCCCCGCCGTGTCGTCTTTGCTGAAGGCGAGGAGGAAAAGATCGTTCGCGCCGCCGTCCAGTTCCGCAATGGCGGCTACGGCACGCCCGTCCTGATCGGCCGCGAGGACCGGGTACGCGCCACCATGGCCTCCCTCGGCCTTGGCATGGGCGAGGGCATCGAAATTCTCAATGCCCGCCTGTCCACCAACAACCGCAAATATGTCGACTTCCTCTATGGCCGCCTGCACCGTCGCGGCTACCTGCAACGCGACTGCCAGCGCATGGTCAACCAGGACCGTAACGTCTTCGCCGCCTGCATGGTTGCCACCGGAGAAGCCGATGCCCTCGTGACGGGGCTTACCCGCTCCGCCTCAGTCTGCCTCGCCGATATCGGCCACGTCATCGATACCGTCCCGGGCGGCATCAGCTTTGGCCTCACGCTGATGCTCGGCGAGCGCGGCCGCACCATCTTTCTTGCCGACACCCTGATGCACTTCCGGCCCAACCCGGTCGACATGGCGGACATCGTGATCGGGGCCGCCGCCGCCGCCCGCCGCATGGGCCACGAACCGCGCGTCGCCCTGATGTCCTATTCCACCTTTGGCAATCCGCCGCATGCGATCGGCGATGTAATGCGCGAAACCGTTGCCATCCTCGATGCCCGCCATGTCGATTTCGAATATGATGGCGAAATGAGCCCAGATGTCGCGCTCGACATGTCCTACCGCTCGCTCTACCCGTTCTGCCGTCTCACAGGCCCTGCCAATGTGCTGGTGATGCCGGGCCTGCATTCCGCTCACATCACGTCCCGCCTCGCCCCTCGTCTTGGCGGCGGCTCTACCATCGGGCCGGTGCTCATCGGGCTGACGCACGCGGCGCAACTCGTCCCAATGGATGCCTCGGTGAACCAGATCGTCGACATGGCCGTGCTGGCGGCGCACCAGACGGTGGGAGCCTGAAATGGACAGTCTGAAACCAGTCGCGAATCGCATCGCCGCCCTCCTCAAAGCGCGCGGCCAAACCCTGTCCATTGCCGAGGGATCGGCCGGCGGGTTGATGTCGGCTGCGATGCTCGCGGTGCCGGGAGCCTCGGCCTATTTCATGGGCGGGGCGGTGGTCTACACGCGCGTCGCCCGCCGCGTGCTGCTTGGATTGTCCGATGACGACATGCGTGCGGTGCGCCCCTCAACAGCCAATTATTCCCGCCTGATGGCCGATGCCTGCCGCGCCCGCTTCGCGACCGACTGGGCAATCGCCGAATCAGGCGCAACCGGCCCCACCGGCAATCGCTACGGTGATGCGGCCGGTCATGCTGCGATCGCCGTATCCGGCCCCGTCCCGGCCGACCTGGTGCTCGAAACCGGACATGGTGATCGCGAGGGCAATATGCGCGCCTTCGCCCAGGCCGCGCTCGAACTCCTGGAGCGCAGCCTAATTGGATGAGTTGACCTTCCATCGCGGCCTCTTCCGGCCCGGCATACTGCTCGACATCGGTGCCCATGATGGGCTGCTGACCGTCCCGTTCGCCGCGCTCCCCGGTGCCCGTGTGGTGGCCTTCGAGCCCTTGCCCACGGCGATGGCGCGCCTGCGCCAGGCGGTAGCGGGCCTCGATGTTGTCCTCCACCCCTGCGCCCTCGGTGCCGAGGACGGGCGGATATCGCTCGATGTCCCTTCGGTTGGCGGGGTCATGCAAGAGCAATGGGCCTCGACGGCCAAAGACTACACCGCCATCCAGCGCGACGACGCCCGCGTGGACCGCATCACCCGGCACGACGTTGCCCTCCGCCGGCTCGACGGCTTTGCATTCCGCGATATGACCGCCATCAAACTCGACGTCGAAGGCGCCGAGGAGGAGGTGATCCGCGGCGGTGCCACCAGTATTCGCACCTGGCGACCCGTGGTGACGGTGGAAATCGAGGAGCGTCATCGCCGCGGCAGCACTCTTGAGGTGCCGGCCCTGCTGGCTGAGCTGGGTCTTTCTGGATTCTTCTGGCTCGACGGGTGGCACCCGGTTGCGGAATTCGATGCCAACCGGATGCAGGTCGCCTCGCCCTCCCCGGCAGAGTTTTCTGCCTCGGATCCTTATGTATTTATATTCTATTTCGTCCCGCCCGAACGTATGCCTGAGATGTTCGCGCTCAGCGGTTGATTTGGCCGCCCGGATCGTTAAGAGATCGTGATCGACAGACTGGCACCGCGCCGCATGCAGGAGAAGCAAAATGTCCGAGCCCACGATTTCCTCCGCCGCCACTGAGGCCGTCGCTGCCCCGCCGCCGCCCGCGATGCCGCTGTTCTTCAACCGCGTCGTCGGTGTCAATCCCGGCATGCACGGCGGCAAGAAGCTCAACCGGGACGGAGGCTTCGGTTTCAGCAAGTCCGCGCAATCCGTGCCCATCGGCCTCGGTGAATGCGATGTGATATCACAGCATTTTCCAATCGTTTTCGCGACCGGCCCAACGCCCACGCCGCTCGCCTTGCTCGGTCTCGGCGAGGGCACAAATCTGTTCGTTGAGCCCGGCGGGCAGTGGAAAGCCGACTCCTACGTGCCAGCCTATGTCCGCGCCTTCCCCTTCGTCTTCATCGAGGAACCCGGCACCGGCACCGTCTATGTCGGCATGGAAGCCGATGCCGAATGCATCACTGAGGACGTCGGCGCCCCGATGTTTGAGGACGGCAAGCCAACCCCGACCCTCACCGACTCGATCAACTTCGCTGTCGCCTTCCGCGATAACCTCAACGCGGCCAATGCCTTCGGCAAAGCCCTTGACGCCGCTGGCCTGCTCCAGGAAGAGGAAGCGACCGTGAGCTATACCTCCGGCGGCGGCACACGCATCCGCGGCTTCAAAATCCTCAAGGCCGACCGGCTCGACCAGATCAGCGACGAAACCTTTATCGACTGGCGCCGGCGCGGCTGGATCGGCCCACTCTACGCCCATCTGCACTCGGCCTCGCGCTGGGGCCGGCTGATCGAACTGGCCGCGGCGGGTCGCCCGGCCTGAACCTTCATCATTAGGGAGAAAACAATGTCGAGCGAACTGGCGGCGATCGAAGCCGCGGTAACGGACTACCTGGATGGGCTTTACGAGGGTGACGCCGATAAACTCGCCCGCGTCTTTCATCCCACGAGCGCATTGACCTTCGAACTCAACGGCGAGTTGAAACCCCTGCCGCGAGACGAATGGCTCGCAGGCGTGCGCAGCCGCCCGTCTGCGAAATCCCAAGGCCTGCAACGATCGGACCATGTCCTACAAATCGACATGTCCTCTGCGACTTCGGCCTTTGTGAAACTGAAATGCGCGATCCCTCCGCGTTACTTCACGGACTACCTCTGCTTCCTCAAGGTCGAGGGACGTTGGCAGGTCGCACAGAAAGTGTTCGCCACCGCCTCCACGCCCTGAACCAGGCCTCTTCCGCATCGAGCGACAACCGGAAGACGATGCAACGCCGAAATAATGATCGTGCGTCTGCCTGGCATGCTGCGCTGGGCCGCCCTCCTCGCGCACGCAAGATTCTTCGTCAGGATCAACACCGCATCGGGCCGGTCGGCGTAAAGCGCCTCCGGCCTGATGACCGGTGTGCGGCTGGGAAGTCCATGTAGGCCAGGGCGTCTGCTTCCGCCTCGTCCATGAAGGCGGCCAGCCTTGGCAGCTTGAGGCGCAGTTGGTCGGCGACCCCGCGCCACTGGGCACGGGCTGCTGCTGCGTCTTCCTGGGCAAATGCGGTGGCGATGAAGGCGGCCGCCACGCCGCGCCCTTGCTTGCCGGCGTGCGGAGAAATTCGATCCAGAAGATCGCCGCCTCGGAGCGGCCGATGTCCATGCCCAGCACCTCACGCCTTCCGTCGGTGTTGACGCCCACCGCGATGGTGATGGCCTTGGAGATGATGCGACCGCCCTCGCGACCTTGATGGAGGTGGCGTCCAGCCAGACATACGG
>CANFKS010000009.1 GCA_947447625.1 Rhodospirillales bacterium | reverse complement strand
GGCGGCGTGGGAGTTGGGGCGGGCCAGGCTCGATGCCGCTTCGGCGGCCCTGGCACGCCCGGTGCCGATCGCGCCGCCGCCGGTGGCCTTGCCGCCGCTGGAGGAGCCGGGGTCCAACTTCACGCCCGAGGGGTTCATGGCGGCGGTCGAGAAGGGCAAGGATTATATCTCGGCCGGCGATGCGTTTCAGATCGTGTTGAGCCAGCGCTTCTCGGTGCCGTTCGTCTTGCCGCCGCTGTCGCTGTATCGCGCGCTGCGCCGGATCAGCCCGGCGCCGTTCATGTTCTTCCTGGATTTCGGCGGGTTCTCGGTGATCGGCTCAAGCCCGGAGATCCTGGTGCGGTTGCGCGACAACACGGTGACGATCCGCCCGCTGGCAGGCACGCGCAGGCGGGGCGTGACGCATGAGGAGGACCAGGCGCTGGAGGCCGAATTGCTCGCCGACCCCAAGGAGCGGGCCGAGCATCTCATGCTGCTCGATCTCGGGCGCAACGATGTCGGCCGGGTGAGCCAAATCGGCACAGTGCGGGTGACGGAAAGTTTCGGGATCGAGCGCTTCAGCCATGTGATGCACATCATGTCCGACGTGCAGGGCACGATCCGGCCCGGCCTGGATGCGATCGACGCGCTGACGGCAGGCTTCCCGGCAGGCACGCTGTCGGGGGCGCCGAAGGTGCGGGCGATGGAGATCATCGACGAGCTCGAACCGTCGCGCCGGGCGATCTATGGCGGCTGCGTCGGGTATTTCGCCGCCGATGGAACGATGGACAGTTGCATCACCTTGCGCACCGCGGTGGTGAAGGACGGCACAATGTATGTGCAGGCCGGCGCCGGGGTGGTGGCGGATTCCGATCCGGCAGCCGAGCATGAGGAAACCCGGGCCAAGGCGCGCGCGCTGTTCCGCGCGGCGGAGGAGGCGGTGCGCTTCGCAGCGGGCAAGGGCGTCTGACAACCCCGCGCCGCTCTCACTCTTTGGTTGATCACCTGCGCCAGAGTTTTTTTTGCGATCCCGCAGGAACTTCAAATGCCTGACGATTTCAACGGGATGTGATGGTGGGCGCTGTGGGATTCGAACCTACGACCCGCTGATTAAGAAAGTGTTAGATGCAGAGCCCGCGATGGTACTGGTTGCTCATCGAGGCGCTGTAGCGCCCGTGACAGCCTAATCTGCGAGGTTTCTGCCAGGCGGTGGCTACCAGTGGCGGCAGCGAATACGGTGCTGCGATCAAGGCCTGCCATTTCCGCGACTTTGGTCAGACCACAGACTGCCTCACCGAACTGGCGGCGTTTCTGCAGCACCTTCAGACGGTGGACGATTTCGGCCCGCGGCATGATAGCGTTCATCGTAGCTTTCCTCGGAAGCCAGCGATCACCCAAGCACCTGACAGTCCTAACACCAAGAATATCAGCGGTGGCCCGAGCACCATTGCCCCCGCGTCCAATCGGGCTTCCCAGTCAGCCTCAAGCACAGTGGCTCTAATAGGTTTGGCAGTGGAGGGATCAAACTTGGTTCGACCAGGCATGTCTTCTGCCGGCACAATTGGGGCTTTTTTATAATCTTCCCAGGGGCCGGATGGAACTGCAGGTGATAAAGCGGGTTTCTTATCCCCGTATTCAGCAAGGAAAGCAACGGGATCGAAACCAGCGCGCGTAGCCACTAGGTCATCGCGAAGAATAATCGATGCCCCCATCAACCAACAAACGGAAAGCACCAACCAAAGGCGAAAGAGTCCCGCCTTGAAGTTCATGAACTGCTCTTTCGAAAGCCTTCTCGTATCCAAGCTACCGCGTATCCCAAAATCCACAACGCCACGACAGGGGAATAAATTAAAAAGAAAAATATAAAAATGTCCTTCGTAATTATGTCATAATCATCGTTAATTATAGCAACTGAAATAAAAATTCCTGATGAAATAATAATCCAGAGGATGCTGGACACTAATCCTAGGCGCTGCCAGCCATTAAATTGCGGTGCTGGAGATGGCGATGATTCCGTTTTTTCCACGATTCGTTTGCGAGCACTTCTTATGGCCAACCCAACTACGACGAGCCCACCCATTAACAAGATAGAAGGTCCAAGAATCACGCCGAGAAATTTGCCCATCGCCATCATTGTTGGCTCGTCGGGAACAAACCGCCCGCCGGTGGCAGGCTTTCCTGACGGAATTTCGTTTGCAGGAACAGGAGTGCCCGGGATTTCGTTTGCAGGAACAGGAGTGCTCATGGGTACATCCACTTCCCGCCCGTAAATACCATAGGCTTGCCGGTTGTTGAAGTTAACTTATCCCCTTCTTTCGGAGGCGGCTCCCCACCGCCCGCGTCAGGCTTGTCGCCATGCCCCGGGCCAAACTTTTTCATGAAACTTAAAACGCTAGGAGTGGCGTTGAGCGGAAACCGCTCGTCGCGGTTGCGCAGACACGCCATCATGGGTTCTTCGTCCCCGGCTTGCCCGTGTAGGGATTGGCGTTGCCCTTGGTGGAGTAGTTGTCCCGTTTCGTGTGGTTGGGGTTGGTCGCACGGTGAGGTGCGACATAGGTGCCCTTCTTCGTGACATGGCCTTTGACCGGGTGGCTCCCTTGGGCCGCAGCAGGGTTACAGTACGCTGCCAGCCCGAGGCAGATCGCCGCCGACAGCAAACCCAGCCAAAGCCGGGCCGGGATGCGATGTCCTAAAGAAGGCATAACCAATTGCATTTTACGCCATTCGGCTGATTTGATCGCGCCAGCTTACCGCAGAGGCCGAACATCGTCAAAAAAACGTCAAAACCGATTTTTGCTGGTGGCGGGAGAGGAGGGGGGCACCTCCATTGCGGGGCGCGCGCCCAACGACTCGGGCACTTCGCATGGACAAAGTGCAGGAGCGCCGAGCAATGATCGTTTTTTGCTGCGCTAGGACAGACAGGGCTCGAGATTTCGAGTGCTAAGCTAAAAGCCGATGGGGGCCCCACACTGAGAGTGCCCAAACCTGTTAGCGTGCTGCTGAAGCCCCATTGAAGCCCCAGGGCTATCGTCGTGCACTTCAATCAGACCTAGATTATCCGTAAGTCCTTGGTGTTGTGATGGTGGGCGCTGTGGGATTCGAACCTACGACCCGCTGATTAAGAGTCAGCTGCTCTACCAACTGAGCTAAGCGCCCATCACTGGAACCGGGCAATCGCTGCCGCCCGTTCCGCCGAGGAACGGGCTATAGCAAGTCAGGTTGGGGCTGTGAAGCCCCAACCTGACTTGAGGTGCCCGATTTCGTTCAGGCAGCCTTGGCCATTCCGCGCAGGACGTAGTGCAGGATGCCGCCATGGCGGTAATAGCTGACCTCATCGAGCGTATCGACGCGGCAGAGGACCGGCACGGTGTCGATCGTGCCGTTGACGCGATGGATCACCAGGCTGAGGTCCATCCGCGGGCTCAACGCATCCAGGCCCAGGATGTCCAGCGTCTCATCGCCGGTCAGCGCCAGGGTCTTGCGGTCCATACCGTCCTTGAAGGTGAGCGGCAGGACGCCCATGCCGACCAGGTTCGAGCGGTGGATGCGCTCGAAGCTTTCGACAATCACCGCCTTCACGCCCAGCAGCATGGTGCCCTTCGCCGCCCAGTCGCGCGACGAGCCGGTGCCATATTCCTTGCCGCCGATGACGATGAGCGGGGTGTTGGCCTTCTGATACGCCATCGCCGCGTCATAGATCGACACCTGCTTGGTGGCGCCGGCGAGGCGGGTCATGCCGCCCTCGACGCCCTGCAGCATCTCGTTCCTGATGCGGATATTGGCGAAGGTGCCGCGCATCATGATCTCATGGTTGCCGCGCCGGGCGCCGTAGCTGTTGAAATCCTTCTGCAGGATCTGCCGCTCGCCAAGATATTCCCCGGCGGGGGCGGATTTGCGGATATTGCCGGCCGGCGAGATATGGTCGGTGGTGATGCTGTCGCCCAGCACCGCCAGAACCTTGGCGCCGCGGATGTCGCCGGTCGGCTTCGGCTCCATCGTGATGCCTTCGAAGTAGGGCGGGTTCTTGACGTAGGTCGAGCTGTCCGACCAGCCATAGGTGGCGGTGCCGGTTTCGACCTGGATGGACTGCCACTTCTTCGGCCCCTTGAAGACCTCGCCGTAGCGCTTGAGGAACTGATCGCGCGACAGGCAGGCGGCAACGACGTCGGCGATTTCCTTGTTGCTCGGCCAGATATCCTTCAGGAACACCGCCCGGCCATCCGTGGCGGTGCCGATGGCGACGGTCGTGATGTCGGCCGTGATCTTCCCCAGCAGCGCGTAGGCCACCACCAGCGGCGGCGAGGCCAGGTAGTTCGCGCGCACATTGGCATGCACCCGGCCTTCGAAGTTGCGATTGCCGGACAGCACGGAAACGGCGACGAGCTTGTTGTCCTCGATCGCGTCCACGATCGCATCCTCGAGCGGGCCCGAGTTGCCGATGCAGGTCGTGCAGCCGTAGCCGACGGTGTTGAACCCGATCGCATCGAGGTCCTCGGTGAGGCCGGCGCGGTCGAGATACTCGGTCACCACCTGCGACCCCGGCGCCAACGAGGTCTTCACCCAGGGCTTCGGCGTCAGGCCGAAGGCGCGGGCCTTGCGCGCCACGAGGCCCGCAGCAACCAGCACATAGGGGTTCGACGTATTGGTGCAGGACGTGATGGCGGCGATCACCACATCCCCATGGGTCAGGTCGTAGTTCTTGCCTTCGACCTTCGCCCTGGTGCCAAGCTCGCCGGCAGCGACGCCGAGGCTCTTGGTGAGTTCGGTGTTGAACGCCGAGGTCGCATCCTTCAGCAGCACGCGGTCCTGCGGCCGCTTGGGCCCGGCGATCGAGGGCTGCACGCCCGCCATATCGAGTTCGAGCGTGTCGGTGAACACCGGATCGGGCGTGCTGGCATCGGTCCACATGCCCTGGGCCTGGCAATACTGCTTCACCAGCTCGATCCGCGCGGTGTCCCGCCCGGAGAGGTGGAGATAGTCGAGCGTCACCTGATCGACCGGGAAAAACCCGCAGGTGGCGCCGTATTCGGGGGCCATGTTGGCAATCGTCGCGCGATCCGCCAGCGACATCTCCTGCAGGCCCGGGCCATAGAACTCGACGAACTTGCCGACCACGCCCTTCTTGCGGAGCATCTGGGTGACGGTGAGCACAAGGTCGGTCGCGGTCGCGCCCTCGGGCAGGCGGCCCGTCAGGCGGAAGCCGATCACGTCGGGGATCAGCATCGCGATGGGCTGGCCGAGCATCGCCGCTTCCGCCTCGATGCCGCCCACGCCCCAGCCGAGCACGCCCATGCCGTTGACCATCGTGGTGTGGCTGTCGGTGCCGTAGAGCGTGTCGGGGTAGGCGTAGGTCTTGCCATCAAGCTCGGCGGTCCACACCGCCTGGGCGAGGTATTCGAGATTGACCTGGTGGCAAATCCCGGTGCCGGGCGGCACGACGCGGAAATTGTCGAACGCAGTCTGCCCCCAGCGCAGGAAGGTGTAGCGCTCGGCGTTGCGCTCGAATTCGAGGTCCTCGTTCTGCCGCTCGGAGGCAGCAGTGCCGGAGAAATCCACCATCACGGAGTGGTCGATCACGAGATCGACGGGCACCAGCGGGTTCACCTTGGCCGGGTCGCCGCCGAGTCGCAAAATACCATCGCGCATGGCAGCGAGGTCGACCACGGCGGGGACGCCGGTGAAATCCTGCATCAGGATGCGCGCGGGCTTGAACGGCACTTCGTTCGACGACGTGGCCTTCGTCAGCCAGCCCGCGATGGCCTTCGCGTCGTCAACGCTGTAGGACCGGCCATCCTCGAAGCGCAGCACGTTTTCCAGCAACACCTTGAGGCTGACGGGCAGGCGGGAAATGTCGCCGATCGTCTTGGCCGCTTCGGGGAGCGAAAAATAGGTGTAGGTCTGGCCCTGCACGTTCAAAGTGCGAGCGGTCTTCAGGCTGTCGTGCCCGACGGATTTCATTGCGATCGGCCTCCGCGTTGATGCCGCGCGCGCTCGGGAAGGCCCGGCGGTGGGCAGGGGGTGTCTATGAGTGGCGGCGGGCTTAAACCATAGTTGTGACCACCCCGCAAACGATGCGCGGGGATGAGGAGGTATTTTGCTGGAGGCGGATGGATTGGCAGCCTTCCGGGGCGAGCGCCTGGTGTTCGAGAAACTGCGCTTCAGCGTGCCCGCAGGCGGCGCAATGCTGCTGGTCGGGCCCAATGGCTCCGGCAAATCGACGCTGCTGCGCCTCCTCGCGGGGCTGGTGCGCCCGATGGCGGGCGGGCTGCGCTGGCACGGCGAGGATACGCTGGCTGACCTGCAACTGCACGCCACGCGCGTCTCCTATCTCGGGCATCAGGACGCGATCAAACCCGGACTGTCCGTGATGGAAAACCTGCGATTCTGGGGCGAGCCGGCGGCGATCGCGGCGGCGCTGGAGGCGGTCGATCTTGCCCGCCTCGCCGATCTGCCGGCGCGGATGTTGTCGGCCGGGCAGAAGCGGCGCCTCGCCGTGTCCCGCCTTGCGTTGTCCGCCGCCCCGATCTGGCTGCTGGACGAGCCGACCCTGGGGCTCGATGTCAAGGCGGTCGCCCGCTTCGGCGCCCTCCTCGCCACCCATCGCAACCGGGGCGGGCTGGTGATCGCGGCGACCCATCTGCCCCTCCCCCTCCAAGGTGCCGTGGAGTTCGCGCTCGCATGATCCGCCTGCTCATCCGCGAAATGCGGCTCTCCGTGCGCCATGGCGGCGACACGATCGCGGCCGTGTTGTTTTTCGTCCTCGTGACGGCGCTGTTCCCCCTGGCCATCGGCCCGGCGCCTGAAACGCTCGGACGCATCGCGCCGGGCGTGATCTGGGTGGCGGCGCTGCTGGCAGCCCTCCTGCCGCTCGACCGGTTGCTGGGGGCTGACCTGGAGGACGGATCGCTCGATCTGCTGCTGCTCTCGGGCCTGCATCCCGCCGCCATCGCCGCCGGCAAAGCCGCGGCGCATTGGCTGGTGACAGGATTGCCCCTGCTGGTCGCCGCAGCACCCCTCGCGCTGATGCTGCGCCTGCCGGAGGAGGCGATCCCTGCCCTCCTCGCCGGCCTGCTGGCGGGCACGCTGGCCTTGTCCCTCCTCGGCACGGCCGCCGCCGCCCTCGTGCTCGGGGCGCGGCGCGGCGGCGTGCTGATGCCGCTGCTGATCCTGCCGCTGGCCGCACCGGTGCTGATCTTCGGCGTGGCGGCGGCGGACGCGGCGAGCGGAGGCATGACGCCGCGGCCGCATCTGCTGCTGCTCGGCGCCTTCCTGGCGGGGACGGTGCCGCTGGCGCTGGGTGCCGCAGGGGCGGCGTTGCGGGGGGCGGCGGAGTGAGGGAAGCGCTTCTTTTTTTGAAAAAAAAGAAGCAAAAAAACTTTATCCGATAACGATTTGCGGACGGAAGGAGCCTCGCCCCCCTCTCCCCGATGTCCCTCACCCCAAAACGGACAAAAGTTTTTTGCTTCTTTTTTTCAAAAAAGAAGCCCTTCCTTCCTTCACCCGATCAACCGCCCCCCATCGACCACCAGGCTCGCACCATTGATATAACTCCCCGCATCCGAGCACAGCAGCAGCGCCGGCCCCACCAGGTCCTCCGGGCGGCCGAAGCGCCCCACCGGGATGCGCGCCAGCAGTTCATGCCCGCTGGTCGCGAGTTGCTCCCGATTGCGCGCCGTGGCGATGGCGCCCGGCGCAAGGTTGTTCACCGTCACGCCGGAGCCTGCGCATTGGCGGGCAAGGTTGACGGCCCAGTTGTGCTGCATCGCCTTGCTGCCCGCATAGACCAGCATGCCGGGGTGCGGCAGGTTCTGCTGGGCGCTGCCGATGGTCAGCACCCGCCCCCAGCCGCGCGCTTGCATGGGCGGAATCAGGGCCTGAAAGAGGTCGAGCGTGCTGCGCAGATTGACGGCGATCTGCCGGTCGAAATGATCGCGGGAAATCCCGGCCCAGGGCTCGACCAGTTCGATCGAGGCGTTGATGACGAGGATATCGACCTGCCCAAACGCCGCCAGCACCGCGGCGCTCAGGGATTGCGCGCCCGCATCGGTGGCGAAATCGGCCGCAAAGCCCTGCGCAATGCCGCCGCCGGCCTGGATGGTCGCCACCACCTCGCCGGCGTCGCGCGCCTCCTCCTCGGTGCCGAGATGATGCACCGCCACCCGCGCACCTTGCGCGGCAAAGCCCAGCGCAATCGCCCGCCCGATCTCACGGCGCGCGCCGGTGACCAGCGCCGTGCGGCCATCGAGGCGAAAAGGGGCAAGCGGGTGGTGCAAGGCAGTCATGAAATATCTCCCAAAGCGGCGAGTCGATCAGTGCATCATGACCCGGCGCGGCCCAGCGCAGAAGTGGCGGCATAGGCCGCGCGGGCCTGCTGGGCGCTGGCCGACGGCTCCTGCTGCTGCCGGGCCTGTACCCAGGATTGCAGGTCATCGAGGATTTTCTGCTCGGGCGGGGCAGAACCCGCGTGCGCCGCTGCTTTCGGCTTCGGCGCGGCCGGGCTGAAACCGGCGATCTCCGCGCGCGGCGTGCCGAGCGCCGAGATCGCGCTGTGCCAGATCGGGGAAGCAAGGGCGGCGATGGGCATGGCAGGTCTCCCGTCAGGGGTGTGACGGGCGCTTTGCATGCGCCATGCCACCTCCGCATCGGCAAAAAACCGCGCTTTCCCCCCTCATGCCGGCGCATGAGGAGGGCCGATCCTGCCGGGCGGCAAAACCTGCCGGGTTCAGCCTGCCGCGTCGAGCGCCTGGGCGAGGTCGGCAAGAATGTCGTCGATATGCTCGATGCCGACGGAGAGGCGGATATAGCCGGGGGAGACGCCGGTGGCGGCCTGCTCGGCCTGGTTGAGTTGCGAATGGGTCGTGCTGGCCGGATGGATCGCGAGGCTGCGGGCATCACCGATATTGGCGACGTGATAGAACATCTTGAGAGCGTTGATGAACGCCTTGCCGGCCTCGACGCCGCCCTTGAGTTCGAACCCGCACAGCCCGCCCTGCCCGCCCGGCAGATATTTTGCGGTCCACGCCGCATCCTGCCCCGTCAACGTCGAAGGGTGGATGACGCGCGAAACCGCCGGATGGGTCGCCAGGAAATCGGCCACCGCCCGGCTGTTGGCGCAATGCGCCCGCATCCTGAGCGCCAGCGTCTCAAGCCCCTGAATGAACAGGAACGCGTTGAACGGGCTGAGCGCCGCGCCCAGATCGCGCAGCAGGGTCACCCGCGCCTTGATGATGTAGGCGATCGGGCCCAGCCCCTTCACCGCCTGGGACCACACGGCCCCGTGATACGACGGGTCCGGCGTGTTGAGCATCGGCTGGCGCGCGGGATGGGCCTCCCAGTCGAAATTGCCGCCATCGATGATGATGCCGCCGATCGACGTGCCGTGGCCGCCGATGAACTTGGTCAACGAATGGATCACGATCGCCGCGCCATGATCGAACGGCCGCACCAGCAGCGGCGCGGCGGTGTTGTCCATGATCAGCGGAATGCCGAGCGGCCGGCCGATGGCGGCCACCTCGGCGATCGGGAACACCCGCAGCTTCGGGTTCGGCAGCGTCTCGGCATAATAGGCCCGCGTCTTGTCATCGGTGGCGCGCGCAAACCCCTGCGGGTCCGCCGGATCGACAAAGCGAACCTCGATGCCCTGGTCCTTCAGCGTGTTGGCAAACAGATTCCAGGTGCCGCCGTAGAGATCGGTCGAGGCGACGATATTGTCCCCGGCGCGGACCAGGTTCTGCACCGCCATGGCACTCGCCGCCTGACCGGACGCCACCGCCAGCGCCGCAGCCCCGCCTTCGAGGGCAGCAACCCGCTGCTCCAGCACATCGGTCGTCGGGTTCATCAGGCGCGTGTAGATGTTGCCGAGTTCCTTGAGCGCGAACAGATTGGCGGCGTGTTCGGTGTCATTGAACTGGTACGAACTGGTCTGGTAGATCGGCACCGCGACGGCGGTGGTCGACTGGTCCCGGCGCCAGCCGGCATGAAGGGCGATCGTTTCGGGATGCTTGCTGTTCATGGCGGCTTCCTGCATTTTCGTTTGTTGCGCGCGGGCGGTGCCGACAGCCTGCAACACCCCGGCGGATATCACAATATTCACATTTCAAAAATGTGAATCCACCCGTGTTCGCCGGCATTGCCGACCCTGGAGCCTGATTCGGGCGATCAGACAAAGCGCGAGAGCGGGATGAATTCGCCGATCAGACGGCATCCCGCTCTCGCTTCAAGGCGCGCCCGGATCAGGTCCCGGCGGGTTTGCGGATCGGCGGCGTCACATCGCTCGGCAGCGGGCAGACATAGGGGTTGGCGTCGGTGCGCGCGGCATAATCGGCTTTGGCGGCCACGATCAGGGCCGGGTTGAGCAAGGTCTCGACCGCCGTGGCAGCCATCACCTTGGCGACATGCACCATCCCCTTGTAGCCGATCGAGGACTTGGATTGCGCCGTCAACTGCCAGGAATGGCCGGGCGTCCCGATCGCATAGGTGGCGCCGCGGGCCTGCACCGTCGGCACCACCCAGGACACATCGCCAACATCGGTCGAGCCCATCATCGGCGCGCCCACCGAGTCGATCGGCACGATCTCGTCGCACAGCGGCGTGTTCGGCTTCACCTTCATCCCGACCCGGCGATAGGCGGATTTGATGTCCTCCGCCGACAGGGTGGCCTGAAACTTGGCCGCCAGCGCGCGGTCGGCGTCGTCGAAATCGGGCGGCCCGAGGCGGGTCAGCGCGCCATACATCGCCTTTTCCAGCGGGGTGTTGCCGAGCAGGTTCGAGACGGCGGAGATCACCGTCCAGCGCATCGTCGTCTCCGTCATCAGGGCGGCGCCTTCGGCAACCTTCTTCACCCGCTCGATCAGCGGCCACAACTCGGTGAGATCGCGCGCGCGGATCGCATAGCGCACCTTGGCGGTCGCCTGGACCACGTTGGGCGCAACGCCGCCGGTGTCGAGAACGGCATAATGGATCCGCGCGTCCGACGGCATGTGCTCGCGCATGTAGTTGACGCCGACATTCATCAGTTCCACCGCATCGAGCGCGGAGCGGCCGAGATGGGGCGAGGCGGCGGCATGGCTGGCGCGGCCGACAAAGCTGAAATCGACCCGGGTATTGGCCAGGCTCATCGCGTCATTGACGCCGGAAAACCCCGCCGGGTGCCACGAGATCGCGATGTCGACGTCCTTGAAACACCCCTCGCGGACCATGAAGGATTTCGCTGCCCCCCCTTCCTCGGCCGGGCAGCCATAGTAGCGCACGCGGCCCTTGAGGCCGTTCGCGGCCAGCCAGTCCTTCACCGCAGCGGCAGCCATCAGCGAAGCCGAGCCCAGCAGATTATGGCCGCAGCCATGGCCCATACCATCCCCCGCGAGCGGCTTGGGCTCGGCGAGCCCGGCCTCCTGGCTCAGGCCGGGCAGCGCGTCGTATTCGCCGAGGATGGCAATCACCGGCCCCTCATCGCCGGCTTCGCCCATGATGGCGGTGGGGATGCCGGCGAGGTCGGTGTGCACCCGAAACCCCTCGGCCTCCAGCATCGCCTTGTGCTCGGCGGTTGATTTGTATTCGTTATAGGCGATCTCGGGCATGCCCCAGACCCGGTCGGCCAGGCCGATATAGGCCTCGCGCCGCGCATCGACGTGCTGCCAGATTTTCTCTTCGTTGTTCATCGCGTGGTCTCCGTGTTGTCGAGGTTCGGACCGGCACCGCGGCGGGCCAACCTCGTTCCTGCTTGCCGCCACACTCTGCGGCGGGCAGCATGGCGGGGGAAGAGGGAAGACCACCATGGCACAACGCCTGATCGATATTTCCAGCAGGCTCAAGGCCGACATCGTATCCTATGCGCCGAAACCCTCTTTCAGCCCGGACACGGGCCTCGGCAATCGTTCGGAAGTGAACACTCAAGATGCATAATCACGGCAAATGGGGCTGCGCCTGCTGGGGCGCTGATGACCAGATCGGCGCGGCCAACCTCATCACCCCTGAAAAACGCCTCGCCGCCCTGCGCTGCGCCGCCACCGGCAAACTCTACGATCTCGCCCACACCACCGGCGCCGATGCACCCTATATGCAGCCCAACCAGCCGCCGTTCCTGCTCATGATGTGGTCAACCTGGCGCGACGCCATCCGTCGCCGCCGCGCCATCGGCATGACCAACGATGCCGGCTCCAATGTCGAGCGGGTCGAGATGACGATGCATGTCGGCACCCATATCGATGCGCTCGGCCATGTTTCCAAAGGCGACACACTTTACAACGGCCTGGCCGCCGCGGATACCTTGGGCGACTGGGGCCTCAACCGGCTCGGTATCGAACAGGCGCCGCCGATGATCACCCGCGGCGTGCTGCTCGATGTCGCCGGACTCGATGGCGGCGAACATCTCCTCCCCGGCCGAGCCGTCACCCCGCAGGACCTCCAGGCCGCCGCCGACAAGGCCGGCATCACGATCGAGCCCGGCGATATCGTGCTGATCCGCACGGGATGGGGCCGCTATTTCGGCACCGACAATGCGCGCTATCTCGAAGGCGAACCCGGCATCGACGTGCCGGCCGCGCGCTGGCTCACCGCCCAGGGCGCGGCCGCGATCGGGTCGGACAACATGGCGGTCGAAGTGTTGCCCAATCCGGATCACACGCAGGCACTGCCGGTCCATCAGCATGCCTTGGCCGAGGCCGGGGTCTATCTGATCGAAAACCTCGCGCTCGACGAACTCGCGCGGGACGGTGTGACGGTTTTTTGCCTCATGGTGATCGCCCCCAAAATCCGCGGTGCCACGGGTGCGCCGGTCCGTCCGGTGGCGATGGTCTGAGCAGGCCGCGGCGCTGTCAGACTTGGGGTTCAGAGCGCAGGCGGTGCGTACTCGATGCCGCAGCGACCAGGCGGCCTGCTTCGTCGCGGACTTCGCTGCGGCAGAAGAATATCTGCTTGCCGCCGCCGATCACGGTGCCGGTGGCAGTCAGGCGGCCATGGGTGGCGCGGCCGACAAATGACGTGGTGAGGTCGACCGTCACCGAGCGGCGCGCGACATTGCCCTGCGTCCACACCCCGGCCGCCGCGGCGGTTTCGTCGAGCAGCGCCATCAATACGCCGCCATGGGCGGAGTGGTTGCGGTTCATGTGACGCTCGGCGAGATCGCAGACGATGACGCAGTGGCCCTCGCGCCATTCCGTCATCTGGAAGCCGAGCAGGTCATGAAACGGCGATGGGCGGCCGCGCAGGTCGGTCAGGGCGTGATCATCGGTCATCCGACGGCTTTGCCGGGTCGGTTGCGGTTCGTCAACACGGTCAGGCGATTTGCAGGTTGTGGGTGGCGGTTTCGAGTTCCTCGAAACTTGGCATGTGCTGGTTGGGCGCCATTTTACGGCCGGTTTCGACGCTGATTTGCGGCGCATTGCCGTGAAGATGGGCAACGAGCACGGCGCGCACCACCTCGTGGAATTTGGCTTCCTCCTCGATCACGCCCTTGAGGCGCCCGGCCATCGGCGCGACAACGCCATAGGCCAGCAGAATCCCCAGAAAAGTGCCGACCAGCGCGCTGCCGATCATCGCACCCAGCACCGAAGGCGGCTCGTTGATGTGGCCCATGGTTTTGATCACGCCGAGCACGGCGGCGACGATGCCGAGCGCGGGCAGGCCGTCGGCCATGGTTTGCAGGGCGTGGGCGCTGTGCAACTCCTCGTGCAGGGTTTTTTTGAGTTCACGGGCCATCACGTCTTCGATCTGGTTCGGGTCATCCGCGTTCATGCCGATCATACGAAGGTAGTCGCAGATCATGTGGCTCATGTGGTGGTTCTTGAGCAGTTTGGGAAATTTCTGGAAGGCGGCACTGCCGTCCGGTTTTTCGATATGCGGTTCGAGCGCCATCGAGCCCTTGGTGCTGGCGAGGCGGACGAAAAAATAGAGGAGGCTCAACAATTCGATATAGTCGGCCTTTTTATAGGAGGCACCCTTCAGCACCTTGCCGATACCGCCGAGCGCGTGTTTCACGTCATGCAGCGAGTTGGCCATGACGAAGGTGCCGACGGCGGCCCCGCCGATGGTCACCATTTCGTGCGGCAAGGCGTGGAGCAGCGGCGCCATTTGTCCACCGGCCACGACGTAGCTGCCGAAGACGCACAGCAGCACGAAGATCAGGCCTCCGATCGTGGTCATGGGGTCGGGGCCGTGTCGGAGAGGGCTTCGGCGCGCAGGACGACGATGGCGATGCGGCGGTTGGCCGCGGCCAACGGATCGGCAGGGAGCAGCGGATCGCGCTCGGCAACGCCGGTGACGCGCTTGACGCGGCCTTCGGGCAAGCCGCCTTCGGCAAGCAGGCGGCGCGTGGCGTTGGCGCGTTCGGTCGAGAGTTCCCAGTTGGACCGGCCCTCGCCCTTGAAGGGCGCGGCGTCGGTGTGGCCGGAGATGGCGATGTCCTGGGTGAGGCGGGAGAGGACAGGGGCGATTTTTTGCAGGAGGAGGCGGGCGCGGTCATTGGGGCCGGATGACCCGTTGGCGAACATCGGGGTTCGTTCCGCGTCGAGCAGTTGGATGCGCAGGCCCTCCGATGTGAGGTCGATGCTGAGTTGGCGGGCGAGATCGGCCAGCGCGGGGTCGGTGCGGACAGCGTCGCGGATCTGGGCGGCAGCGCGGTCAAACGCCTCTTTTTCGCGGCGGGCGCGTTCGGCGCGGAAGGTGGCTTCGTCGAGCATGCGGGCCATTGCCGCGGTTTTGGGCGCGGCTGTATTGGGCGCGGCTGTATTGGCCAGGGATTGGCCTTGTGTGGGCGTTTGCGCCTGGGCTGCGGCCTGGCCGCCGCCCAGGGATTTGGGGCCGGTTTCGGGACGGGGGGTGCGGGATTGGCCGCCGCCGGCGGCGCTGTCGGGTCCGCTTTGACGGGCTTGGTCGGGGGATTCGGTGTCATCGGGGGCTTGTTCGCTGTCGGGACTGTCGATCGGGGCGACCGGGGCCGAATTGTTGCCGGGTTGGATTGCCTGCGTGCCGCGGTCGGACACCAAGGTGCCGGCGTCGAAGGGGGTGCGCCCGCCGAAGGGCCGGCCGCTGCCGGAATGGCCGGCGCTGAGGAGGGTACTGGGGGTGAAGTAATCGGCGAGGCCGCGGCGCTGGTCCTCGGTGGTGGCGTTGATGAGCCACATCAGCAGGAAAAACGCCATCATGGCGGTGACGAAATCGGCATAGGCGACCTTCCAGGCGCCACCGTGGTGAGCGCTTTCGACGATCTCTTCCTTGCGGATCACGATGCTGCCGCGACCGCGCTTTGTGTCCTTGTCGCTCATGCCACTCCTGCGATGGCCCGTCAGGGGCCTGGACGGAGTATGGGAGGGAGGCGTTGAAAGAGGGTTAACGGAAGGCTGTCAGAGAAGCCCTTCTCTGCGGAAACTGAGCCAGCATCCGTTGCCGATGATGATGTGGTCATGCAGCACGATGGAGAGGGCACGGGCGGCGGTGACGATTTCGCGGGTCATTTCGATATCGTCGCGCGATGGGGTGGGGTCGCCCGAAGGGTGGTTGTGGGCGAGGATGAGCGCGGTGGCCTGGAGTTCGAGGGCGCGCTTGACGACTTCGCGGGGGTAGACCGGGGTGTGGTTGACGGTGCCGCGGGCCTGGGCTTCGTCGGCGATGAGGCGGTTGCGGGTGTCAAGGAACAGAATGCGGAACTGTTCGACCCGTTCGCGGGACATGACGGCGGTCAAATAATCCATCAAGGCGTCCCAATTGGCGAGAACGGGGCGCTGGATGACTTCGGCGCGGGCCAGGCGCAGGGCGGCGGCGTGAACGGTTTTGAGGGCGGCGGCGGCGGCTTCGCCCATGCCTTCGACGGCGACGAGGTCATTGAGGGGGGCGGCGATGGCGTTGGAGAAGCTGGCGAAACGGTCCATCAGGGCTTTCGCGATCGGCTTGGTGTCACGCCTTGGGAGGGCGAGGAAAAGAACCATTTCAAGGAGTTCGTAGTCGGCCAGGGCGGCGGGGCCGGCGGTGAGGAGTTTTTGGCGCATGCGGGCGCGATGCCCCTCCGCGCCGATGGCGGAAGGGGGGCGGTCGTCAGGGTCGAGCAGGTTGATCTGGTCGGAGAAGCCGCGGCGTTTGGCCATGGGGGGAGCATGCCATGGTGTTTGGGCCGCCCCATAGTGAATGGCGCGTGATACAGCCGGTTTGACGGTGTTTCGGTTTTGGGAGTGGCAATGCCGCGCGGGGACGACGGGCACGGGGGGCCGGGGCGGGCGGCGTGCGCGATGGGAGCGGGGAGGGTCGCGAGGGTGGGGCCTCGCTTGGGGTGCGCCGGCGCCGGGCGCGGGGGCGGGCGCGGGCGATGCGCGTCGGGGAGGGGGCGGTCGCGAAGCGGCGCTGCGGGGCGGGGGAGGGGACGAGGGTGGCGTTGCGCCAGTCGGCGAGGAGGGTTTCGAGGAGGGCGATGAGGCGGGCGATGTGGTCGGAGAGGATCGCGAGGAGGGAAGCGCGCGCGGCTTCGCAGAGCCCGAGGGGGCCGGCGGCGGCCATGGGGCCGCTCTGGGTGGGTCGGGCGTGATTGGTAGTATCTAACATCCAGTTATATTATTTGACGTTTGATGGATCGCGTCAAGCGGTGTTTGATGGGGGAAATCGAGAGAAGTTCCCGTGGATCCGTCGGTTTCGGGGCCGCGTTGAACCGCTTTGGATCTTTGTTTTATCGCGTGATTGAACCCGCTGGTGAGTCCGGCTCAGGCGATTGCGCTGTGGGAGAGTATGATGCGGTTCGCGGGCAAGACGGCGGTGGTGACGGGCGCGGGTTCGGGGCTGGGGCGGGCGGTGGCGCGGGGTTTGGCGGCGGAGGGGGCGTCACGTGTGGTGATGATCGACCGGGACGCGGCGGGGTTGGCGGAGACGGCGGCTGCGATGGGCGCGGTTGCGGTTTGCGTGGCGGGGGATGTGGCGGATGTGGCGCGGATGGAGGCGGTTTGGGCGGGGATTTCGGGGGTGGTGGATATTTTGGTGACGGCGGCGGGGGTGCTGGGGCCGGCGGTGCCGGTGGATGCGTGTGCGCCGGAGGATTTCGAGCGGGTGTTCGCGGTGAATGTGCGGGGGACGTATCTGGCGGTGCGCGGGGCGATGCCGAAGATGCGCAAGCCCGGAGGGTCGATCGTGGCGTTTGCCTCGACGGCGGGGATCGCGGGCTCGGCGGTGCTGGGGGCGTATAGTGCGAGCAAGGGGGCGGTGGTGATGATGACGAAAAGCCTGGCGCTGGCGCATGCGAGCGAGGGGGTGCGGGTGAATTGCGTGTGTCCGGGCTCGATCGAGACGCCGATGCTGGAGGCGACGTTTGCGGCGGCGGGGGATGCGGCGGCGCAGGCGGCGCGGGCGGCGCTGTATCGGTCGCGCCATCCGCTGGGGCGGTTCGGAACGGCGGACGAGGTGGCGGCGGCGGTGTTGTTTTTGGCGAGCGATGCGGCGAGTTACATGACCGGGGTGGCGCTGCCGGTGGATGGGGGGCGGTTGGCTTGACGGGGTCTGCCAATCGGGCCTCAGCGGGGCCCGAGCACAGGCTGGTATTGCGGCAGCGGACGGCGATCGGATTGAAGCGTGCAGGCTGCCCGGCCGCGGCCTTGCCGGGCGAACGGGGTTACGGCGTCAACCGGCAGCGATTTGCGCGTGGGGCAATGGTGCGTGGCACTTCGCTTATGCACCCTGCCGCGGGGGGCGGAGCCCGCGCCTGGCTTTCGCAAATTTTTGGCGTTCAGACCTCTGGAATGAACCATTTGTTAAGGGTTGTGCGCCATTCTGCGGTCAGTGGCATGGCTTTGCGGGTGGTCATGTCGAAGGCGGCGAGGATTGTTTGGGCGCGGGCGGCGATTTCGCCGTTATGGATAAGGTGTTGGCGAAGGTGGAAGGATTTGTTGCCGAGTTTGTGGACGGCGGTTTCGCAACGGACCTCGCCGGGCCAGTTCATTTCGCGCAGGAAGTCGAGTTCCAGGCGGGCGATGACGACGCCGTGACCGGCTGCGGGGTTGAGGAGGCCGGCTTCGCGGACGAGTTCGACGCGGCCGGCTTCGAGGATCACCGTGTAGACGGCGTTGTTGATGTGGCCGAGCAGGTCGGTGTCGTTGAAGCGGAGTTTCTCGACGGTGATGCGGGGGGTTGCCATGGCGGGTCAGGCCGTGGGGTAGGGTGGTTTGTCGAAGCCGGCGGGGGAGAGGGTGAAGATTTCGACGCCGGTTTCGGTCACGCCCACCATATGTTCGAACTGGACGGAGAGGCTGCGGTCGCGGGTGACGGCGGTCCAGCCGTCATCGAGGATTTTCACGTCGGGGCGGCCGGCGTTGATCATGGGTTCGATGGTGAAGAACATGCCGGGCTTGAGGACGGGGCCTTCGCCTTTGCGGCCGAAATGGAGCACGTTGGGGGGTTCGTGGAAGTTGCGGCCGATGCCATGGCCGCAGAAGTCGCGCACGACGGAGTAGCCTTTGGGTTCGACATGGGCCTGGATGGCGGCGCCGATGTGGCCGAAGCTGTGGCCGGGTTTGACTTCGGCGATGCCGAGCATCATGGCGTCATAGGTGACTTCGATGAGGCGGCGGGCTTTGGTGGTGGGGGGGCCGGCGCAGTACATGCGGCTGGAATCGCCGTACCAGCCATCAAGAATGACGGTGACGTCAATGTTCAGGACGTCATCCGCGGCGAGGGCGCGATCGCCGGGGATGCCGTGGCAGACAACGTGATTGATGGAGATGCAGACGGATTTGGGGAAGCCGCGATAGTTGAGCGGGGCCGGGATGGCGTTGTGGGTGGTGATGTATGCGTGGCAGATGCGGTCAAGCTCGCCGGTGGTGATGCCGGGGCGGACATGGGCGCCGATCATATCGAGCGTCTCGGCGGCCAGGCGGCCGGCCGCGCGCATCGGGGCAAAATCCTCGGGCTTGTGAATCGTTATCCGCCGCCCGTCACTGCTGCCGTCCATCCAAAACTCTCCAAAAACGGCCCAGGCCGCACGCATCCATGGGTGGGCAGCATGCTCAACCGCTCCACCCGGCACAAGAGCCGCCCGTGCGGGGCTGGAGTGAAGGAAGGTGAGCGCGCAGAAAAATCAGCGGCTGGCGAGTTGTTGCGGATCGAGGCGGACGGGGGTGCAGGCAAGGCGCTGGCGGCTCATGGCGGTGCAGGCGGTGCGGGCTTCGGCTTCGTTGAGGCCGATGACCTGGGCGCGGTAGAGGGTTTTGCGTTGCTGGGTCATGGGTTCGATGCGGGCTTCGCCGGTGGCGGCGAGGCGGCGGGCGGTGGTGGCGGCCTGGCGGGCGGCGGCTTCGGTGGTGAAGGCGCCGGCTTGGATGGCCCAGCGGGCGGCGGGGCGGGGGGGCGGGGGGGCTGCGAGAATGGGGGTGGTGCGCGGCCGGGCGGGGCCGGGGGCGATTTCGAGGCGGTCGAACCCCTGGTTGAGCAGGCTGGTCATGTGCGCGTCGCGCTCGGGGGCGTGGGCGCCGCCGAGGACGACGCCGACGATGCGGGTGCCGCCGCGAACGGCGGAGGAGACGAGGTTGAAGCCGGAGGCTTCGGTGTAGCCGGTTTTGATGCCATCGGCGCCCTGATAGGTGGCGAGCAGATGGTCATGGGTCGGGATCACGCGACCGTGGAAGCGGAAGCTCGGGGTGGCGAAGTAGCGGTATTCGATAGGGAAATCATGCGCGAGGCGGCGGCCGAGGGTGGCCATGTCGCGGGCGGTGGTCCATTGCTCGGGGTCGGGGAGGCCGGAGGCGTTGCGGAAGGTGGAGCGGGACATGCCGAGGGCCCGGGCGCGCAGCGTCATCATCTGGGCGAAGCGGGTTTCATCGAGGCCGAGCATTTCGCCGAGGGCGGCGGCGGCGTCGTTGGCGGATTTGGTGACGAGGCCGAGGATGGCTTCGTGGACGGTGATGCGGGTGCCGGGGAGGAGGCCGAGTTTGGTGGGCGCGGCGCTGGCGGCATGCGGCGAGATGGGAACGTTCTGGTTGAGCGTGATGCGGCGGTCGCGCAGGGCTTCGAACACCATGTAAAGGGTCATCATTTTCGTCAGGCTGGCGGGGTGCCTGAGCTCGTCGGGGGCGACGGCGGAGAGGACGCGGCCCGATTCGGCTTCAATGACGATGGAGGCGTAGCGAGCGGAGCCGATTTGCGCGTGGGCAAGCGGGATGCACGCGAGCAGGGCAGCCAGACTCAGCCCGAGCCACGCGAGCGCGCGGCGGGTTCTCTGCGGCTTGGTGACGGGCGGCAGGGTGCGGCCGCAAGGCATTAAGGGGCGAACTCCCGATCATTGTGCGCGGCAACCTAACGTCAGGCAGCGTGACCTGTCCAGGGCGGTTGGGGGAAAATCTTTCGATTTGAACGAGTTGCGATGTGGGATTTGAGGGCTTTGATGGGAGGTGCAAAATTCATGTTGCACTGCACCATTTGTGCTTGACCCGGCTTAGGCGGGCCTTTAGATAAGGCTCGCTGCAGTGCAGCATAGTTTTAGGCCTGCGCGGCGGACGGCTTGGTGGGGATGGCCCCTTTTGCCGCGGCGGCGTCGGTATGAACAGGAGAGTGACACATGGCTGCGAAGAAGGATGCCGAGGCGATTGTCAAGACGATTGAAGCTGCTGCAATGCCGATCGTGGATGCTGCTGCCGCGCAGGCGCAGTCGGCCGCGACGGTGGCCAGGCAGGGCTTCGATCAGACGGTTGCGGCACTGAAGGACGGCGTAACCGGCGCGGTTGCCGGGCTCGAAAAGACACAAACGGAGATGAAGACGAACATGGACAAGGCGTTTAGGACTGCGGAGGAGTTCGTCTCCTTCGGTCAGGGCAATGTCGAAGCGGTGGTGAAGTCGGGCCAGATCTGGGCTGCCGGCGTGCAGGCGTTTTCGAAGAGCTTTGCGAGCCTGGCGCAGTCGCAGATGGACCAGACGGTTTCGGTCTGGAAGGCGATGTCTGGCGTGAAGTCGCTGAAGGACGCGATGGACCTGCAGTCGAGCCTGACGCGCAGCTCGCTCGAAGCGGCGATGAGCGAGACCGGCAAGCTGACGGACGCGTCGATGAAGCTTGCGGAGCAGACGATCGCGCCGATCACCGCGCGCGTGACGCTGGCCGTCGAGACATTCGGCCGCGCTGCCTGATTTTTCAGGCGATTTGGACTTGACGGAAGAGGCCCGGGTCCCATCTCCCGGGCCTTTGCGTTTTGTGGGGGATTGCCTCGAATCGCGTGTCCCGCTGGCGGGGTTAACCATTTGTTGGGCAGCAATGCCCCAAGATGTGTTCCTTGCGGGCAGAATTCCGTTATGGTCCGGCTTCCCGGATTGCGGGCCCCTCCTCGAACCAGCGGTTACGCAGCATGAGCGACGACGATATCAACAAGGACGATGGCCGCAAAAGCGGCGGTTCCGGCGGCGAGACGCCGAATACGAATGTCGTGGTCAAGGCGCGTCCGAAGACGCGCAAGCCGGCGATGTACAAGGTGTTGATGCTGAACGACGATTACACGCCGATGGAATTCGTCGTGCATGTGCTGGAGCGGTTTTTTCAGAAGAACCGCGAAGAGGCGACGCGGGTGATGCTGCAGGTGCACCGCCGGGGCGTGGGCGTTTGCGGGGTGTTCACCTACGAGGTTGCGGAAACCAAGGTGACGCAGGTGATGGATCTGGCGCGGCAGAATCAGCATCCGCTGCAATGCACGATCGAAAAAGAATAGCGCTGGCGAAAAAGAATAGCGCTGGCGAAAAGGAATAGCGCGGGCGGCCGGCGGCCGCTGGCCGTTCGGCGGGGTTGTTCTCGCGGTTGCCCGATTTTAAGTATAGGGTGTCGAATTGGTGATACGCCCTACGGCGTGAAGCTGGTTGAATGCGTTGCGGGGCGCGCGCGCTGTGCTCCGAGGCCATCCGTCTCGCACCCATGAACCGCCCAGCGGCTATGAGGAGTGTCGTCCGCCATGCTGTCCAGAAATCTTGAACAGACGCTCCATCGTGCTTTGGCGCTCGCCAGCGATCGCAAGCACGAATATGCAACCCTTGAGCATCTCCTGCTGGGACTGACCGACGATGTGGACGCGGCAGGGGTGCTGCGCGCCTGTGGCGTCGATCTCGACAAGTTGCGGACGGATTTGACGGAATTTCTCGACAAGGACCTCGCGGGGCTTGCGACCGACCGGCCCGGCGATCCGAAGCCGACGGCGGGGTTCCAGCGCGTGGTGCAGCGCGCTGCCATCCATGTGCAGTCCTCCGGCAAGGACGAGGTGACGGGGGGCAATGTGCTCGTTGCGCTGTTCAGCGAGCGGGAGAGCCATGCCGTCTATTTCCTGCAGACGCAGGATATGACGCGGCTTGACGCGGTCAACTTCATTTCGCACGGCATCGCCAAGGCGCCGGGCCGGTCGGCGCCGCGCCCGGTTCAGGGTTCGGAGCGCGAGGGCAAGGACGAGGGCAAGTCCGATGAGCGCGAGGACAAGCCGCGGCGCGGGCAGGATGCGCTGTCGAACTACTGCGTTGATCTCAACAAGAAGGCGAAGCTCGGCAAGATCGATCCGCTGATCGGCCGCGCCGAGGAGATCGAGCGGACGATCCAGATCCTGTGCCGTCGGACGAAGAACAATCCGCTGTATGTCGGCGACCCCGGCGTGGGCAAGACGGCGATCGCCGAGGGCCTGGCCAAGCGGATCATCGAGGGCGATGTGCCGGAAGTGTTGTTGGAGTCGACGATCTTTTCGCTCGACATGGGCTCGCTGCTGGCGGGAACGCGGTATCGCGGCGATTTCGAGGAGCGGCTCAAGGCGGTGATCACCGAGCTTGAGGCGCATCCGAATGCGATCCTGTTCATCGATGAGATCCATACCGTGATCGGTGCGGGGGCGACCTCGGGGGGCGCGATGGATGCGTCCAACCTGCTGAAACCGGCGCTGGCGCAGGGCACGCTGCGCTGCATCGGCAGCACGACCTACAAGGAATTCCGCAACCATTTCGAGAAGGACCGCGCACTGGTCCGGCGGTTCCAGAAGATCGACGTCAATGAACCGTCGGTCGAGGATACGGTGAAGATCCTCACCGGCCTCAAGGAGAACTACGAGAAGCACCACAAGGTGATCTATTCGCCCGAGGCGATCCGCGGCGCGGTGGAGTTGTCGGCGCGCTATATCCATGACCGCAAATTGCCGGACAAGGCGATCGATGTGATCGACGAGGTCGGCGCCTCGCGGATGCTGCTGCCGCCGGCGGATCGGCGGGTCGAGGTGACGCTGAAGGATGTGGAGGATATCGTCGCGAAAATCGCGCGGATTCCGCCCAAGGCCGTGTCGAACGACGACAAGGAGACGCTGCGCAACCTTGAGCGCGATCTCCGCTCGATGGTGTTCGGGCAGGACAAGGCGATCGATGCGCTGTCGGCGGCGATCAAGCTGTCGCGGGCCGGGTTGCGCGATCCGGAGAAGCCGATCGGCAACTATCTGTTCTCCGGGCCGACCGGCGTGGGCAAGACCGAAGTGGCGCGGCAATTGGCCTCGACGCTGGGGATCGAACTGATCCGGTTCGACATGTCGGAATATATGGAGCGGCATTCGATTTCGCGGCTCATCGGCGCGCCGCCGGGCTATGTCGGGTTTGACCAGGGCGGGATGCTGACGGATGCGATCGACCAGCATCCGCACGCCGTGCTGCTGCTCGATGAAATCGAGAAGGCGCATCAGGATCTCTACAACATCCTGTTGCAGGTGATGGATCACGGCAAGCTGACCGATCACAACGGCAAGACGGTCGATTTTCGCAATGTGATCCTGATCATGACGACCAATGCCGGCGCATCCGACCTTGCCAAGGAAGCCATCGGCTTCGGGCGGGATGGGCGCGAGGGCGATGATCAGGACGCGATCAAGCGGCTGTTCACCCCGGAATTCCGCAACCGGCTCGATGCCATTATCGGCTTTGCGCCGCTTGCGCCGGAAGTGGTGGCGCGCGTGGTCGAGAAGTTCGTGATGCAGCTTGAGGCGCAGCTTGCCGACCGCAATGTGACGATCGAGCTGTCGTCGGCGGCCAAGGAGTGGCTGGCGGAGCGCGGGTATGAGCGGCTCTATGGCGCGCGGCCGCTGGCCCGGGTGATCCAGGAGCATATCAAGAAGCCGCTGGCGGAGGAGTTGCTGTTCGGCAAGCTCACCAAGGGCGGTTCGGTGACGGTGACGCTGAAGGACGGCAAGCTCGCGTTCGAGTTCATCGCCAGTGTCCCCGTGCTGCCCAAGCCCGAGGCAAATGACGGGGATGGCGGCGGCGAGCCGGAGAAGGAGCCGGAGACCGCGGGCTGATACGCAAAAGGGGGGCGCAAGCCCCCCTTCCCTTTCTCAGGCCTGGGTGCGAGTTTGGGGCAACGCTCGAAGGAACATCCTGATGACAGATTGTATTCGCGGCTTGTGGTCTGCCATGACCACGCCGCTCGACGCCGATGGCGCTGTGGATCATGCGCTGCTGGCGCGCCATGGCAAATTTCTCCTCGATAACGGCTGCGACGGCCTGGTGCCGTTTGGGACGACGGGCGAGGGCAGTTCGTTTTCGGCCAGCGAGAAGTTGGCGGCAGTCGAGACGCTGCTGAAGTCGGGCGTGCCGGCAGACAAAATCGCGCTCGGCACCGGCTGCCCGGCGATTCCGGACAGTATCGGCCTGACCCGCGACATGATGGGCCTTGGTCTCGTACATGCGATGATCCTGCCGCCGTACTATTATCGCGATGTGACGGAGCAGGGCATCGAAGATGCCTTTGCCGCGATCATCGAGGGTGTTGCGTCGGATCGGCTGCGCGTGTGCGCCTATCATATTCCCCAGATTTCCGGCGTTCCGACACCGGCGCCGGCGCTGGGGCGGCTGCGGGCGCGCTACGGCGCGGTGATGGCCGGGGTGAAGGACAGCACGGGGGATTGGAACAGCTTCCTGGCGTTTCGCGCGCATGCGCCGGACATCGGCTCGCTAGTCGGCTCCGAAGTGCTGATCGACCGGGCGCTGGCGGCTGGCGGGGTCGGGACGATTTGCGGGATGGTGAATATCGTGCCGCATCTCGTGGCGGCGATGTTCAAGGGATCGGCCGGGACCGCCGATATGACCGCAGCTTGCGGGATGATCGAGCAGCCGTTTCTGCCGGTGATCAAGTCGATCCTGGCGGCACAGACGGGCGAGGCGGCATGGCGCAGCGTGCGCCCGCCGTTCCGGCCGGTGGATGCGAGCGTGGGGATCCGGATTGCGCGGGCGATGGCAGCGATTGGGCAAAACCCGGCGGCGGAGTAAGGGAAGGGAAGCGCTTCTTTTTTGAAAAAAAGAAGCAAAAAACTTTTATCCGCTTGGCTTGGGTGGGATGTGGTGAGTTGGGAGAGTCGGAGCCGATTGGATTTTGGCTTCGCCTGTCTCCGCTTCAAGAACCTTATCGGGTGAAGTTTTTTTGCTTCTTTTTTTTCAAAAAAAGAAGCGCTTCCTGCCCTTAAATCCTTCGATGCTTGCGCATCACCTCCTGCAGCCGATCAAGCGGCAGGGCATGGGAGGTGCGCCCGTGCTGCCCCGTCATGGTCTCGGCCGCCGTCATGGCGTTGAGGATGGCTTCTTCGGTGGCTTCGGCGGCGGCTTCGAAGAGGGGGGTCATGTGCGGCGGGGCAATCATGCGGACATCGCTGAGGCCGGCTTCGGCGGCGATGCGGTTGCCGGTGGAGAAGGCGAGGAAGATGTCGCCGCTGCCGTTGCCGCCGATGCCGCCGACCCAGGCAAGGCCGGTGGTGGCGCGGCGGGCGAGGCGTTGGCATTGGATGGGCAGGAGGGGGGCGTCGGTGGCGAGGATGACGATGATGGAGCCGGCTTCGCCGGGGTTGGCGCGGTAGGAGGGGATTTCGGTGGTGGGGATTTCGCGGCCGACGGGCACGCCGTCGATGCGGAGATGGGCGCGTTCGCCGTAATTGGCCTGGACGAGGGCGCCGACGGTGTAGGCGGTGCCGTCGATGGTGACGACGCGGGAGGCGGTGCCGGTGCCGCCTTTGAATTCGTGGCAGTTCATGCCGGTGCCGCCGCCGACATTGCCTTCGGCAATGGGGCCCGAGGTGGCGCCGTCCAGCGCAGCGAAAGCAAGCTCGGTGGTGACGGGGAAGGCGGCGCTGTCGGAGAGCCAGCCGTCATAGGTTTCGGCGGCGACGGGGAGGTGCCAGGGTTGGGGGGCGTTGTCGCGGACGGCCAGCGCGCAGATGGCATCGCGCACGAGGCCGACGGAGTAGGTGTTGGTGATGCAGATCGGCGCGCTGATGAGGCCTTGTTCGGCGATCCAGGCGAGGCCGGTCATTTCGCCGTTGCCGTTGAAGGAGTGGGCGCCGGCGAAAACCCAGTTGGACCAGATGTCATCGCCGGCGGGCCAGATGGCGGTGACGCCGGTGCGGGCGACGACGGGGGTGTCGTGCACCAGGCTGGCGTAGCCGACTTTGACGCCGGGCACGTCGGTGATGGCGTTCCAGGGGCCGGGGGGGAGGCGGCCGGTGGCGATACCGAGGTCACGGAGGCGGGCGCGTTTCATTTTGAAACTCCTGGCTGGGTTGGGAACACTCCCATGGGAGGGTGTGAATGGTCTATACGGGCGGCGAAGATCGAGGAGATACACCATGAAACGTCGTCGTTTTCTGACCGCTGCCGCATCGGCCAGTGTTCTGGCCCGCCCGGCGCTGGCGCAAACCGCAGGGTCGCGCACGCTGGTGTTCGTGCCGCAGGCCAATTTGACGAGTCTTGACCCGATCTGGACGACGGCGACGGTGACGCGGAACTACGGGTTCATGGTGTTCGACACGTTGTTCGGGCTGGATGCGCAGTTGAACCCGTCGCCGCAGATGGTGGAGGGGTTTGTCACCGAGGACGACGGCAAGCTCTGGACGATGACGCTGCGCGACGGGTTGGTGTTTCATGATGGCAGCAGGGTGTTGGCGCGGGATTGCGTGGCGTCGCTGAAGCGGTGGATGCAGCGCGACGGGGTGGGGCAGACGATCGCGGCAAGGATGGATGCGCTGGAGGCGCCGGATGACCGGACGCTGGTGTTCCGGCTGCGCAAGCCGTTCCCGTCGCTGCCGTTTGCGTTGGCCAAGACGCAGCCGAGCCCGCCGTTCATCATGCCGGAGCGGATTGCGAGTGCGGTCGATGCGTCCAAGCAGATCACCGAAGTGGTGGGCAGCGGGCCGTTCCGGTTCGAGCCGAAGGAGTATGATTCCGGGGCTGCGGCGGTGTTCAGCAAGTTCGCCGCCTATGTGCCGCGGCAGGGGACACCGAGTTTCACGGCCGGGGCGAAAGCCGTGCTGGTCGATCGGGTGGAGTGGAAGGTGATCCCCGATCCGTCGACGGCGAACAATGCGCTGCGCTCCGCCGCGGTGGATTGGCTGGAAATCCCGCTGCCGGATCTGATCGGGCAGTTGCGGGCGGATCGCAATGTGGTGGTGGAGCGGCTCGATCCGTTCGGGCTGTATCCGGTGATGCGGCCGAACATGGCGGTGGCGCCGACGGACAACCGGCTGCTGCGGCGGGCGATTTTGGCGGCGATCAACCCGGTCGATGTGATGCAGTCGTTCATGGGCGACGATGCGGCGAGCTATACGGCGCCGATCGGGCTGTTCCTGAAGGGGACGGCGTATGAGAACGATGCGGGGATGGATGTCGTGGGGGGGCGCAAATCCGACGCCGATGTGAAGGCGATGATGAGGGAGGCGGGGTATGGCGGGGAGCGGGTGGTGCTGATGCATCCGACGGATCAGCCGTTCTATGACGCGATGAGCCAGGTTTGCGCGGCGCGGTTGAAGCAGGTGGGGTTCAATCTTGATGACCAGGCGATGGATTGGGGCACGGTGGTGCAGCGCCGGGCCAAGCGGGATCCGTTGGAGAAGGGGGGATGGTCGTTGTTCTGCACGTCGTTCCCGGGGGCGGATTATGTGGATCCGCTGAGTGCGCCGGGGATTCGGACGAACGGGGCGAAGGGCTGGTATGGGGCGCCGGAGATTCCGCGGATCGAGGCGTTGCGCGAGGCGTGGATCGACAGCGCGGATGGGTCGGAGAAGAAGCGGCTGGCGCGGGCGATCCAGCAGGCGGTGTTCGATGAGGCGCTGCTGGTGCCGCTGGGCAATTATCGGCAGTCCGCGGCGTGGCGGAAGGGGGTGTCGGGGCATTTGAAGGGGCCGGTGCCGGTGTTCTGGAACGTGGCGAAGTCGTGATCCAGGTTTTCGGCTCCACGCCGCCGGGTGGTTGCGCGAGGTGGCGCTGGTGGATGGCCGCAGCAATGCCGGGGGTGCGCGGATGGAGGCGTTTTTGGCGCATTTGTCGGAGAGAGGGGTTGTCAGGCCGCTGATGCGGGCGGCGGCACCATTTTTGTGACGAATTGGGCTGGGGCGGTGATTTCGAGCATTTCGATGTCGTCGCTGTGGCGGATTTCGCGGTGGGGGATGCGGGGCGGCTGGTAGACGGAGGAGCCGGCTTCGAGGCGGACGAAGCCGGCGTCCTCGTATTCGAATTCGACCCAGCCCTTGAGGATATAGACCATCTGGAAGTCGAGTTCGTGGATGTGCCATTCGGGCCTGGCGCCTTCGCCCGGGGTGGCGCGGATGACATGGGCGCCGATTTTGCCGTCGCTGGCCGAGGCGATGCCGAGGTCGCGGTATTCGAAGAAGGCGCGCAGGCCGCCGTCGAAGCTGTCGGTGGCGGCGTGGTGGACGATCGTGCCGGTCATGGAGAGGTCTTTCTCGGGTCGGGTCAGGGTGAGGCTTTTTCGGCCTTGAAGTCCTTGATATCGCGGAAAATGAGGTCTGGATTGCCGTCCGCGGTGCGGCGCATCATGAAGTTCGAGGTGGCGAGGAACACGGGGTCCCCGTCGACGTCGTCGGCCATGGCGCTGCGCTGGGTTTCGATGAAGCGGGCGACCTTGAGCTTGTCGCCGGAGACCCAGCGGGCGAGTTGGTAGGGGGTTTCCTCGAAGCCGATTTTCACGCCGTATTCGGCGCCGAGGCGGGAGACCAGGACGTCGAGTTGTAGGGTGCCGACGACGCCGACCATGGGGGGGGCGCCGTCCTGCGGGCGGAAGAGCTGGACGACGCCTTCCTCGGCGAGTTCCTGCAGGGCTTGGCGCAGTTTCTTGGCTTTCATCGCGTCATCGAGGCGGACGCGGCGGAGGATTTCGGGGGCGAAGTAGGGGACGCCGACGAAATTGATGTCCTCGTTTTCGGAGAGCGTGTCACCGATGCGCAAGGTGCCGTGATTGGGGATGCCGACGACGTCGCCGGCGAAGGCCTCGTCGGCGATTTCGCGTTCGCGGGCGAAGAAGAATTGCGGCGCGTGGAGCGGGATCACCTTGCCGGTGCGGACCTGCTTGAGGCGCATGCCGCGGACCAGGCGGCCGGAGCAGACGCGGGCGAAGGCGATGCGGTCGCGGTGGTTGGGGTCCATGTTGGCTTGGATCTTGAACACCAGGGCGGTGAGGCTCGGTTCGGAGGCCTCGACGATGCGGGTGTCGGCGGGCTGGGCGCGCGGCTTGGGGCCGTATTCGGCGAGGCCGTCGAGCAGGTCGGAGACGCCGATATGCTTGATGGCGCTGCCGAAAAAGACCGGGGTGAGGTGGCCCTGGTAGAAGGCTTCGACATCGAATTCAGGCAAAGCGGCGCGGGCAAGGTCGATCTCCTCGGCGACCGCGATGAGGCGCGGGTCGGATTGGGGGAGGTCGGTGGTGTGGTGGTAGGTGTGTTTGCGCATGTCGTAGGTGCCGGCGAATTCGGCGGCGCGGCCGATCGGCCAGGTGACGGGCGCGGTGTCGAGCGCGAGGGCGGAGGAGACTTCGTCGAGCAAAGCGAAGGGGTCCTGCGCCTCGCGGTCCATCTTGTTGATGAAGGTGAGGATCGGGATGTCGCGCATGCGGCAGATTTCGAAGAGCTTGCGCGTGCGGGCTTCGATGCCCTTGGCGGCGTCGATCACCATCACCGCGGCGTCGACCGCGGTCAGGGTGCGGTAGGTGTCTTCGGAGAAGTCTTCATGGCCGGGAGTATCGAGCAGGTTGAAGACGCAGCCGGCGTATTCGAAGGTCATCACCGAGGTGACGACGGAAATGCCGCGGTCGCGCTCGATGCCCATCCAGTCGGACCTGGTGCGGCGGCGCTCGCCTTTGGCGCGGACGTTGCCGGCAAGCTGGATCGCACCGCCGGCACGCAGCAGGTGCTCGGTCAGCGTGGTCTTGCCGGCATCGGGATGGGAGATGATGGCAAAGGTACGCCGCCGGGCGATTTCGCCGGCGGCGTCCAGGGTCAGGGTCTGGCTCATGCTGCCTGTATAGCGTGCTGCTCGGCGGGATCAAAGTTTTGTGGATTGGGGGGAGACGGATGGCGAGAGGGGCGATTGCATGGCTTCGCCCCTCTCCATCCGAAGGACCTTAAGGGGGAAAGTTTTTTTGCTTCTTTTTTTTCAAAAAAAGAAGCGCTTCCCCTTCCTGGCTCGACTTACTTCTTGCGAACCCAGCGCATCGGGAACGAGTTGTCCGCGGGTTGGGTCAGTTCGATGGTGTCGCGCGAGGCCCAGGTGATGCCTTGCTGGTGCAGCGGGATGTAGCCCACTTCGTCCTGCAGGATTTTGGTGACTTCGTCGATGTAGCCCTGGCGCTTTTTCTGGTCGAGTTCGGCGGCGATCTTTTCTTCGAGATCGTCGATCCGGCTGCTGGAGTAGCCGGTGGCGTTGCCGACCGAGAGTTTCTTGCTGCGCGAGACGATGTGATCACGGATCACGTTGTCCGCGTCGTAGGTGGAGGGGGTCCAGCCCAGCATGTAGAAGCTGGTTTTGTAGTCCGGATAGGCGATGTCGGCGAAGAACTTCACCTTGGTGCGGGCGAAGACGTTCACCTTGACGCCGATGCGGGCATACATGGCCGACAATGCGACGCAGATCTGTTCGTCAGCGATGTAGCGGTCATTGGAGCAGTCGAGCGTGACTTCGAAGCCGTTGGGGTAGCCGGCTTCGGCGAGCAGGGCCTTGGCCTTGGCGATGTCGACCTTGGGGCGGACGTCGAGGGCGGCGTTGTAGCCGTTCACGCCCGGGCCCCACATCATCCAGGTGGCACGGCCCTGGCCGCGCATGACGCGGCTGACGATGGCTTCCTCGTCGATGGCGAGGGCGAAGGCCTGGCGTACCCGGAGGTCCTTGAAGGGGTTCTTGCCCTTGACGTTGGAGAACAGGAGTTCGTCGCGGGCCTGGTCCATGCCGAGATAGATGGTGCGCAGTTCCGGGCCCTGGATGATCTTGATGCCGGGGGCCTGCTTGATCCGGTCGATATCCTGCGGGGGGACGGAATAGATCATGTCCATCTCGCCGGAGAGCAGGGCGGCAACGCGGGTGGCGGCGGAGGAGATGACGGTGAATTCAACGCGGTCAAGGTTGTGCTCGACCTTGTCCCACCAGGCGGGGTTGCGTTCGAGGACGTTTTTGCGGTCGGCCTCGCGGGAGACCAGCTTGAAGGCGCCGGTGCCCATGGCGTTGCGCAGCGCGAAGTTCTCGCCCTGGCCGATGATGACGGGGGTGGCGGCGTTGTTCGCCTCCATCCAATGCTTGGGCAGCATCGGGAAGTTGGTGAATTCGCTGGGCAGGATGGGGTCCGGCCCTTTGGTATCGAATTCGACGGTGAGGGCGTCGATTTTGCGGACACCGGCGACGGTGGAGACGTTGCCGCTGGTCTGCGAGGTTTTGGAGGTGATGCGCTGATAGGAGAACAGCACGTCATCGGCGGTGAAGGCGGTGCCGTCCTGCCACTTCACGCCGGGGCGGAGATGGAAGCGCCACGTGGTGGGGCCGGATTGCTCGTAGCTGACGGCCAGAGCGGGCTCGACTTCGAGCTTGCGGTTGCGGCGGACGAGCGGCTCGTAGATGTTGCCGAGGAAGGAGTTCTGGACGGTTTCGTCGAGCGTGTTGGGGTCCATGGCGCGCACGTCGCCATCGTTGGCCCATTTGAACACGACCTCCGCCTTGGCGGGCATCGCCATTGCGGCGAAGGCCGCAAGGCCGATCCCGAGCAATAGCCGGCTGGTTTTCATAGGCTGGTCTCCCTTTGAGGTTGACGAAGAGTGAACACGGTCGGGGTTAGCGCAAGGTGGCGGCGGGTCGCATCTCGCCAACGTGGATCTTGTTCCAGTTGGTGATGGCGGGGCGGGCGAGTTTGCCGACTGCTTCGGCGGCGGCACCCTCGGGGCGCAGCAGGCGCTCGATGAGGGCGGCGCCGACGACCTGGGCGGCGCGGCCGGCACCGTCGTCGCATTTCACGGCGATGCCGTAGCCGAGTTCGGGCAGGCTGGCGCAGAAGACGCCTTCGGCGCCGCCTTTGCAGAAGACGCGGGCGCCCATGGCTTGTATCATTTTCGTATCGAAGCGGCCGGTGCCGGCGATCATCATCGGGTTGGCGGTGACGGCAGCGCGGATTTTGGCAGCGGCGGTGGCGCGGTCGGGGGCCATGCCGGTGCCGGTGCCGTAGCGGGCGAAGCCGTGGGCGAGGCCGCGCAGCGGGATGGCGAAAGTGGGGATCGAGCAGCCGTCGGTGCCGCGGTTGCGGGCGTCGAGCACGGTGCCGGTCATCTCCGAGAGGGCGGCCGTGACCTGGCGCATGGTGGGGTGATCGGGGCCGATATAGCCGCTGGGGTCATCGCCGCGGTCGCAGGCGAGGCAGACGAAGCCGGAATGCTTGCCGGAGCAGTTGTTGTGGAGCGCGCTCGGCACCAGGCCCTTGGCCGACAGGGCGCGGGCGGAGGCGTCATGGCTCGGCCAGTGCCAGCCGCATTCGAGGGTGGCGACGCTGCGGCCCGCTTTGGCGAGCATGGAGGCGGCAGTTTCGGCGTGGATGTCCTCGCCGTTGTGCGAGGAGCAGGCGAGCGCGATTTCGGCGTCGGAGAGGGCCAGGCGGGCGGCGGCGCCGCTCTCGACCAGGGGCAGCGCCTGCATCGACTTGACGGCGGAGCGGGGGAAGATGGCGGCATCGATGTCGCCGGCGGAGAACACCACCTTGCCGTCGGCGTCGATCACGGCGGCGGAACCGTGATGGGCCGACTCGACGAGGCTGCCGCGGGTGATTTCGACGAGAATGGGATCAGACATGGACACTCACTTTTCGCTTCACGCGTTCCTGGACCTGAGCCGTTCTAGAAGTGACTTGACGGAAGTGAAAGAGGGGGCTGGCAGATGGGTGATGCGGTGCGGGACGGAGCGCAGCAGCAGGTCGGTGAGCGATGGTGTCCCCTGGTCCAGAAATGGCGGCACGAGAAGCAGGAATTCGGCATTCTTGCCCTTGCCTCCGCCCCCCTGAAATCGCACGATGCGGTATGAGGATGGTGCGCGCGATACTATGGCGAGGCGGGGTCGGCGCGGTGTTCGCGTCCGTGCTGCTGCCGATGCTTGCCGTGATGTGGCTGAGTTTTTTTGACCAGGAAGTGGTCTCCTTCCCGCCTGAGGGCTACACATGGCGCTGGTATGTGAATGCCTGGGACAAGAAGCAGTTTGCCCGCGGTTTCGTGAATTCGCTGCAGCTCGCGCTGATCGCCGCCGTCCTTGGTGTGACAATCGGCACGGCGGCGGCCTATGCGCTGGTGCGGGCACGGTTTCCGGGCAAGGAGGCGCTGGGCGCGTTGATGCTGAGCCCGCTGGCGGTGCCGGGGGTGGTGCTGGGCACGGCGCTTTATGTGTTTTTCGTCGAGGTCGAGAACGTGATCGACGTGGATATCCGCGCGACGTTGCCTGGGCTGATTGCGGCGCATGTGTTGTTGACGGTGCCGTGGACGGTGCGGCTGGTGGCGGCTTCGTTGCAGGGAATTGGCCCGGCGGCGGAGGAGGCGGCGGCCAATCTGGGTGCGCGGCCGTGGACGGTGTTTCGCCGTATCACGCTGCCGATGATGCGCTCGGGGGTGGTGGCGGGGGCGCTGTTCAGTTTCATCCAGAGTTTCGAGAACCTCGAACTCTCTCTTCTTCTCGTCGGCCCCGGCCGTTCGACCTTGCCGGTGGAAATGCTCAATTATCTCGAATTCCGGATCGATCCCACGCTTGCGGCTGTCGCCACGATCCAGATTGTGCTGATCGGGGCGCTGATGCTGATTACGGATCGCTATGTGAACCTGTCGCGGGTCGTGTCGTGACGCGCGGGGAGATGGTGTCGTGATGCGCGGGGAGATGGTGTCGTGATGCGCGGGGGGATGGTGTTGTGACGCGTCTTGTGTTGGAGGGGCTGCGCAAGATGTATGGCCCGACGGTGGCGGTCGATCGGGTCGATCTTGCGGTGGAGCAGGGCGAATTGGTGGCCTTGCTCGGCCCGTCTGGCTGCGGCAAGACGACGACGCTGCGGATGGTGGCGGGTTTCATCGCGCCGACCGAGGGGCGGATCGTGATCGGGGGCACCGATGTGACGAAGGCGCCGCCTTATGCGCGGGACACCGGGATGGTGTTCCAGGGCTATGCGCTGTTTCCGCATATGACGGTGGCGGAGAATGTCGGCTTTGGGCTTGAGATGCGCCGGGTGCCGAAGGCCGAGCGCGGGCCGCGGATTGCCGAGGCGCTGCGCCTGGTGCGGCTTGATGGCTATGCGGAGCGGCGGATCGCCCAGCTCTCGGGCGGGCAGCAGCAGCGCGTGGCACTGGCCCGTGCGCTGGTGGTCAACCCCGGGGTGTTTCTGCTCGATGAGCCGCTGTCCAATCTCGATGCCAGGTTGCGCGCCGAGGTGCGGGTCGAAATCCGCGCGCTGCAGCAGCGGCTTGGCCTCACCACCCTGTTCGTGACGCACGACCAGGAGGAGGCGCTGACGATGGCTGACCGGATGGTGGTGATGAACCATGGCCGGGTCTGCCAGATCGGGCCGCCGGAGGAACTGTATGAGCGGCCGGCGGATTTGTTCGTGGCGGGGTTTCTCGGCCGCTGCAACATCTTCCACGGCACGGTGGAGACGCCGGGCATCTTGCGCGCCGGCGCCATCGCGTTGCCGTGCGACGGCGGCGTGCCCGGCCAGGCCGCCGCCATGGTGGTGCGCCCGGAGCGGGTTTTGATCGACGTGCAGGCTGGACTTCTGCCTGGCCGGATCGGGATGGTGACTTATCTCGGCGGTCTGACCGACTGGCATGTCGAAACCGATGCGGGCACGGTGCTGGTCACCCGCCCCACGCCTACCCCGGGCGACAGGCTGCGCGGGCTTGCGCCCGGCGATGTCGTTCACCTCGATTGGGCCGGTCGTGCCGGCCGTCTGCTCAGCCCTGAACCCAACGGAGAGCTTGCATGACCCTGAAACTTGGCCGCCGCACCCTGCTCGGCACCGCCGCTGCCGCAACCCTCGCCCCGAACGCCCGCGCCGCCGGGCAGGTGATTGTCGGCACCTGGGGGGGCGATTATGCGGCCCTGTTGGCCGACAACATCGACAAGCCGCTGCTGGCACCGGCCGGCACCGAGGTGTTGCAGGATGTTGGCAACCAGGATGCGCGGCGCGCCAAGATCACCGCCGAGCGCAATGCGCGCCGCGGTGCGATGGATGTCGCCTGCCTGTCGGATATCGATCTTTACACGATGTCCCAGCTCGGCGTGTGGGAGCCGATCACCGAGGAGAACGTGCCCAACCTCAAGCACGTGCCCAAGGCGTATCGCACGGCCTATTCGATCCCGCATATCATCTCGGGCAAGGTGATGGTCTATAATCCCGCCAAGATGGCCGCCCCCAAGGGCTTCATCGACATGTGGGACAGCAAGAACGCGGGCAAGCTCGGGCTGATCGACATCCAGTATCTCTACGTCATCATGCTCGCCAATCTTGCCCATGGCGGCCCGATGGATGACTTCACGCGCGGCAAGAAGGCGCTGATGGAGTTGAAGAAGGCGGCCAATCCGCGGATCTACCCGTCCAACGAGGCGTTTGCCACGGGGATGAAGACCGACGAGGTGCTGTATGGGCCGATGTGGCTGGCGCGCGGCGTGTTTTGGAAAAAGGGCGGCATCAACATGGCGACCGCCGTGCCGTCGGAAGGCCCGATCGCCTATGTGTCGGGCGCCTCGGTGACCAAGAACGCGCCGAACAAGGCCAATGGGCTGGCCTATCTGAACGCCATGCTGGAGCCGCGCGCCCAGAACGCGTTTGCCGAGAAGATGTCGTATGCGCCGACCACCGACAACGCCAATGTGCCGGGGCCGCTGATGAAGGAGATCGGCTTCACCGACGCTGAGACGGCGGCGATGAAGTATCCCGATTTCGCCTATCTCGCCAAGGAAACGGCGGCGCTGCTCGACTGGTGGAACAAGGAATTCAAGGCGTGATCAGCCGTCGCTTGCTGATGGGGGGCGCACTTGCCGCCCCCTTCGTCTCGCGCGCACATGCGGCAGGGTCCGTCACGGTTGCGACGTGGGGCGGGGATTATGGCGAGCTGCTGAGCCGCAATGTCGAAAAGCCCGTGCTGGACCCGCGCGGCATCGAGGTCACGCAGGATCTGGGTTCGCAGGACACCCGCAAGACCAAGCTGACCGCCGAGCGCAGCGCACGGCGCGGCAGCATGGATGTGGTGCATCTCGGCGATGCCGATATGTATCAGATGAGCCTGCTCAACGTGCTTGAGCCGGTGCCGTTCGACAGGCTTGCCAATAGCGGGAACATCATTGCCTCGCTGCGCAAGCCGTACTGCATTCCGCACATCGTCTCCGCCCAGGTGATCATCTACAATCCGGACAAGATCAGCACGCCCCCCAAGGGGTTCGCCGATTTGTGGAACCCGAAATACCAGGGCCGCGTCGCCATTCCGGACCTGAACTACGGCGTGGTTACGATGGGGGCGGCGATTGCCCATGGCGGTTCGATGAGCGACTGGGAGCCGGCCAAGAAGGCGCTGCTCGACCTCAAGAAGCTCGATCCCAAGCTGTTTCCCTCGCATGAGCAACTCGTCCAGGCGATGAAGGCCGAGGATGTGTGGATCGCGCCGATGTGGCTGGCGCGCGCATTCATGTGGAAAAAAAGCGGCATCAAGCTGGCGCATACAGTGCCGGAGGAAGGCGCGATCCCGGTGATTTTCGAGGCCGCGGTGCCGAGGAACGCGCAGAACAAGGACAACGCCTGGGCCTATCTGGATGCCATGCTCGACCCTTCGGCGCAGCTCGGTTTCGCGGACAAGATGGGCTACGGCCCGACCGTCGCCAATGCGAACCTCTCGCCGGAGCTGGCGGCCGGGATCAGCTTCTCGGAGGCCGACAAGGCGAAGTTCCGCATTCCGGACTACGAGGCGCAGGCGCAGTTCAACCCGAAGATCCTGGAGTTCTGGAACAAGGCGTTCAAGGGCTGAGCATGAGAGCGATCTAGCACATGGCGGGCCTTCTCCTCCCTGCGGTATTGCTGGTGTTTGCGATGATGGTCGCGCCGATGGCGCTGCTGTTTCGCTATTCGTTGAACCTGTACAGCCCGACCGAACTGATGATCGCGGCGGTGACGCCGGCCAACTACCTGGCTGCCGTCAGCGATCCGTACTACTGGGCGGTGCTGCGCACGACATTGACGGTGGCGTTCGAGGCGACTGTCATCGCGCTCATCCTCGGCTTCCCCGCCGCCTATGTGCTGGCGCGGATGCAGGGCAAGTGGAAGGGACCGCTCACGCTGCTGACGGTCTTTCCGCTGATGGTGGGCAATGTGGTGCGGGCAGCCGGGTGGATGACGCTGCTCGGCAATTCCGGGGTGCTGAATGCATCGCTCAAGGCGATGGGGTTCAGCGGCGTCGAGATGATGTATACCCAGGGCGCGGTGATCGTCGGCATCGTCACCGTCGTGTTGCCCTACATGATCCTGACCCTGGCCTCGGTGATCGAGAGCATCCCGGTCAATGCGGAGGAGGCGGCGCAGAATTTGGGGGCGCGGCCGTTCACGGTGTTTTGCCGCGTGGTGCTGCCGCTCAGCCTGCCCGGCGTTGCGGCGGGCTCGGCGCTGGTGTTCATCCTGTGCATGAACGCGTATGCCACCCCTGTGCTGCTCGGCGGTGCGCGGTTCAAGATGATGGCGCCGGCGGTCTACGACCAGTTCGTGCGCACGACAAATTGGCCGTTCGGGGCGGCTTTGGCGTTCATCCTGCTGTTCGTCACATTGGGGCTGACGATGGCCGGCAGCATGCTGTTGCAGCGCAGGTATAAACGCTGAAGGGAAAAGTTACGCTTTCCCTGGCTATTTCGGGCAAGAGCGTCCATATAGCGGTCTCGGCACTTTTCGGCCTGGGCTGACCGCAAAAGCTTGCGGTGCATTACGCATCCGGTTCCCCCCTCTTCGAAAATCAATACGGTCCGCATATCGCGGGTCGCCGGCATGCAAGGTTATGCAGATATGTCAGTTGGTACGGTCAAGTGGTTCAACACCACCAAAGGCTTCGGTTTCATTCAGCCCGATGATGGCAGCAAGGATGTGTTCGTGCATATCTCCGCCGTCGAGCGCGCCGGCCTGACTCTGAAGGAAGGCCAGAAGGTTAGCTTTGATCTCGAGCGCGGCCAGCAGGGCAAGGTCTCTGCGGTCAATCTCAAGGATAGCTGACGCCTTTTGCTGCCGCCGTGTTCGCGCGGCGGCAGCACGCCTTGACGCAGTACTGAACCCATCGTGAGGAGCAGGCATGGCCGCGCACCGCTACACTGTGGGAGAACGCGTCGAATTCTCCCCGGGGCGCCTCGACGGCAACGTGCCTCGTGGCGTCTATACCGTTGTCCGGCATCTCCCGAGCGAGACGTCGGACCTGCAGTACCGGATCAAGCATCAGAGCGACAGCCATGAGCGTGTCGTCCGCGAAAGCCAGCTTCGCAAGAGCTGACCCCATCCAGAAGGAAGGATCCCATGGCCTTCAAAGTCAACTACAACCAGCAGCGCGCCGAGCGGGACCGCGCAAAACTGGCGAAAAAAGAGGCCAAACTGCGCGAGCAGGATGAAGAGACCGCCCGGCGCAAGGCCGAGCGCGAGCGCGGCGACCTGCCGAGCGAAGGAGATGACAATGGCCCCGCCCAGGCGTAAGATCGAAACCAGCTTCGTTGCTTTTGACGTCTACTATGTCGACGGCACCCGCAGTTCCAACCGCCGCGTTCCCGCCACCGCTCTCACCGGGCTTGACGGCGACGAGCCTGCCAAAACCATCATCGCTGCCCAGGACCACGAAATCGGCCTCGCCTCCGGCCGCCCCCGGCCCGATATCAGTTCCATCGCCCGTTCCGCCGCCAAGTAGCGGATCACGGGTCGATCACAGAGACTTCGGGCGCTGAGACTTCGGGCGCTGAGACTTCGGGCGCTGAGACTTCGGGCTGGCGATGAAACGGCGACAGGTCCGGATCCGGTTCCGGCATCGCTGCCAGCAACATGCGTGCATAGTCGGAGGCCGGTGACCGGAAAACGGTCTCGGTCTCCCCCTGCTCCACGATGCGCCCGCGATGGATCAATGCCAGACGATCCGCAACCGTACGGACAACGCCGAGATCGTGGGTCACGAAGAGGTAGGTCATGCGCAGGCGTGTCTGCAGATCATGCAGCAGGTTCAGCACCTGCGCCTGCACGGAGACGTCGAGCGCCGAGGTCGGTTCATCCAAGATCAGCAGTTCCGGCCCGACGGCAAGCGCGCGGGCGATGCCGATGCGCTGGCGCTGGCCGCCCGAGAATTCGTGCGGGCGGCGGTAGAGATGGGTCTCGTTGAGCCCGACGAGAGACAGCAATTCGACCACCCGCGCCGTCCGCCCCTTGCCGTCGAGCCCGATGGTGGCGCGATGGATGATCATGGGTTCGGCGATGATGTCGTGCGCGCTCATCCGCGGATTGAGCAAGGCGTAGGGATCCTGGAAGACGATCTGGATGCGCGCCCGCATCCGGCGCAAGGCGGCGCCGCTGAGCCGGGTGAGTTCAACGCCATCGTAGCGGATCTGCCCCGATGTGGCGGGCTCAAGGCCGAGGATGCACCGGGTGAGCGTGGTCTTGCCCGAACCCGATTCGCCGATCAGGCCGAAACTCTCCCCGGTGCGCAGCTCGAGCGACACGTCATCGAGGGCCAGCACACCGCCCTTGTAGCGCTTGGTCAGGCCGATGATTTCGAGGGTCATGGCGCGGCCTCCGCCAGATGCAGGCAAGCGACGCGGTGGCCAGGCCCGATCTCGCGCGCAGGCGGCGTGCCGGCCGTGCAATCGGCCTGGGCCGCTGCGCAGCGCGAGGCGAAACGGCAGCCCGGCGGCGCATCGATCAGGCTCGGCACGCTGCCCGCCAGGCCCTGCAACCGGCCGCGGACGCTGCGCGCGGTTGGCACGGCGGCGATCAGGGCGCGCGTGTAGGGGTGCGCCGGGCGCTTGAAAACGGCCCGCGTCGTACCGCTTTCCACGATATTGCCGGCATACATCACGGCCACATGGGTGCAGAGCTGCGCCACAACGCCGAGATTATGGGTGATCATCAGAACCGTGAGCCCATCGGCGAGGACCAGATCATGCAACAGCCGCAGGATCTGCGCCTGCACCGACACATCGAGTGCCGTGGTCGGCTCATCCGCGATCAGCAGGTCGGGCCGACCGATCAGCGCCATGGCGATCAGCACGCGCTGGCGCATGCCGCCCGAGAACTGGTGCGGATAATCGTCGATCCGCTCCGAAGCCCGCGCGATGCCGACGCGATCGAGCATATGGATGGCCAGCGCCCGGGCCGCCTTGCGACGGGCGCTGCGCGAAGCGTCCGCTTGCAGGCCGAGGATCGACGGATCGGTGCCGGCGGCGTGGAGGGCGACGTCGATCATCTGCTCGCCGATGCGGAACACCGGATTGAGGTTGGTCGTCGGATCCTGGAAGATCATGCCGATGCGCCGGCCGCGCAAGCGCTGCATCGCCGCCTCGTCGGCCCGCAGCAGGTCCTGCCCGGCGAAGCGGATGGCGCCGGCCGTGTAGCGGGCTGGCGGGCTTGCCACGAGGCGGGAGATCGACAGCCCCGTCAGGGACTTGCCGCAGCCGGTCTCGCCCACCAGGCCCCAGATCTCGCCCTGCTCCAGCGCGAGGTCGATGCCGTTCAGCACATGCGCCTCGCCCTCGAAGGAGCGCATGGCGAGGTGCAGGTTCTCGATTTCAAGCAGTGCCATGCTCAGCGCCGCGTCTTGGGGTCAAGCACGTCGCGCAGCCCATCGCCCAGCAGGTTGAAGCCGAACACGGCGAGGAATATCGCGCAGCCCGGGAAAATCGCGGTCCACCAGTAATCCGGCACATAGCCCCGCGCCAGCGACAGCAGCGAACCCCATTCCGGCGTCGGCGGCTTGACACCGATGCCGACGAAGCCGAGGGAGGCGACCGTCAAGATCGCAAACCCCATGTCGAGCGACATTTTGACGATGATGGGCGAGATGATGTTGGGCAGGATATGCCGCCCCAGGATGCGCGCGGGACCCGCGCCAAGCGCGCGCACCGCCAGCACGAACGCCTCCTCCCGCTTGGCGAGCACCTCGCCGCGCACCAGGCGGGCAAAGCCGGGCCACCATGACATCGCGATCGCGAACACCATGTTGCCAAGCCCCGGCCCCAACGCGGCAGCGATCGCCATCGCCAGGATGAGGGACGGCAAGGTCAGCATCAGGTCGGTCAGCCGCATCAGCGCCTCGTCCACCCAGCCGCCGGCATAACCGGCCACGGCGCCCACCAGCGTGCCGATCGCCGCCCCCAGCAGCACCACGCCGAGCCCCGCCAGCAACGACACCCGCGAGCCCGCAACGGTCAGCGAAAACACATCCTGGCCGACCTCGTTGGTCCCGAACCAGGCCCGCGACGAAGGGGGCTGGAACCGGGCCGCGGTGCGGATGGCGCCGGCGACATGCTCGGGATACGGCACCAGCGCGGGCCCGAGCACCGCCGTCAGAATCAGCGCCACGACGATCACCAGCCCGGCGATCGACAGCCAGGAGTGCCCGAAACGATACATCGCCCGCCGGAACGCCTGCGCTTGCGGCTGGTGCCCGGTTCCGCTCATTGCAGCCGCACCTTGGGGTTGAGCAGCCCATACAGGATGTCGATCAACAGGTTGACCAGCACGAACACCACCCCGATCGCCAAGGTAACGCCCATCACCGGCATGAAATCCTGCGTCACGATCGCCTTCGTCGCGTAAAGCCCAACGCCGGGCCAGTCGAACACCGTCTCGACCAGCACGGAGCCGCCGAGCAGCCAGCCGAAATAAAGGCCGATCACCGTCAGGCTCGACGACATCGCGTTGCGCGCGACGTATTTGAACAGGATCAGCCGGCGCGGCAGGCCCAGCGCCCGCTCGGTCAGCACATAATCCTGCTGCAACACCTCGATGGTCGCCGCCCGCATCATCCGCGTGATGGTGGCCAGCGGCGAGAGGCTCATGGCGAAGGCGGGCAGGCAGAGATGCAGCAACGCCAGCATCAGCGCCTGGCCGTTCAGCGCCAGCATGGCATCGATCGTCAGGAACCCGGTGACGAAGCGCGGCGGCTCCTCGATCAGGGGATAGCGCCCGTCGAGCGGCAGCCAGCCGAGTTCCATCGCAAAACCGATCTGCAACAACAGCCCGAGGAAGAACCGCGGCATCGAAATTGCGCCGAGCGAGGCCAGCCGCGACAGATAATCCGGCCAGCGGTTGACATAGATCGCCGACAGCAGGCCCGCCGGAATGCCCAGCAGAACCGCCATCGCCATCGCCGCCACCACGAGTTCGAGCGTCGCCGGCAGGTAGATCCGCAAATCCTCCCACACCGGCCGCCGCGTCAGCACCGAGCGCCCCCACTCCCCGCGCAGCAGCCCGCTCGCGTAGGACCAGTACTGCACGGGCAATGAGCGATCAGTGCCGAACTCCCGCGCCAGTGCCGCGATCTCCTCCCGCGTCGCTTGCGGCCCGGCGGCGAGCGCCACCGGGTCGCCAGGCAGCAGGTGGGAGATCGCGAACACCAGCAGCGACAGCCCGACCAGCACCGGCACCAGCAGCACCAGCCGTCGGAGGATGAAGCGCAGCATCAGACGACCTTGCGCGCCCCTACTTCAACGAGAGCCCGAACAGCTCGATCGCATTGGACGCCACCGGCGTGAACACGAAGCCGCCGACCTCGCTGCGCAGCGCCAGCTTGCGCTTTTCCAGCACGCCGAAAATATCCGGCGCATCGGCCACCACCTGCTGCTGGAAGTCGAGATAGAGACCCTTGCGCTTGGTCTCGTCGGTTTCGGCGCGCGCCTGCATGATCAACGCATCCACCCGCGCCGAGTGATACACCGGGTTCTGCCAGCCGCCGTTGCGCGAGGAGTGATAGGCCGCGAAGGCGATATTGTCAGGGTCGCCATAATTGGCGGTTTGATAGACCGGATAGAAATCGGCCGTCGTCTCGGGAGACTTCGCGGTGGCCACGATATCCGGCCATACCAGAGCGCGGATATCGAGCTCGATATTGAGCTTCTTCAACGCATCGAGCAGCACGAGGCCGAAGCGGCGCTCCTGCTCCAGGCCAGACACATAGACCATGTTGAGCTTCATCCCGCCGTTCGGCGTGGCGGAGCGGGCGAGGAACTCCTTGGCTTTGGCAAGATCGGTCCGATAGACCGGCAGCGCCGGGTCATGCCCGAAAATCCCGTTGGGCAGCGGCCCCACCATCAGATCGGCGTAGCCCGCGGTGTCCGCCATCGCCTGATAGTCGTAGGCGTAGGAGATCGCCTTGCGCAGGTTGATGTCCTTCAGCGGGCCGAACTCGGTGTTCATCTTGATGGAGAAGGTGCGGAATTCGCTCTCCATGATGAGGGTGACGCCGGGCTTGCCCTTGAGGGCGTCCATGTCCTCCGATGTCAGGTCGACCGCGATATGCGCGTCCCCACGCTGCACCGCGAGGCGCTGGCTCGATGTTTCGCGCACGATGCGCCAGATCGCACCGGCGAGATTGCCGCCCCCGGTCTTCCAGCCGTTCGCCACCCGCTCGAACTCGTAGAGATTGCCCGGCTCAGCCCGCTTGATGCGGAAGGCGCCGGAGCCGGCGATGGTGGCGCGCAGATAGGTCTGCCCGTCATCCGCCCCCTTGTTCGCCTCGACCTCCTTCGGGTTGACGATCCACTGCCACGGCAGCACCTGCAGGAACGCCGCATAGGGCGTCAGCAGCCGGAAGCGCACCGTCGTCGGATCGACCACCGAAACCGATTGCGGCCCGACGATGCCGGCGATCATCCAGCTGTTGCCCTTGGCCTGGCGCAGGATGCGCGCAAACGAATAGTGCACGGCGGCCGCATCGACCGGCGTGCCGTCATGGAACTTCGCCGCCGGGTTGAGCTTGAAGACATATTCGAGCCCATCGGCCGACACCGTCCAGGACTCCGCCAGATGCGGCACCGCGCGCACCGGGCTGCCCTCCACGCGCACCAGCGAGTCGTAGACATTGCGCAGCAGCATGGCGGACGAATACCCGGTCGCGACATGCGGATCGAAATTCGGCACATCCTGGTTGGACGCGATGATCAGCACCTTGCGGGCCTGCGCATCGGCCGCGCCCGGCAGAGCCGCGCTGGCAGCAAGGGCGGTCGAGGAAAGGGCCAGATGGCGGCGGTCGATCAGGCGTGACATGGGGCAAACCTTCATGGTTGGATTGGCCCTATCATCGGCCATCGGCGCAGCGCGTCCAGAGGCAATCGCGCGGTGCCACACGGTTTCCCCATTGTCGGTCCCGGGCTAGTTTGGCGCAGCAATGGAGGATGACGATGATCGGCGTTGACTGGGGCACAAGCAGCCTGCGGGCGTATCGGCTGGATGCGGCGGGCCAGGTGATCGAGCGCATTGCCACGCAAGGCGGCATCCTGAGCGTCACCGACGGCGACTTCGCCGGCGCCCTGCGCGGCACCATCGCCCCCTGGCTCGCCAACGGCGAACGCCGCATCCTGCTGAGCGGCATGATCGGCAGCCGGCAAGGCTGGATCGAGGCCCCCTATCTCCCCTGCCCCGCCGGCGCCGCCGACATTGCCGCAGCCCTCGTGCGCGTGCCATTCGATGGCGCCGATGCCCTGCTCGTCCCCGGCCTCAGCGACTCCGACGCCGCCGGCACCCCCGAAGTGATGCGCGGCGAGGAAACCCAGATCATCGGCGTCCTCGCCAACACCGCCGAAGCCACCGCCTGCCTGCCCGGCAGCCACTCCAAATGGGCGCAGGTCGCGCATGGCCGCATCGCGTCGTTCCGCACCTATTTCAGCGGCGAGGCCTTTGCCGCCATGCGCAATGCGACCATCCTCGGCCGCATGATGAACGACGCGCCGAACGACGCGCTGGCCTTCGAGCGAGGCCTCGCCCGCGCCGAAGACCCGGGCCACCTGCTCAACCACCTGTTCGGCGTGCGCAGCCTCGGCCTGTTCAATCGCCTGGGCGCGGATGAAAGCGGCTCCTACCTGTCGGGCCTGCTGATCGGCCACGAGGTCCGCGCCGCCCTGCCCCGGGGCGGCATTGTTCACCTCATCGGCGCCGCGCCCCTGTGCGCCCTCTACGCCCGCGCCATCACTCGCGCCGGCGGCACCCCCGTGATCGAAGACAGCGAGGCCGCCGCGCGCGGCCTGCACAGCATCGGAGCCTCCGCGCCATGGCGATGAAACCCGACGGGCTCAAGGACTGGCTGGCCCGCAACCCGATCGTCGCCATCCTGCGCGGCGTCAAACCCGACGAATGCCTCGACATCGCCGCCGCCCTCGACGAGGCCGGCATCGCAATCGTCGAAGTCCCGCTCAATTCGCCCGACCCGGTCGATAGCATCGGCCGACTCGCCGCACGCTATGGCGGGCGCATGCTGATCGGCGCCGGCACGGTGATGACGGCACGCCAGGTCGGCGAAATCGCCGATGCCGGCGGCCGCCTTATCGTCACCCCCCATGCCGCGGGCGCCGTCGTTCAGGAGGCGAAAACCCGCGGGCTGCTCGCCTGCCCCGGCTTCTTCACCCCCACCGAGGCCTTTACCATGCTCGACCTCGGCGCCGACGGCCTGAAACTCTTCCCCTCCGAGGCCGCCTCGCCCGCCGTGTTGAAGGCGATGCGCGCCGTCCTGCCGCCCGGCACGGCGATCCTCCCGGTCGGCGGCGTCGAGGCCGCCACCATCCCCGCCTGGCGCGCAGCCGGAGCCGCCGGGTTCGGCGTCGGCTCGTCGATCTACAAACCCGGCGACACCGCCGACATCGTCGCCGCCAAGGCGCGCAAACTGATCGCGGCGCTGGCGGGCTAGAGCCTGATGATTTTTGGCGGAATCGCCAAAAATCTGAATCAGGCGATGAAACAAAGAGCGGGAGCAGGATGCCTTCGCCTATCAGAAGGCATCCTGCTCCCGCAGCCTGATGATTTTTGGCGGAATCGCCAAAAGTCTGAATCAGACGATCAAACAAAGCGTTAGATCAGGAGCCGCGCTCTTTCGCAGCGGCAGTCTGCTCCGCCCGCAGCAGCGCAGCCTTGCGCGGCACCCCCCAGCGATACCCCGTCAAATCCCCGTCCGCCCCCACCACCCGATGGCACGGCACCGCGAGCGACACCGGATTGGTCGCGCATGAGCGCGCCACCGCCCGGATCGCCGCGGGATTGCCCACCATCTTCGCCAGCGCGCCATAGGTCCGCGTCTCGCCGGGCGGAATGCGCCGCAACGTCTCCCACACCCGCACCTGAAACGCCGTGCCCCTCAAATCGAGCGGCAGATCGAGCGCCCCTTTCGGCTCCTTCATGAAGCCTACGATGACGCGCACCGTCTCCGTCAACGCCGCATCATCCGCCTCGATCACCGCCTTGGGAAACCGCGCGCGCAAATCGCCGAGCAACGCATCATCCGGCTCGGCAAAGCCGAGGAAACACACCCCCGCTTGCGTCGCCCCCACCAACAACCGCCCGAACGGACAATCCGCCAGCGCCGTGCGGATCGTCTCCCCCGCGCCCCCGCGCCGCAATGCCCCCGGCGTCATGCCCAACAATTTGCCGGTGTCCTCGTACACCCGCGATTCCGACCCAAACCCCGCTTGCGCCACCGCATCGACCACCCGCGCGCCCCCACGCAGCGCCGCCTGCAGCCGCCGCGCCCGCACCCCCTCGGCATAACTCCGCGGCGTCAGGCCGGTGTGCTCGCGAAACAGCCGCAGGAAATGGAACTTCGAATAGCCGGACCGCGCCGCCAACCGATCCAGCGACGGAATCGCCGGCTCCGCCTCGATATACGCGCAGGCATCGCGCACCACCGCCAGCGCAATCGCCAGCCGCTCCCCCTTCGGATCGCACCGCTTGCACGCGCGGAACCCGCTTGCCTCCGCCGCCGCCACATCGGCGAAAAACCGCACATTGACGCGCTTCGGCACAGGCGACGGGCAACCCGGCTTGCAGTAGATGCCCATCGTCGTCACCGCATACAGAAACCCCGCGGCCTCGCGCCGAACCACGATCTCCCAGCGGACGTCATCGATCGCGCACATCGTCATCTCCATTGCTGATGCCCGCAGTGTCACGATGCGGCGCGCACGGCGCCATCCGGGGATTGCTCTGGCTTGAAGGGGAGGAAGCGCTTCTTTTTTTGAAAAAAAAGAAGCAAAAAAACTTTCTCCGTCAAGGCTCTTCTCTCGAAGATCGGCTCAACCGATAAACACCGGCTCCACCAAACTAACCGAACGGATAAAAGTTTTTTGCTTCTTTTTTACAAAAAAGAAGCGCTTTTTTCCTTAAACTCCCTTCGCCGGATTGATCAGATATTTCAACCCCGTCGCCCGTTTGTTGTATTCCGCAATCATCGCCGGATTGAGCACCTCAGCCAGAGAAATCTCCGCCGTGTAATGGCTCGCGAAAGTCGTCTTTAACTCATCCGCCACCCGCTGACGCAACCGCTGCGTCGCCTCCGGACCAATGCGCTGCAGCAGCGGGGTCAACAGCCAGCCGCCGATACCCCATGCCATGCCGAAGCCGCGATTGAACTCGGTCGGCCGGATATCCAGCCCGCCATAGATATAAACCTGCTTGTGGACCGTCGAACCGTAGCGGCTATAGGTCGTCGCCTTGCGGTTGATCGCCGCCTCCATCGCCACCAGGATCTGCCCGGCCAACCGCCCACCGCCGATCGCATCGAACGCCAGCGTCGCCCCGGTCGCCGCAATCGCATCCGCCAAATCCTCGGCAAATCCGGGCTCGGAACTGTCCACCACATGCATCGCCCCGATCCCGCGCAGCAGCGCGACCTGCTCGGCATTGCGCACGATATTGACCAGGCCAATCCCGTCCTTGAGGCAGATCTTGTTCAACATCTGCCCAAGGTTGGATGCGGCCGCTGTATGCACCAGCGCCGTATGCCCCTCGCGCCGCATCGTCTCCACCATGCCGAGCGCTGTCAGCGGATTGACGAAACAACTCGCCCCCTCCGCCGGCGTCGCATCGGCCGGCAACATCAAACAATCCGACGCTTTGATCGCCCGATACTCCGCATACATCGCACCACCCAGGATCGCGACCGTCCGGCCCATCAACCCCTGTGCATTCGCCCCGGCGGCCACCACAACCCCGGCGCCCTCGTTGCCCACCGGCATCGACTGGTCGAGCCTGCCGGCCATCGCCTTCATGAACTGCGGCGGAACCGTTGCCGTCAGCACCGGGCTCTGCGCGGATCCGCTGAGCACCGCGGTCGACATATCCGCCATTCCGAGCAGCAGCCCGAGGTCGGACGGATTGATCGGCGAGCCCATGATCCGCACCACCACCTCATCCGGCCCCGGCGTGATATTGGGGATGCGCACCAGCGAAAGCTGCAACGCGCCGCTGCTTTTGATTTCGGAGCGCAACTGCAGCCCCGTACCGTGAGTGTCGTAGCTCATGTCGTTGATCCTTTCCCAACTCGTTTCCTTAATGTGGGACACCGGCCCCCCGCTGCCTACCCTCCCGCGCGAATAAGCCGCGCTGCCCCGCGCCGGAACCGCCGCTTCGAGGTTGCCACGACACGCCGGGCCAGTGCAGATGCTGCCTTTGGAACGATCCCCCAATTGCGATACCCAGCCTGGAGACTCCGATGCGCCCTACCTATGCCGTCCTTCTCGTCACCGGCCTTGCCGCCGGGCTTGCCGGATGCGCCCCGCCGCCTGCCCCACTTGCGCCACAAGCCGCCCTCCTGCCACCGCCGCCCACGCCCGTGGTGCCGAGCCAGACCGCGCCGCTCTGCGTCAAACCTGCCGAAAAAATGGCCTTTGACGTCTCCGCCCTGCGCACCCATCTGGTCCTCACCGCCATCACCTGCAAAACCGAGGACCAGTACAACGCCATGGTGGCCAAGTACAAACCCGATCTGGCCGGCAGCGAAAAGATCCTCAACGGCTACTTCAGCCGCGCCTATGGCCGCAGCGGCCAGTCTCGCCAGGACGACTACAACACCCAATTGATCTCCGCCCAATCCCAGCTCGCGGGCAAAGCCGGCAGCCTGTTCTGCCGCATCTACACGCCGATGTATGACGAGGTCATGGCCCTGCCCTCCGGCGAGGCCCTGCCCGCCTACGCCGCCAGCAAGCCGATCCAGCAGGCACTCATCATCAGCGAATGCCCGCCCCAGGCCGCCCCCGTCGCGAAACCCGCCCCGGCCGTCAAAAAGAAATCCTAACCCGCACCGAACCAAAAAGGGCCTGCCCGGTGGATACCCCACCAGGCAGGCCCTTTTTGTATCCACCGGTGCGCCGGACAAACAGAAACCGGCCCTCGCAGGCCGGTTTCCATTCAGCGCACCAAGTCGGCAGTGCTTACTTCAGAACGATTTCGACGCGGCGGTTCTGCGGCTCGCGAACGCCATCGGCGGTCGGGACGAGCGGCTTGGTGTCGCCGAAGGCGGACACGGCGATCGCGTCCTTCTTCACGCCGAGGCGAACGAGTTCGCCAGCGACGACCTGGGCGCGCTTCATCGAGAGGCCCTGGTTATAGGTCGCAGTGCCGGACTTGTCGGCATGGCCCGCGACTTCGATGCGGGTGACGGCAAGGCGCGAGGAGGCGCCGGCGGCGTCAGCGATAATCTGGCGGGCACGCGCCGTCAGGTCAGCCTTGTCCCAGTCGAAGAACACCAGGTAAGTGCGGGCTTCTTCGGCCTTGACCACCGGGGCAGGCACCGGAGCCGGAACCGGCGCGGCGGCCGGCGCGGCGCCGAAGGCATAACGGACGCCAACGAGGCCGGACAGGTTGACCGGGCTCTTCACCGATGCGCCGTCGAACTTCGCATTGCCCATGAAGCTGATCGCGCGGGCTTCGGCGGTGATCGACAGGTTCTTGTCGACCGGCAGCGCGAGACCGACGATCGCCTGGCCAGCGCCAGCCGCCTTCGAGGTCTGATTGCTGCCGAAGCCACGGAGGTTCAGCCACTGCACGCCGGCGCCGAGGCCGACATACGGCACAACCGGCGCCTTCAGGTCGATGTCATACAGCACATTGGTCATCACGCCGTAGGAGCGCATGGTGACCGACGAGGACGATTGCCGGCCAGACTTCAGCTTGCTGCTCTGCTGGCGATAATCACCTTCGACTTCGGCACGCACGCCGTTCCCGAAGCCCCAGCCGGCCGAGCCGAGACCGACGAAGCCGACATCGGACTCGAACTTTGCGCCACCGCTGTTGGTGACCGTCGCGTCAAGAAACTTGTTCACGCCAGCGCCGGCGCCGACATAGGGGCCGTTGACGACCTGAGCCTGCACGGCGGCCGGAACTGCGAAAATAGCGGCGGCCATCACGAAATTGCGCAGCTGCATGTGAGTCATCTCCATATGATATTGTGTAGCCCCTTGCGACAGGAGCCCGTATCGCACGACGAATCGTGCCGTCGGATATTCTGGCTAGATAGCCCCCACCCCGCGGGCTTTCCAGCACTCAAAGCCGCAATCGCGAATAAACCATGATGTTTCGCCCCCTTGTTGCCGATCCGCCACACAGCATGGTAATTTCAAGTTGCTGCCTTGCGCGATCGGGATAGGCCTGCGCACGCCGACCGCACGATCCCCTGCTTCACCCCGCTCACACGCCGCCGAGGCCGCCATGCCAATCCCCACCCTGCACACCGCCCGCCTCACCCTGCGCCCCCTCCGCGCCACCGACCTCGCCCCTTTCGCCGCCATGCACGCCGACCCCGAAGTGGTCCGCCATCTCGGCACCGGCCAAACCCGCACGACGGCCGAAACCTGGGACATCATGGCCCGCCTGCTCGGCCAATGGGCCCTGCGCGGCTATGGCATGTTCGCCATCGAGGAAACCGCCACCGCCCGCTTCGCCGGCCGCGCCGGCATCCTGCAGCCCTATGAGTGGCCCGCCCCGGAACTCGCCTACGGCTTTGACCGCCCCTTCTGGGGCCAAGGCTACGCCACCGAAGCCAGCCGCGCCCTGCTCGACTGGGCCTGGACCACCATCGCCCCGCCCCGCCTGATCAGCTATGTCCGCCCGGCCAACGCCGGCTCCGTCGGCGTACTCCGCAAGCTCGGTGCCACCCTCACGAGCGAAACCGAAATGCTCGGCGCCCCCGCCCAGATCTGGGACCACCGCAGGCCCAGCAGGCTCTAAACGATCGTCGCCTCAAACGGCGGCAACATGTCCGGGCTCTCGAACTCGATTACCCACAAATCCGGATCCGACTTCAGCCGCCGCTCGATATACGCATCGGCCACATCCTGCCCGACCAACCCCGCCCCGGTGCTGCGCATCCATCCCGCCTCGCCTGACGCCGTGCGCACCTGGCTCAACACACTCACCCCATCCCGCCCGCGCAACACCACAATGACCCCGCCCGCATCCGCATCCCCCTTGCGCAGCACCGCCCCATAGCGCCCGTCCGCATTGCCCATCCGCAGCGCCATCGACACCCATATCCCGGCCTTGATCCGAGGCTCACTCATCGCGCATCCTTCCAAAAATCGTCGAGCACCGCATCGAGCCACCCGAGATCAGCGCCACGGGCAAACCAGGCCGCCTCGCACGCCGCCACATCCTCGGGCCCGCGCACGAACTCCAGCGCCGCCGGCAACCCCGCCGGCGCCAGATCCACCGCCCGGCACCGCGGATAGTCCCGCACCCGCCATTCCGGCCGGTGCGTCGTGAAAAACGCCAGGCACGGCACATCGAACGCATCGGCGAGATGCACCATCGCGGTATCCGCACTCACGATACACCGCGCCCCCGCCACCAGCGCGCATAATGCGGCGAGCCCCCCCGCCTGCGGCAACACCGCCTGAGTGAGCACCGCACATCCCGTCCACCGCCCGAGCCAACGCATGACATGCTCATGCACCGCATCCGGCATACTCCGCATCGCCGAGGCCGTTTTGGGACAGACCAGCACATAGCCGCCCCCGTCCGGCACGCCCACGCGCCCGCGCAGCCACGCATTGCGCCGCATTCCGCCCGGCACATCGCCCGGCACCACGCCCAGTCGGCCGAGGAAATAATCGATCATCGCCACGCCGCGAAACGCCGGATCGAACGCGAAATCCCGCATATCGATCACCCGCCCGAACCCCGCCGCCCCGGCGAAATCCCGCTCCGGCGTCGCCTCCGCCCACGGCAAAACATCAACCCGCGCGAAGTCCGCAACCCCGTAAAGCTGCTGGATCACCGGCGACAATCCGGGCAGGCGGAACAACACCGGCACAGCCCCGATCGCGCCCAGCGCCTGCGCCGCACACAACGCCTGCAAGCCGATCACGCTGTCGCCCAGCGTCCGCCCGAAACCGTTCAGGATAGCCGTGCCCATGCCTATTCGGGCAGCACGAAATTATGCTTCATGCCCTCCCCCGCGGTTATCGTACGGAAACGCTTGAGCAGAAAATAGACCCGCGTCGGGTTCGCCACCACGGCCGGCAACACCTCGATCTCGTCGTAATGCCGCAGCATCCCGCTCAGCATGTCCCCCCCGTCCTCACCCGGGCGCAGTTCGATGAAGCAGCGGAACTGCGTGCCCATCCGCCGATGCACCGGCAGGGCCCATGACAGCGTCACGTCGCCGGAAGCCGACAACCCGAGAGACATGGTGATCACCTCGTGACGCATCCGCCCGGCATGGCGATCGGCCGCGCCGGCCATCATGCGCAAATAATCGTCGCTGCCATGGCGCACCACCAGCAGCCGCCACGCCCGCACCCCTTTGCGCACCTGCTCGAAATCATGCCTGGTCAGCCCCCGCGCAATCACCACGCGCTGCTTCTGACGCACAACCTCAAGCGACTCGGCCGCCCCGCTGAACACCACTCGCAACAGCGTCCAGGCGAACCACACCAGCGCCGTCGCCCACAGCACCGTGATGGTGAACCCCAGCAACAGGATCGGCACCGGCACAATCAGCGGATCAACGCCGAGCAGGCGCACCAGCAGCGCCGTCATCACATCCAGAGTGCCCATCGTCCCCTTCTGCCCCGCTTCAATGGATATCGGCGCGCCCGATGCCGCCGAATCCGTTATGAACCGAATGCGGGCTTGATGCCATGTGGCGCCGCTGTCAAAAACACCCGGGCCACGAACATCAGCCGCGGCAGCGAGGACAGCATGACCAAATCCATGACCGACGGGCAGCGCGCCTACGAAGCCAAACGCGCCGCCAAAGCCGGCGTTACGCTCGACAAATGGCTCGCCCAGAAGGAGCGCGAGCGCATCCAGGAGGAGCGCGCCCGCGAAGAGGCCGCCAAGCCGCCGCCGCCGCCGAAAAAGCCCGGCTTCTTCGCCCGCCTCATCGAAAAAGCACAAAAGCCGCTCTGAGCGGCCCAAATCCCCCATGCTCGCGGTCCATGCCGATTGGAGCCTGGATGCCCGCAAGCGCTGGCAAACCCGCGCTAAACGGCGCAACACCGCCTGGGAAATCACGGCCCCCGAACCGGTCGGCGATATCGCCACCTGGATGGCGCGCCTGCGCGCCGAGGCCCGCGGCCCGGTCGCCCTCGGCGTCGACCTCCCGCTCGGCCTGCCCCGCGGCTACATCCAAAGCCACGCCATCGAAGGCGATTTCCCCGCCTTCCTGAAATCGCTCCGCCACCACCCCACCTTCTTTTCCGTCAACGCAACCCTCGACACCATCGCCCCCGCCCGCCCCTTCTACCCCGCACGCGGCCTCAAAGGCATGACCCGCGCCGCCCACGCCGCAGCCCTCGGCCTCGACGGCCCCTCCAGCCTCTCCCGCCTGTGTGACCGCGCCACCGCCATCCGCCCCGCCGGCGCGCCTCTGTTCTGGACCCTCGGCGCCAACCAGACCGGCAAGGCCGCCATCTCCGCCTGGCGCGACTGGCTGATCCCCGCCCTCCACAGCGGCCTCGATCTGGCGATCTGGCCCTTTGCCCCGGACTGCGCGGGGGATTTCGCCGCCCTGACCGCCCGCCACCCGATCGTCGTCGCCGAAACCTACCCCGCCGAAGCCATGCGCCATCTCGGCCTGCGCATGGCCGGCAGCAAACGCCGCCAAGCCGACCGCATCGCCCTCGCCCCCGCACTGAATGCCGCGCTCGCCCGCCTCGCGGCCGAACCCGCCCCCGCCCTCCAGGCCGCCCTCGCCGACGGCTTCGGCGCCGACCCGGCCGGCGAAGACCGCTTCGATTCGCTGATCGGCGTCCTTGGCGTGCTCAACGTCCTCGCCGGCCACCGCCCCGGCACCGCGCCGCCCGACCCCTGGCTCACCACCTGGGAAGGCTGGGTCCTCGGCCAGACCCACCTGCCGCACCGGTTGTCATGAAGCCAAAGTCACGCCAGCATCCCGTCCGATCACAGGAGCCTCCATCATGACGCTGCGCATTGCCATCGGCGGCTTCCTTCACGAAAGCCACTCCTTCGCCCCCCTGCCCACCACCTATGCCGACTTCCTCGCCGCCGGCGAATCCCCCGCCCTCGCCCGCGGCCCCGCCCTTATTCCCGCGCTCAGCACCACGTCGTGGCCCATCGCCGGCGCCATCGCCGCCGCGACACGTGCCGGCGCCACCCTCATCCCCCTCACCTGGGCCACCGCCTCCCCCGCCAGCCCCGTGCAGGACGAAGCCTTCGAGCGCATCGCCGCCATGATCTGCGCCGACCTCTCCGCCGCCCTCGATGCCGGCCCGATCGACGGGCTCTATCTCGACCTTCACGGCGCCATGGTCGTCGACAGTTTCCCCGACGGCGAAGGCGAACTCCTCCGCCGCATCCGCGCCATCGCCCCGGCCTTGCCGCTCACCATCAGCCTCGATCCGCATTGCAACCTCACGGCGGCGATGACCGAGCGGGTCGATGCGCTCGTTCCGTTTCGCACCTACCCCCATGTCGACATGCCCTTCGCCGGCGGCCAGGCCATGCGCCTGCTGATCGAGCGCATCGCCCGCCCCGCGCCCTGGGCCCGCGCCTTCCGCCAGGTCGACTTCTTCATTCCGGTTCCCGCGCAATGCACCCTCGTGGCCCCCATGGTCCCGGCGATGAACGCCCGCGCCGACCTCGCAGCACAGCACCACGCGGCCGAACTCGCCTTCTGCTTCGGCTTCCCCTACGCCGACTTCCCTGACTGCGGCGCCGCCATCGCCGCCTACGCCGCCACGCAGACCGAAGCCGATGCCGCCGCCGAGGCGCTGCTGGCCTGGATCAACGCCCACGAAGCCACCTTCCGCATCGAGGCCACCCCGGCCGCCGAAGCCGTCGCCCAGGCCATCGCAATCGCCCAAGCCGCGAACCGCCCCGTCGTCATCGCCGACGGCCAGGACAATCCCGGCGGCGGCGGCCATGGCGACACCACCGCCATCCTCGGCGAACTCATCGCGCAAAACGCCGAAGGCGCTGTCCTCGGCATGATCAACGACGCCGAAAGTGCCGCCGCCTGCCATGCCGCCGGCCCCGGCGCCACCATCGAACTCAGCCTCGGCGGCAAATCCGACAACACGCCGATCCAGGTCAGCGCCACCATCGAACGCCTCTCCGACGGCATCTTCACCGGCACCGGCCCCATGGCGCTGGGCAACCCCATCAATCTCGGCCCCACCGCCCTCATCCGCGTCGCCCCCGGCGTGCGCGTCATCGTCGTCACCTCCAAGATGCAGGCCCTCGACCAGGCCCTCTTCACCCATATCGGCGTCACCCCGGCCGCCTGCAAAATCCTCGTGCTCAAAAGCGTTGTGCATTTCCGCGCCGATTTCGGCCCCATCGCCGAGCGCGTCATCCTCGCCACCGCCCCCGGCCCCGTCCCGGTCGACCCCGCCACCCTGCCCTTCCGCCACCTCCGCCCCACGCTCCGCCTGCGCCCGATGTCCAACGCCCCCATCGGATGAGTGACGCAACACCCTCATATTTCCGTGCATTTACCGCGCCGGAACAAGCCTGTAGGATGATTGGGATGAGGTGTCATGCAAAGCGTCCTTGAACGAGAGGTCCGGCTGCTGCTGCTGCGCTGGCGCGAATGGGCCGCCGAGCATGACCGCGCCGTGCTGTTCGGTGTCCTGCTGTGCTGCGTCCCCTTCCTGCCCGTCAGTTTCCTTGGACTGCTCATCACGCTGGGCAACCTGGTGCTGCTGCGCTTCGGCAAACTCTCGCCCGCCGAACGCCCGCTGCTGATCTTCGCCCTCGTCATGGTCGCCGTTTGGATGCTGCTGTGGTGGCTCCTCTTCGCCATGATCGCGCAAAGCATGATCTGGCTCTCCATCTCCCGTTTCGTGCGTGCGCTGGGCGATGTGCTCTGGTGGTTCCGCCCCCGTGGATTCGGCCTCGATGTCTGAAAACGCCCCACCCATCCCCCCCACCCCGCCCCAATCCGGCGCATTCTGCCCCGCCTGCGGCCAGAAGCTGGCCGAAGGCGCCCGCTTCTGCGCGGCCTGCGGCGCCAGCACCGCCCCCACCGCCCTGGCCAGCACCGCCCCCCTCGCACCCATCAATCACCGCCCCGGCCATGACGCGTTCTGCCGGGCCTGCGGCCGCGCCATCAACATCCAGGCGCGAACCTGTCCCGGCTGCGGCGCCCCCCAATCCCCTCAAGGCAGCGCTGGCGAAAAATCCCGCATCGCCGCTGCCCTGCTCGCCATCTTCCTCGGCGGCTTCGGCATCCACAAATTCTATCTCGCCCGCCCCTTCCAGGGCATCATCTACCTCGTGCTCTGCTGGACATTCCTCCCAGCGATCATCGGCTTCATCGAAGGTATCGCCTATCTGTGCATGTCCGACACCGGGTTCGCCCGCAAATACGGCTAGCACCGCGTCTGATCGTGTGATCCACGGCTCCGGGCAATTTCGCCTCCGCCGATCACACTCGAAAGGGTTCAAATGAGCGGCAACATGGTTTTCTGCCGGGCCTGCGGCGGCACGCTGCACAGCACCGCACCCCTCTGCCCGCATTGCGGCGCCCCCCAGGGCGGCGACGGTGACGGCATCACCCGCACCTTCGGCAGCTCCATTGCCATGTGCTTCTCCAAATACGCCACCTTCCAGGGCCGCGCGCCCAGAGCCGAATACTGGTGGTTCATCCTCTTCATCGCCCTCGGCCACATCGCCATCCTCATCCTGGCCAGCATCGCCGACAGCGACGGCCTCAGCGGCGTGCTCTACGGGATCTTCACCCTCGGCACCCTGCTGCCCACCCTCGCCGTCTCGGTCCGCCGCCTGCACGACACCGACCGCTCCGGCTGGTGGCTGCTGATGGAACTCGTCCCCCTCGTCGGCGTGATCCTCGTGCTGGTCTGGTTCTGCTCGCGCGGCACACGGGGCCAAAACCGGTTTGGCAGCGAAAACGGAGCCGTTATTTAGGGTGGGTGCATCCGCTTGACAGAAGGCATCACGCGGCAGCGAAGGAAGCGCTTCTTTTTTTGAAAAAAAAGAAGCAAAAAAACTTCCCCCGATAAGCGTCTTTAGATGGAAAGGGGCGAAGCCAACACCACCGGCTCCGCCCCTCTCCCGCAAACGGATAAAAGTTTTTTGCTTCTTTTTTTCAAAAAAGAAGCCCTTCCTTCCTTACCTCCCGCGCACCCGAACCCGCACCAGCGCCGCCATCATATCCAGCACCGGCGTCGCCACCCCCGCCTGCCGCGCGAGTGCCAGCGGCGCATCCAGGATCGTCGCCACCTCCATCGGCCGCCCGGCAATCAGGTCCTGCAGGATCGACGGCTTGTGCGTCATCGCCTGCCCCGCCGTCATCTGCGCATCGATATCGAGTTGCACCGTGCAGCCCAGCGCCCGCGCGATCGCCGCCCCCTCATAAGCCGCCGCCCGCCCCGCTTCGAAGGCCGCAGGCTCGACATAAATGTCCTTCGGCGCGCTCCGCGTCAGCACCGCAAGCGGCCCCGACGCCAGGTTCATCAACAGCTTCGTCCAGATCCAATCCCGGATCGCCGGCGTCTCATCCACTTTCAGGCTGGGGCACCGCAGCGCCCCCGCCAACGCTGCCAAGCGCGGCGACAAGGACCCATCCGGCTCCCCCAGCACCAGCCGCGAGCGCGCATGATCGACATGGATATGGCCAGGCTCCGTCACCGTGCAGGCCGAATAGACCACGCCGCCCAACGCCCGCGCCGGATCAAGCAGCCCCGCGATCCCATCGGGATCATGGCCATACCACCACGGAATCCCGTTCATCACGAACGCAACCGGCGTCTCAGCCCCCAGCAACGGCGCCAACAACGGCGCAATCCCCGGCAACGCCGGCGCCTTCGCCGTCACCAGCACCGCATCCTGCACCCCCGCCTCGCGCGGATCATCCGTGGCATGCACCGCCGCATGCAGCGTCTCAGACGGCGTGCGCACCGTGATCCCGCCCGCCCGCATCGCCGCCAGATGTGCGCCCCGGGCGATCACCGTCACCTCATGCCCATTGCCCGCCAGCCGCGCCGCAAGATGCCCACCAATGGCGCCCGCGCCATAGACACAAACCCGCATCAGGACAGGATCTCCATCGCCGCCCGGCTCAACGCCTCGACCCCCGCCGCGATGCAGGCCTCATCCGGCGCATAGCCCGAATTATGCAGCCGATCCTTCCGCCCCGGCGCGCTCGATCCCACACCCAACTGGAACGACGGCACCTTGCGCGACAGCAGCGCGAAATCCTCCGCCCCCATGCTCGGCTGCCCCTCGCGCACCACATCGCCCAGCTGCGCCCGCACCGCCGCGATGGTCGGATCGATCACCCGGTCGTCATTGATCAGCGACGGCACGCCCCGCCGGTACGTCACCGCGCAACGCACCCGCATCCCCGCCTCGGCGCCCGCGCAAAGCCGCTTGATCCCGGCCTCCGCCGCATCCCGCGCCGCATCATGCAACGTGCGCACCGTGCCGCGGAACGTCACGCTGTCCGGGATGATATTGGCCGCGATCCCGCCATTGATCGCCCCCACCGTCACCACCGCGGGATGCATCGGATTGACCTCGCGCGACACCACCGTCTGCAACTGCGTGATCAAACTCGCCGCGGCCACGATCGGATCGACCGCGCCATGCGGATGCGCGGCATGGCCGGAAATGCCATGCACCGTCACCTCGAACGTATCCGCCGCCGCAAGGCCGGGCCCCCGCACATAGCTGAACAACCCCGCCGCCAGGTCCGGCCGGTTGTGGAACCCGATCGCCATGTCGACCTGCGGATTGTCCAGCAACCCCTCGTCGAGCATCACCTGCATGCCCCCGATCGTCTCTTCGGCCGGCTGGAAAACGAGCTTCACTGACCCCGCCATCTGCGGCGCCATCGCCTTCAGCACCGCCGCGACGCCCAGCAACGTGGTGGTGTGGATGTCGTGCCCACAGGCGTGCATCAGCCCATCGACCGTGCTGGCCCACGCCAACCCGGTCTGCTCATGGATCGGCAGCGCATCCATATCCGCCCGGATCGCGAGGCACGGCCCCGGCCGCCCGCCCTGGATGATGCCGATCACCCCGGTTTTGGCCACCCCGGTCTGATGCGCGATGCCGAGGCGCGCCAACTCCCGCGCCACCACGCCTGCCGTGCGAACCTCCTCGAACGCCAGTTCGGGATGGGCATGGATATCCCGCCTGATCTCGATCAACCCCGCCTCGATCTCGGCGGTCAGGGCGTGGATGGCGGCTTGCGGATCATTGGGCCGAGAGAGGGGCGGCAGGGACATGGGAGGCTCCGTTGTGCTGCGCAGCATCATGCGGGCACCCTCCGGGCTGGGCAAGCCGCCCATCCGGGCTGGGCAAGTTGCCCATCCGGGCTGGGCAAG
>CANFKS010000008.1 GCA_947447625.1 Rhodospirillales bacterium | reverse complement strand
TGGCGCGAAGGGCAATGACGGCGTGTCCGCGACGGTCAAGCAGGTGAAGGGCTCGATCGGGTATGTCGAGAACGCCTATGCGACCGGCAACAAGCTGATCACGGTGCAGTTGAAGAACAAGTCGGGCGCGTTCGTCGAGCCGACCTTGCCGGCGTTTACGGCGGCGGCGGCGTCCGGGGATTGGGCGAGCGCGAAGAATTATGCGGTGGATCTGATCGACACGGCGGGTGCGACGGCCTGGCCGATCGTCTCGGCGACCTTCATTCTGCTGCCGCAGGAGCCCAAGGATGCGGCGCGCAGCGCGGCGGTGATGAAGTTTTTCGATTGGGCGTATACGAATGGCGGCAAGATCGCGGGCGATCTCGACTACATCGCGCTGCCCAAAACGGTGCAGGATGCGGTGCGGGCGAGTTGGAAGTCCGATATCAAGGGATAAGGCGGCGTTGGGGGCGGTCTTGCGGCGGCTCCTTTTCGTGCCGAGAGCCTGTTGGTTTTTGGCGGAAACGCCAAAAAGTGAGAAACGGGCGATCAAACAGAAAGCAAGAGCAGGATGGCTTCGCCGGTTGGAAGCCATCCTGCTCTCGCCGGGTTTCAGCAGAGATCGGAATATGACGTGTCCCAGAGCCTGAGCGGCGGAGAGTTGAAGCAGGCGCGGCCCCTGGTGCGGCCCCTGGTGCGGTCGAGCCGTTCGTCGTCATGGGGCGATGCGGTGTTCGCGGGGCTGGCGAAGACGGCGGGCCTTCTGGTTCTGGTGTTGCTGGGCGCAATCATTGCCTCGCTGTTCATCGGGGGCTGGCCGAGTTTTCGGGCGTTTGGGCTGTCGTTCCTGGTGACGGCGGATTGGGACCCGGTGCAGGATATGTTCGGCGGCGCGGTGCCGATCTATGGCACGCTGGTGACGGCGGTGTTGGCGATCGTGATGGCGGTGCCGCTCGCGTTCGGGATCGCGTTTTATTTGACGGAGCTGGCGCCCGGGTGGTTCCGCCGGCCGGTGGGGACGGCGATTGAGTTGCTGGCGGCGGTGCCCTCGATCATCTACGGGATGTGGGGGTTCTATATGATTGTGCCGTTCATGGCGGAATGGGTGCAGCCGCCGTTGATCGATGCGCTGGGCGATATTCCGGTGCTGGGGGCGTTGTTTGCGGGGCCGCCGTTCGGGACGGGGATTTTTACGGCGGCGCTGATTTTGGCGGTGATGATCCTGCCGTTCATCGCCTCGACGATGCGCGATGTGTTTTTGACGGTGCCGGCGGTGTTCAAGGAATCGGCCTACGGGGTTGGATGTACGACGTGGGAGGTGATGCGTTCGATCGTCGTTCCGTATACGCGGGTTTCGGTGGTGGGGGGGATCATGCTGGGGCTGGGGCGGGCCTTGGGGGAGACGATGGCGGTGACGTTCGTGATCGGGAACACCAACCGGTTGTCGACCTCGTTGTTCGGGCCGGGCAATACGATCGCCTCGATCGTGGCGCTGGAGTTTCCGGAGAGCCAGGCGGGAAGTTTGAAATTGTCGTCGCTGCTGGCGCTGGGCTTCGTGTTGTTTGTGATTTCGTTTGTGGTGCTGGCATGTTCGCGGATGTTGTTGCAGCCGGGGCGCAAGGCATGAGCGGGGTGGTGTCGGCGATGACCGGGCCGCGGCGCGATCCGGCGGTGGCGGATCGGCTGTCGCGGCGGCGGCGGCGGATGAACCGCCTGGTGAAGGGGTTGTGCACCGGGGCAACGCTGGTTGGGCTGGTGTTTCTGGGGCTGATCCTGGGGACGTTGCTTTGGCTCGGATTTGGCGGGCTGCACTGGTCGGTGTTCACGGAGGCGACGAAGCCGCCGGGATCGCATGGCGGGTTGTTGAATGCGATTGTGGGGAGTTTGATCCAGACGTTGATCGGCACGGCGGTGGGGACGCCGGTGGGGATCATGGTGGGGACGTATTTGTCGGAGTATGCGGCGGGAACGCGGCTGGGCGATGCGGTAAGGTTTGTGTCGGATGTGTTGTTGTCGGCGCCGTCGATCCTGATCGGGTTGTTTGTGTATCAGGTGCTGGTGAGCCCGTTCGGGGCGTTTTCTGGGATTGCGGGCGGGTTGGCGCTTGCGGTGATCGTGGTGCCGATCGTGGTGCGGACGACGGAGGATATGCTGCGGCTGATCCCGGTGGAGTTGCGCGAGGCGGCGGTGGCGCTGGGGGCGCCGAAATGGAAGTCGATCGTGCTGGTGTGCTATCCGGCGGCACGGGACGGGATTGCGACGGGCGTGTTGCTTGCGGTGGCGCGGATTGCCGGGGAGACGGCGCCGTTGTTGTTCACATCGCTCGGCAATTTGAACTGGTCGATCAGTTTGACGCGGCCGATGTCGAGTCTGCCGGTGACGATCTACCAGTATGCGGGTTCGGCGTTCGAGGATTGGGTGCAGTTGGCCTGGGTGGGGGCGCTGCTGATCACGTTGGGTGTGCTGGCGCTTAATATTGTTGCGCGCGTGCTGTTGCGGCCGCGGCGCTGAAGGAATGATGGAATGACCAGCACGATAGAGATGAGCACGGTTGCGGTGCATTCGGATGCGGTGTTGGCGGAACCGCGGATCAGGGTGCGGGGCCTCGATTTCTTTTATGGGGCGAACCAGGCGCTGAAGTCGATCAATGTGGATTTTCCGGATCGGCAGGTGACCGGGATGATCGGGCCGTCGGGGTGTGGGAAGTCAACGCTGCTGCGGGTGATGAACCGGATGTACGATTTGTATCCGGGGCAGCGGGCGGTGGGGGAGGTGTTGCTCGACGGGGCCAATATCCTGGCGCCTGGGGTGGATTTGAACCAGTTGCGCAGCCGGATCGGGATGGTGTTTCAGAAGCCGACGCCGTTTCCGATGTCGATCTATGAGAACATCGCGTTCGGGGTCAATTTGCACGAGCGGCTGAGCAAGGCGCAGATGGATGAGCGGGTGGAATGGTCGTTGAGCCGGGCGGCGCTGTGGGACGAGGTGAAGGACCGGTTGACGGCTTCGGCGATGGGTCTGTCGGGCGGGCAGCAGCAGAGGCTGTGCATTGCGCGGACGATCGCGGTCAGGCCCGAGGTGATCCTGCTCGATGAGCCCACCAGTGCGCTCGATCCGATCAGCACGCTCAAGATCGAGGAGCTGATCGACGAGTTGAAGCAGGATTTCACGATCGTGATCGTGACCCACAACATGCAGCAGGCGGCGCGTTGCGCGGACCAGGTGGCGTTTTTCTATCTGGGGGAATTGGTCGAGGTGGACACTGCGACGCAGATGTTCACCGCGCCGAAGCAGCGGCGGACGCAAGAATATATCACCGGCCGGTTCGGCTGAGGGAGACGGGGACATGCCTGGCACGACGGACCACATCGTCAAGAGTTACGACAACGAACTCAAGCGGCTTGCGGCGCTGATCACCAGCATGGGCGGCATGGTGGAGAGCCAGGTGGCGCTGGCGTGCCGGGCGATCCTGGATCGCGACACCGAGGCGGCGGATCGGGCGGTGGCGGCGGATCCGCAGGTGGATGCGCTGGAGCGCGAGGTGGAGCAGTTTGTGATCCGGCTCGTAGCCCTGCGCCAGCCGATGGCGCAGGATTTGCGTTTGATCATTGCGAGCCTGAAAATGACGGGCGATTTGGAGCGGATTGGCGATTATGCTGCCAATGTGGCCAAGCGCAGCCGGGTTTTGCAGCAGTTCCCGATGCCGTACACGTTGTCGGGCCTGGCGCATATGTCGCGCCTGGTGCAGGAAAATCTCAAGCTGATCATCGATGCGATCGGCGAGGCGGATGCGGAGAAGGCGTTGCAGGTGTGGCGCTCGGATGCGGCGATCGACGAGATCTACGATGCGCTGTTTCGCGAGTTGATCACGTATATGATGGAGGACCCGCGCAACATCACGCCGTGCACGCATTTGCTGTTCATCGCCAAGAACCTCGAGCGGATCGGCGATCATGCGACCAATATCGCGGAGTTGATCTACTATGCCGACAAGGGCGAACCGCTGATTGATTCACGGCCGAAGGGGGATAGTTCGTCTTCCGCCGTGGTGCGGCCGCGGACGGCGGAAGAGGGGGGCAGATGATGGCCGATATGACGCTGGGCGGTGCGAAACCGCTGGTTTTGGTTGTGGAAGATGAGGCGGCGATCGCCACGATGCTGCGTTACAACCTGGAAAAGCAGGGGTTTCGCGTCGAGGAGGCCGGAGACGGCCAGGAGGCGCTCGATATGATCAGCGAGACGGTGCCCGATCTGGTGCTGCTCGACTGGATGTTGCCGACGCTGTCGGGCATCGAGGTGTGCCGGCAGATCAGGCGGCGGCAGGAGACGCGGACGCTGCCCGTGATCATGGTGACGGCCCGGGCGGAGGACCAGGATTCGGTTCGGGCCCTCAATATCGGGGCTGATGACTACGTGAGCAAGCCGTTCAGCATGGAGGGGTTGCTGGCCCGGGTGCGGGCGCTGCTGCGGCGCAGCGGGGCGGTTTCGGCCAAGGGGGTGTTGGAATTCCATGACCTCGCGATGGACCTTGCCACGCATCGGGTGCAGCGCAATGGGCGATCGTTGCACCTTGGGCCGACGGAATTTCGGTTGTTGGCGTTTTTTATGCGCCATCCGCGGCGGGTGTTTACGCGCGAGGAAGTGCTGGATGGGGTTTGGGGGCGGGATATTCATGTCGAGCCCCGGACGGTGGATGTGCATATCCGGCGGTTGCGCAAGGCAATCAATGGGGAGGGGGAGATCGATGTGGTGCGCACCGTGCGGGCGGCGGGGTATGCGTTGGATACGGAGGCGGTATAAGGAAGGACTTCTTTTTCTGAAGAAAAAGAAGCAAAAAGACTTTTGTTCGGGCTTGCGGTTGTGAGGATGGCCTTTGGTGACCGTGCGCTGCACGGATCTTTGGAACAGTGGGCAAATCCTTCCGAGTTCCGGGGGTAAACAGCATCCATTCGTTTCACCCTGGTCCGTGGGTTCTTCCGGCCGCAGCGCAGCGGCGGCGGACTCATCCGCTGCTGCTGCGCCCGCCCATGACTGCCTCATTCAGGCGGCCCTCGCCAACACCGCCGGCCTACAGAATGGGGTCGAAATCATAGTGCCCGGTCGAATAGAACCCGCCCCCGTGGCGTATCAAACGCCGGCCTGGCTTGTTCTCGAAATACGAAGGCACCGCCTCCGCCGGACAGTAGTGGGTCACGACGCTCTTACGGGTGGAGTCCGTCGAGATCGGGCTCCCGCCATGCGCCAGATCAGCATTCCAGATCAGCACGTCGCCGCGCTTGGCGATGAACCGCTCCCGGCGCAAGCCGAGCTTCTCGGCCGCTGGCGGCAACGAGACGATATGGGCCTTGATTTCCGCATTCAGCACCGAGTGCGGATGCATGCGGGCCGCATCCTCCACCCCCTTGAAGGCACCAAGATACAGATACTCCTTCAAATTCTGGCTGCCGACATAGTAGAAGAGCTCGCCGCTGTTTTCCGTCACATCCTCAAGCGCAATCCATGTCGCGAGGAACTGCATGCGATGCGAATAATTCACATAAGCCGAATCCTGGTGCGCCTCCTGCGCCGAACCATGCCAGAACCCGAGCGTCTGCGACGCGAAAACACGGCGTTCCATGATCATATGCAGAATCCGCAACACGCCGTCGCAGAGTGCAAGATCGCGAATTTCGGGTGACATCCAGTGCAGGTCCAGCGCCTTGGCCGGATTCGTCAGCGCGGTCCGCTGCCAATCCACTCGCTCACCAACGCCGCTGATCGCGAATTTCAGGTTTGGCACGCCGCCATTGTAGGCTTTGCCGAGAGCCGCTTCTGCGCGATCAAGGACGTTGTCGGGAATGACATTGCGCAGCACCGTATACCCGTCAGTGATGAACTGCCGGAGTGTCTTGCTGTCCTCAGTCGAAACCAGGCCGAGCTCCTCGCGCGCGTCCAGCAGGTCAAGCGCGTTGCCCTGGTCGATCCAGAATCCGCCGAAACGCGAGCGCGGCGCGGCCGGGTTGTCCGGTCGTATCGCGGACTTGTTGGGCAGATAGCCGCGGAACCTGCCGATGGTGCGGTAATGGGTTAGCAGATCGGCGGCCCGCCCGCGCATGATGTCGTTCTGGGCAAGCGGGTAAGCCTCGCCATAGAAGGCCGCATCGAACGTCAGCGGGTCGGTCGACGCGCCCGTTTGAGACGTGCCAGCGGCCGGAAGCACGGCGCCCGCCCCGACCGCCCCCCCTTTGTTGGCCCTGGCGAGGCGCCCACGGGCGCGGCCGATGCGCAGGTAGTGGTCGTATCCCGACTTCCAGTGCCCAGCTGCAACCGCTTCGGCAACGTCGGCATGTCGCTCGAGATACCACGTCTCATCGAAATCCATCGTCGCGGGATCGTCTGCCACCGGCGAGCCAAAACCATTTGTCGACATCTCACAGCCTCCTCACCGAGTCGGAGACCACTTATAATAACTTTTCGAGCGAACGCAATCGATACCGTATATATTTTGATATCAAACAAAAAACGCCACCATCATGCTCTACCGGCTTCGTGGCGAATATTGCTACGGCAAACAAGGCTCCCGATCAGCGTGTGCGCTCCAGGACTTGAATCCCCCCGCCCTTTCATTTGCTTGCCGTTTATCCGACGGCGGTGCGTACCGCGTCCTGGAAGTCAGCGGTGAAGAGGTCGGGGCGGCCGAGGGCGGTGGATCGGATGGTGGTTCGCAGTGTGTGGCGGAGTTCGGCGCGGCGGGCGGGGTTGGCGGCGAGGGTGAGGGCGGTTTGGATGTAGGCGTCCAGCGTAGGAGTGCAGAGGTCGGGCAGGCCGGCGTTGATGAGGATGGAGTTGCTGAGGCGTTCGTAGAAGGCGGGGCCGACGAGGGAGATGGTGGGCACGCCCATCCAGAGGGCTTCGCAGGTGGTGGTTCCACCGGTTTGGGGGAAGGCGTCGAGCGCGATGTCGATATCGTTGTAATGGGGCATATGGGTGCCCCGGATGGCGGTGAATTCGACGCGTTCGGGGGCGACGCCGTGGTCGGCGAAGATGGCGCGGAGGTTGGCTTGGAAGGCGGCGCCGCTGGCTTCGGGGCGGACGAAGCGGAAGCGGGACTGATCAACGGCGCGGACGATTTTTGCCCAGGTTTCGATGACGCGGCGGGTGAATTTATAGGGGTTGTTCATGGTGCCGAAGGTGAGATGTCCGGCGCGGTGCTCGGGGGTTGCGGGGTGAATGGGGAGGCGGTGGTCGAAGCCGAGCGTGCCGAGGACGATCCAGGAGCGGGCGAGGACCAGGGGTTTTTCGATGAGGAGGCTGTCGTCGGTGGGCCGGTTGTGGGGGTCGACCACGAGGTAGTCGATGGTGGCGGGGCCGGCGGAGTGGGGGTAGCCGAGCCAACTGGCCTGGATGGGGGCGGGTTTGTAGGCCATGACGTTGAGTTTGTTCATGTAGGTGGTGCCGCCGAGTTCGATGAGCATGTCGAGGCGGTCGGCGGCGATGAGGCAGGCTGCATCGCGGTCGCTGAGAGCGGGGGCGAGGCGGAAGCGATCTGACAGGGTGGCGATGCGGTTTTGCACCGGGTCGGCGGGGCCGCTGTTGTAGCTGTAGCAGAAGACTTCGAAGCGGGTGCGGTCGTAGGTCTCGATGAACGGGAGGGTAAAGTAGCCAACGGGGTGGTTGCGCAGGTCGGACGACATCAGGCCGAGGCGGATTTTGGCGCAAGCGGTGCGGATGGCGGGAGTGTGGAGAGGGGGGCGGGGGATTGGCGCGCGGGCGGCCTGGGCATCGACGGTGCGGCCCCAGATGCGGTGGGCTTCGAGGAGCAGGCGGCGATCGGCGTCGGTGCGGATTTGGGGCATCTGGTGGTGCAGGGCGCTGATGAGGCCGGTTTCGGCCCAGTGGCGGGTGAGGGCGGCGAACGTGCCGACGGAGGCGGCGGCGTCGAAGTCGCAGGCGCGGTTGAGGATGGAGGTGATGCTGCGGGCGTGAGGCAGGAGGGTGCCGCCGAGGGCCAGGCGGCGGCGGGCTATGGCATAGGCTTCCTCGATGTTGGCGGCTTCGCGGGGGCCGCGGGTGCGGTCGAGGCTGTCGGCGAGTTCGGTCAGCGCAGTGGGGTTGGCGGGTTCGAGGCGAATGGCTTCACGAAGATAGGCGTTTGCGGCGGCGCGGTCGCTGTGGATGACGCAGCGGGCGAGTTGGAGGGGCACCCAGGCGGCGCCGGGGAAGCGGGGCAGGAGGGTTTGGGCAAAAGCCAGCGCATCGGCGGCGCGGCCGGAGCGGCGCAGGAGCGTGAGTTTGGCTTCGCTCAGCGGGCGGGAATTGGGGGCGGCGGCGAGGGCCTGGTCGAGCAGGGCGGCGGCTTCGGCGATGCGGGCAAGATCGTCGAGCAGGCCGACGCTGTCGATCCAGGCGCGGGGGTCCTCGGGTTGGAGGCGCCGCGCGGTGGCGAAGGCGGCGAGGGCGGGTTCGGATTGGCCGGCGAGGCGCAGGGCGGTGCCGAGGAGGCGGTGCCATTCGGCGTTGGCGGGTTGGCTGGTGACGGCGCGCTGGAACTCGCGGATGGCGGCGGGGGCGTTGCGGCGGGTGAGGTGGATGTTGCCGCGGTTGATGGCGGGCGAGAGGCTGGCGGGGGCAAGGGTTTCGGCGGCGTCGAGAACGGCGAGGGCTTCATCGAAGCGGCCGAGGTTTTTGAGGACGACGCCGTGGAGGTTGGCGAGGTCGAAAATGCGGGGGGTGAGGGCGATGCCCTGTTCGACTCGGCGGAGGGATTCGTCGAACCGGCCGGCCTGAAGGAGCAGGACGGCGAGGTCGTGAAACAGGGTGGGGGGCGGGGGGGATTGGGCGGTGCCGGCCGCGACGGCGTCGGCGGCAGCGGAAAGGATGGGGATGGAGGCGGGAACGGCCGGGCTGAGTGTATTGGGGCTGGGTGTATTGGGGCGTGGTTTGTTGGGGTGGAGGATGGGGCGCATCGAGCCGTGCTTTTGCTGGATGGGACGCGGTCTAACGCAAACCGGACGTGGTGTCGTGATATTTCTGTTCTGCCGCCGGTCCATGCCGGGTGGCTTTGGCGCATCGGGATGGTGTCGCCCGATGGTATAAAGTGGCTGATGCTGCCGGGGCTTTGCCGCCCTGCGGTGGGTGAGCGGCGGCGCGGTTGATCTTTGCCGGCGCGCGGGGTTGAGTGCCGGGGTTGATCGCACTGACAACCGGGGGATTCCAACGATGCTCACGCTCCATACAGGCGCCGCGCCGGCCGGGTCTTTTCCGGATGGGACTGCGGCGGAGGGCCGTTCGAGCGGGCGGCTGAGCGTGGTGTGGTTCGATTTATGCGATGCCACGGCCCAGGAGATTGCCGAAGTGGCGCATGCGACGGGGTTGCATATCCCGGCGCGGGAGGAGTTGAGCGAGATCGAGACGTCAAGCCGGCTGCGGGTGGTGGGGGATGCGTTGTATCTCAGCTCGCCGCTGGTTTACCGCAGCGATTCGGCGCGGATTCCCGCGAGCACGCCGGTCGGGTTCGTGCTGACGCGATCGTTCCTGGTGACGGTGCGGTATGCGAAGCTGACGGCGTTTACGATGTTTGCCGAGCGGATGGCTGCCGAGCCTGCGAACGATGGGCCTTCGGCGTTTCTCGGGCTGACCGATGCGATTATCGACCGGATGGCCGATGTGTTGGAGACGGTGGGGACGGAGTTGGACCTGATTTCGCACAGGATCTTCAATGACCAGACGCGGGCGGTGTCGCGGCTGAAGCGGCCGGTCAATGAGGATGCGAATTTGCGGGTGATCCTGCGCCGGATTGGGCATGCGGGGGAGCTGACGTCGAAGATCAGGGACGGGTTGCTCGGCATGGGGCGGATATTGCCGTATGCGATGACAACGCGGCCGGTCTGGTTTTCGGAGGAATTGGGCCGGCGGCTGGAGACGCAGCGGCAGGACATGGCGTCGATCACGGATTACGAAGGGCATTTGATCAACAAGGTGCAGTTCCTGCTCGATGCCACGATGGGGCTGATTGGGATTGCGCAGAGCAATGTGTTCAAGGTGTTGACGGTGGTGTCGATCATCGGGATTCCGCCGACGCTGATCGCCGGGATATACGGGATGAATTTCAAGAATATTCCCGAATATGATTGGGCGTTCGGCTATCAGTACGGGATCGGGATGCTGATCCTCAGTGCGGTGGTGCCGTGGGTCTGGATGAAGTGGCGGGGCTGGCTGTAGGAGGCTGTGATGAGCATGTTGGATCTATCGGCGACGGCGTTGCGGCACCGGATCGGGACGCGGGAGATCTCCCCGGTCGAGTTGCTGGAGGCGGCGGTGGAGCGGATTGTGGCGCTCAACCCGGCGGTCAATGCGATCACGGCAACGGATCTCGGTGCCGCCCGGGCGGTGGCGCGGGCGGCGGAGGCGGCGGCGCTGCGGGGGGATGAACTCGGGCTGCTGCATGGCTTGCCGACCGGGATCAAGGATTTGCATGAGACCGCGGGGCTGTTGACGACGTATGGCTCGGCGCAGTTTGCCGAGAACGTGCCGGTGCGGGATGCGGCGATGGTGGCTCGCGTGCGCGGCGAGGGGGCGGTGATCCTGGCCAAGACCAATGTGCCGGAGTTTGGCGCGGGGGCGAACAGCCGCAATCCGGTATGGGGGGCGACGGGCAATCCGTTCGATCCGTCGCTCAATCCGGGGGGCTCGTCCGGCGGTTCGGCGGTGGCGTTGGCATGTGGCATGCTGCCTATTTGCACCGGGTCGGACACCGGGGGGTCGTTGCGCATTCCGGCGGCGATGTGTGGTGTGGTGGGGTTCCGGCCGTCGCCGGGGCTGGTGGCGATGGATACGCGCCCGCATGGATGGGCGCCGATTTCGGTGCTGGGGCCGATGGGGCGGGATGTGGCGGATACACGGCTGTTGTTTGCGGCGCAGGTGGGGATGGATGACCGGGAGCCGCTGGGGTTTCCGATCGATCGGGAGGCGGCGCGGGCATCCCGGCCGGTGGATTTGGGGCGGTTGCGGGTGGCGTGGACAGAGGATTTCGGGCAGATCCCGGTGGGCGGTGAAATCCGCACGGCGATGCGCGAGAAGATGGCGGCGATGGGGCATCTGTTCCGGCGGTGCGATGTGCTCGATCTCGACATGGGCGAGGCGGACCGGTGTTTCGATGTGGTGCGGGCGCAGGGTTTCGTGGCGCGTTATCAGGCGGAGTACGCGCGCGATCCGGGGGCGCTCGGGCCCAATATCCGGGCGAATTATGAAATCGGCGCCACCATGACGTTGGCCGATGCGGCGTGGGCCAACAGCGAGCAGACGCGTATTTTCCGGCGGTTTCAGGCGGTTTATCAGGATTATGACCTGATCCTGTCACCGACGGTGCCGGTGACGCCGTTTCCGTGGACGCAATTGTATCTGGCGGAACTCGATGGGTTGAAGCTGCGGAACTATTATCATTGGCTGGCGCTGACCTATTTCGTTACGCTGGTGACCAATCCGGCGATTTCGTTGCCGTGTGGGCGGGATCCGATGGGGATGCCGTTCGGCATGCAGGTGACGGGGCGGTTCCGCGGCGATCTGGCACTGCTTGATGCGGCGGCGGCGTTGGAAGCGGCGTGGGGGCGGATTGAGGGGTTGGGGCGGCCGCGGCCCGATTTGGCAAAGCTGGCGACGGCGCGGCCGGACCTCGCGGGGTTTGCGACGCATCGCAGCGTGCATCCGCAGGCTGTGCCCCTGCGGGCCTAGATTTTTGACGGTTTATGTCGACAGCATGCGGGCCGTGGTGGGCCGGCATGTGGTGTGTCACATGATGGCGGATACGGAGGCGGAGCTGGAAGGGATGGCGCGGCGGATTGGGCTGTCGGCGGGGTGGCGGCATGGGGATCATTATGATGTGCCGTTGCCGCAGCGGGCGGCGGCGGTGGCGGCGGGCGCGGTGGAGGTTTCGTCGCGGGATTTGGTGCGGTTGCGGCGGAGCAGGCGTTAGAAAGTGCTTCGTTTTTAAAAAAAGAATCAAAAAAACTTTTTGATCCAATATGTTATTGTGCGATGGCGGGATAAGATCGCAAAATAATTTTTGTTTTTAATTTATTGTTTTATTATATTCGACTAAATTTATTATATAAAAATTTTTTGCTTCTTTTTTTCAAAAAAGAAGCGCTTCCTTCCCTTGAAACGCCTGCTCTCCCGATGGACAGTGACAGGCCAAATGCCGCACACTCCGGCGCAAGCGGTTTCGGTTTCAAGCAGGCCGCAGTTCATTCGAGGGAGAGACGTCATGGCCCGGATTGGTCGTCGGACAGTGATGCGGGGCGCGGTTGCGGTGCCGGCGATGGGGTTGGCGGCGCCGGCGATTGCGGCGGGGGAGCGGGAGCGGGAGTTGCGGTTTATGCCGCAGATCGACCTGGCGTTTCTGGATCCACATTTCAGCATGACGAACATCACGCGCAACCATGGTGGCCTGGTGTTTGACCAGTTGTATGGGACGGACGGGGCTTCGCGGGCGCATCCGCAGATGGTGGAGGGGCATACGGTCGAGGAGGATGGGCGGCGGTGGCGGCTGAGGCTGCGCGATGGGTTGCGGTGGCATGACGGGCCGCCGGTTTTGGCGCGGGATTGTGTGGCGAGCATCAAGCGGTGGGGCAAGCGCGATGTGCTGGGGCGCGAGGTGGTGGCGATCAGCGACGAGATTTCGGCGGTGGATGACCGGACGATCGAGTTTCGGTTGAAGCAGCGGTTTCCGTTGTTGCCGGAGGCGTTGGGCAAGCCGGGGGCTTATATGCCGGCGATGATGCCGGAGCGGTTGGCGATGACGGATCCGTTCAAGCAGATTCCCGAGGTGATCGGCAGCGGGCCGTTCCGGTATGTCGCCAATGAGCGGTTGCAGGGCGTGCGCAATGTTTACGCGAAGTTCGAGGGATATGTTCCGCGGCAAGGCGGGACGCCGGATCATGGGGCGGGGCCGAAGATCGTGCATTTCGATCGTGTGGTCTGGTCGACGATGCCGGATCAGGGGACGGCGTTTGCGGCGCTGCAGAAGGGGGAGCAGGATTGGTGGGAGTATGCGTCGCAGGATTTGTTGCCGTTGATCCGGCGGGATCGGAACCTGCGGGGGCAGGTGCTGGAGACGGAGGGGAACTTCATGTTCATCCGGTTCAATCATTTGCAGCCGCCGTTCAATCGGGCGGAGATGCGGCGCGTGATATTGCGGGCGATCGACCAGACGGATTTCGTCAATGCGGTGGGTGGCGCGGAGGCGGAGTTGCAGCGCTCCGGGGTGGGGTTTTATCCGGTCGGCCTGCCGGATGCCTCCGAGGTGGGGCTCGAGACGATCAGGCCGATTTATACGACGGACCAGGCGCGGGCGGCGCTGGCGGCGGCGGGGTATCGGGGGGAGAAGATCGTGCAGATCTCGCCTGGCGATTATCCCAATGTGAAGGCGGCGAGCGAGGTGCTGGCGGATCAGCTCAAGCGGATCGGCATCAATCTCGATTACATCAGTATGGATTGGGCGACGATGACCCAGCGGGTGATCAAGAAGGATGCGCCGGAGCAGGGCGGGTTCCATTTGCATATGCTCAATGTGCCGAGCCTGTCGGTGGCGTCGCCGCTGGTGAATTCGCGGTTGCGGGGCGTGGGGGCGGAGGAGTCGGGCTGGTATGACAGCGCGCGCTATGAGGAATTGCGGGCGGCGTCGCTGTTGTCGGATGATCCGGCGGAGCGGCATCGGTATGCGGAGCAGTTGCAGCTTGAGTGCCTGTCGAGTGTGCCGCAGGTGCCGTGTGGGGTGACGTTGCAGCCGAGTGCGTGGCGGAGCGATTTGCAGGGGATTTTGGCGGGTGTGCCGAAGTTCTGGAATGTTCGGCGGGGATAAGGCGGAGCCGGGAATTTCGCCTGGGTTCGCACAGGGCCAAAGGCTGAAAGTTTTTTGCTTTTTTTCAAAAAAGAAGCCCGTTGGTGAATCGCTGGCCTGGGGAGAGTGCAGGTCGGACGCGATCGAGGAATGCCCATGAGCGGGACGGTGCCCCATGACGTGTGCGTCGAGGCGTTCGGGCTGCCGACGATAGGGTTGCCGCATTCCGATCCGGGCTGCAATCAGCATGGACCGGACGGGCATAATCTGGCGCTGGTGTTGCTTGAGGGGCGTGAGGTGATGACGGGGCGGTTTTGGGATTTTGGCGCCAGGCGGTAGAGCGGCAGAGTGGGGTACGGTTGGCCTGCATGCCTGCCTCGCGGGGGGGGCGGTTGCGGGGCGGCTGAATTGCGGGCTTAGCAGGGGCTGGGTCGCACTGGATTGTTGTTGATATGCAAGAAAATTCGCGAGCGGATGGCACGATGCGGGGCATTGGGCTGCTGCTGGCTGCGACGTTGTTTTTTTCGATTTCTGATGTGCTGGCGAAGGTGCTGGGCGAGCGGGTGCCGGTGATCGAGATCGGGTGGATCCGGTATGTGACGTTCCTGGTGATTTTGCTCGGAGTGGGGGCGCGGGAGGGGAGGGTGCGGTTCCGGGTGAACCATCCTTGGGCGCAGGCGATCCGCGGGGTGATGATGGTGGTTTCGGCATTGTTTTTTATTTTCTCGCTGCGGTTTTTGCCGATCGCGGATGCGGCGGCGGTGGGGTTTGTGTCGCCGCTGCTGATCACGGCGCTGTCGGTGCCGATGTTGGGCGAGGTGGTGGGGTTGCGGCGCTGGTCGGCGATTGGGGTGGGGTTCATCGGCGTGCTGATCGTGATCCGTCCGGGGACGGGGACGTTCCAGCCGGCGGCGTTTCTGGTGCTGGGGTCGTCGCTGGCGTGGGCGGTGGCGACGATTCTGACGCGCAAGATCGCGGGGCGGGAGGATGCGTCGGCGACGATGTTGTGGGCTGGGATGGTGGGGCTGGTCGTATTGAGCCTGGCAGTGCCGTTTGTGTTCGTGGTGCCGAGCGCGATGGATGTGCTGTTGAATGTGGCGCTGGGGGGGATGGCGACGGTGGGGCAATATTGGATGATCTTGGCGTATCGCAATGCGTCGGCATCGGTTTTGGCGCCGTTCAATTATATCCAGCTGATATGGTCGGCCGGCAGCGGGTATCTGGTGTTCGGCGCGTTGCCGGATGGGATGACGTTGCTGGGGGCGTCGGTGATTGCGGCGAGCGGGTTGTATACGATCCATCGCGAGCGGGTGCGGGCTCGGGAACGGGTGGTGGCGCCGGAGTGAGCGGGTGGACGTTGAGCGGGTGGACGTTGAGCGGGTAGACGGGGGCGGGCTGGTGTCGCAGGGTGTGGGTTCGAGGGGTGTGGAGGCTGCGTATGATCGAGGGTGATTATCCCCGTGATTTGATCGGCTACGGGGCGGCGCGGCCGGATCCGCGGTGGCCGGGCGGGGCGCGGTTGGCGCTGAATTTTGTCATGAATTACGAGGAGGGGTCAGAGGCTTCGATCCTGGATGGTGATGCGGGGCCGGAGACCGGGTTGCTTGAAGGGGTGACGGGGGTGCCGGCGGGCATGCGGGATATGAACGCCGAGAGTTTATACGAGTATGGCAGCCGGGTTGGGTTTTGGCGGTTGATGGGATTGTTCCGCGAGGCGGGGATGCCGGTGACGGTGTTTGCCTGTGCGCTGGCGCTGGAACGCAATCCGGAGGCGGCGCGGGCCATCGTGGCGGCGGGGCATGATATTTGTTGCCACGGGTGGCGCTGGGAGAAGCATTGGCTGCTGAGCGAGGCGGAGGAGCGCGCGCATATCGAGCGCGCCGTTGCGTCACTGGAGCGGACGATGGGGAGCCGGCCGCTGGGCTGGTATTGTCGGACCGGGGCGTCGGTGAATACGCGCCGGCTGCTGGTGGAGGAGGGTGGGTTTCTCTACGACAGCGATGCTTATAACGACGATCTCCCGTATTGGGATACGCGGCATGGGCGGGCGCATCTGGTGATTCCATACACCATGGATGTGAACGATTCGAAGTTGACCAATCCGGCCGGCTTCAGTTCTGGCAAGGATTTCTATGATTATCTGCGGCAGACGTTCGATTGTCTGTATCGCGAGGGGGCGGCCGGATCAGGGGCGATGATGTCGGTCGGTTTGCATATGCGGATTGCGGGGCGGCCGGGGCGGGCGGAGGCGTTGCGGGATTTCCTGGGGTATGTGCGGGGGTTCGAGGGGGTGTGGGTGTGCAATCGGTTGGCGATCGCGCGGCACTGGGCTTTGGTGCATCCGCACCAGAGTTAGAGCCTGATGATTTTTGGTGGCATCACCAAAAATCTGAATCAGGCGATCAAACAAAGAGTTAGAGCGGGATGCCTTCGCCTATCAGAAGGCATCCCGGTCTAAAGGCCGCTGGGGGAGGCGAAAGAGGGTCGGTTCAGGCGGGGGGGCGGCGCATGAAGATGGCGTCGGCGCCGTAGCTGTTGGGTTTTTCGGCACTGGCGGGGCCTGGCGCCGGGACGAAGCCATAGTGGCCCCAGAACGGCGCTGAGCGGTTGACGGCGACGAGCTCGGTGCCGTGATGGCAGGCGGGGGTTGCGAGGAGGGGGCGCAGGATGGCGCCGGCGGCGCCGGTGCCGTGGATCGAGGGGTGCAGCGCGAGGTCGTGGATGTAGTAGGTGCCGGGGGTGGCGGGCAGGGCGGCGAGGAAACTGTCGAGCGGGGGCGGGGCGCCGGCGTGCCATGGGTGGCTGATGAGGTAGCCGCCGATCGTGCGGGCTTCGGGCAGGACGTGGCAACCGGCAGGGTAGAGATGCAGGCGTTCGGCGAGGATTTCGATGCGTTCGGGCAGGCCGGGATGGACCAATGCGGCGAGGGCGATCATGCCGGGCAGATCGGCTGCGCGCATCGCACGCCAGCGGGTCATGTGGGTTCGGCAGGTCGGAGGCGGGGGGGCAGGGTGGCCAGGCTTTCGACGGTGTCGAAGTCGCGCAGTACTGCGTCGTCGTTGACCTCGATTTCAGCGACCTGTTCCATGTGCTGGTGCAGCAGGGCGCGGGCGCCGGAATCGCCGTGCAGGGCCAGGATTTCGGGGAAGTAGCGGCGGTTCCATAGGATAGGGTTGCCTTTGCTGCCGTGGTGGGTAGGGACCACGATGGCGCGGGATTCGAGCGGGTCATGCGCGTCGATCAGGCGATCGAGCAGGCGGCCGGTGATGAGGGGCATGTCACCGAGGCAGACCAGGGCGGCGGTGGCGCCGGGGGGGACGGCGGCGATGCCGGATTTGAGGCTGGCGGAAAGGCCGTCGGCATAATCGGGGGCGTCGATGAAGATGACGGGGCGGCCGGCGAGGGCGGCGCGAATGTCCTCGCCGCGATGGCCGGTGACGACAATGAGAGGGCGGGCGCGGCTGGAGAGGATGTTGTCGACGACGCGGGCGATCATCGGCTTGCCCGCCTGGTCCGTCACGAGGAGTTTGTTGAAGGGCGCCATGCGGGTGGATTTGCCGGCGGCGAGGATGATGGCGGCGACGCCGGTGGGGGGAGCTACGGCAGGTGCCGCCGCGCGGGCGACGGCGCGGGCGCGGGGGAGGGGGCGGGCACCGGTGTCCTTGAGCAAGCCGCCGACGCCCATACGCATGATGGTTTCGCGCTCAATCGGCAAGCCGGCGGCGATGCGCTGGAGCACCCAGTCGATCCCGTTGGCAGCCGGCGAGCGGGCGCAGCCGGGCAGAACGAGAGCGGGGATGCTGCCGATGCGGCCGATGCAGATGAGGTTTCCAGGGTCGACCGGCATGCCGAAATGGATGATTTCGCCACCGGCGCGTACCACCGCGGCGGGGCCTACGTCGCGCCGGTCGACCGTGGCCGAGGCGCCGGCGACCATGAGAATATCGGCGCCTTCGGCCTTGAGGGCTTCGAGTTCCGCGGCGATGGCCACCTCGGTGTGGGCGCAGCGGCGCGGCGGCAGGAGGCGCCCGCCGAGAGCGGCAAGTCGGGCTTCGGTGGCGTCGATGGTGCCTTCGATGACGGATTGCTTGAGGCCGGGCAGTTCGCTCAGCACAAGGCCCGCGATGCGACGGGTGAAGCGGTGCAGGCGGATGGCGGTGCTGTCGCGGGCGGCGTGTTCGATGGCGGCGAGGGCGATGCCGGGGACGGCGAAGGGGATGATTTTGATGGTGGCGACCATGTCCCCAGCGGCGACCGGGGCGTAGTCGGGCAGGGTGGCGACGGTGAAGGCTTCGTCGGTGCGGTTGATGGCGTCGATCGCGGCGGTGTCGATGCGCAGCAGGCCGGCGGCATCGGCGTGCAGGTTCACGCGCCCCGTATTGGCGCGGCGGCGGGACAGCAGCGGGGCATCGAAGGCGCGGGCCATGCGATCGGCGGCGTCGTTCTCGGGGATGTCGTCCGGGCCGAGGCGGGCGGCGATGACGCTGGTGTGGCCGGCTTCGCGCAGGGCGGCGATGGCGCCGGCATCGAGCACGGTGCCTTTTTTCAGAACGCGGTCGGGCAGGCGGGCGCTGTGAGCGAGGATTGTGCCGGTTGCGTCGTCAAGCGGGAAGGGGGCGAAGATCATGCCGCCGCTGACTTATGCCGCCGCCGATTGGGGCGCCTTGATGCCGAGCGGAGCGTTGCGGCGGACGGCGACGAATTCGGCGAGCACGGACAGGCCGATCTCGGCTGCGGTGATGGCGCCGATGTTGAGGCCGACGGGGCCGCGGATGCGGGCGAGGGCGGCTTCGGTGTGGCCGAGTTCGCGCAGGCGCTTCAGACGGGCGGCATGGGTTTTGCGGCTGCCGAGGGCGCCGATGTAGAAGGCGTCGCTTTTGAGGGCGATGTCGAGCGCGGGATCATCGAGCTTGGGGTCGTGCGTGAGGGTGACGACGCCGGTGCGGATATCGGGGGCGAGGGCTTCGACGGCTTCGTCGGTCCATTCGGTGATGATGGTGACGTTGGGGAAGCGTTCGGGCGTGGCGAAGGTGCGGCGCGGATCGACCACCACGACGTTGAGACCCATCATCGCCGCCATCGGGACGAGGGCCTGGGCGATGTGGACGGCGCCGACCACGATGAGGCGCATCGGCGGGTTGTAGACGTTGAGGAACCAGTCGGTTTCGCCGAGTTTGACGGTACCGCTTTCGTCGCGTTCGAGCGCGCGCATGGCGGCGGCGGCGAGGTCAGGCGCCGCGTCGGGGCTGGGCAGGAGGATTTGTTCGCCGCCGGGGAGGCGGGTGGCCACGACGGTGGGGCGCTTGGCGGCGCGGGCAGTGTTGAGGGCGGCGAGGAGTTCGGGGGTCATGCCAACTTCTCCACGAAGACCTTGAGTTTGCCGCCGCAGGCCAGGCCCACTTCCCAGGCGCGCTCGTTGGTGATGCCGAAATCGAGCAGTTGGGGGACGCCGGATGCGATGGTTTTCATGGCGGCTTCGGCCACTGCGCCCTCGATGCAGCCGCCGCTGACGGAGCCGGCGATTTTGCCGGATACGGTGACGGCAAGTTGGCTGCCGGCCGGCCGGGGGGAACTGCCCCAGGTTTCGGTGACGGTGGCGATGGCGACCTGTTCGCCGGCGGCGCGCCACGTGGTGGCGACGGAAAGGATGTCCTGGGCGTCGGCGTCACTCATGGGGGAACCTCCGGATCGGGGGTTATATGCTAACGGGAATATCCATCGGGTGGAACTCCCTGGCGGGCGCTTGCATATCGGTCATGTCGCGCCGGTTCAGGACCCTTGGGTTTCGCTGATCAGGCGGGCGGCTTCGGCGCCTTTGATCTTGGCGATATCGTCCTGGTATTTGAGCAGGACGCCGAGGGTTTCGTTGACGGATTCGGGGGTGAGTTCGTTCTGGTCGAGATGGGTGAGGGCGCTGGCCCAGTCGATGGTTTCGGCGACGCCGGGGAGTTTGAAGAGGTCCTCCCGGCGCAGGCGCTGAACAAAGGCAACGATGCGGGCGGAGAGGGTTTCGCTGATGCCGGGGGCTTTGCGGGCGAGGATCTGGCGTTCGCGCCTGGCGTCGGGGTAGTCGACCCAGTGATAGAGGCAGCGCCGGCGGATCGCATCATGGACTTCGCGGGTGCGGTTGGAGGTGAGGATGACGACCGGCGGAGTGGTGGCGTGGATGGTGCCGTATTCGGGGATGGTGAGTTGGAAATCGGCGAGGAGTTCGAGAAGGAAGGCCTCGAAGGGTTCGTCGGCGCGGTCGAGTTCGTCGATCAGCAGGACGGCGGGGGGGAGGTCGGGGTCGATGGCCGACAGAAGGGGGCGGGATTGGAGGAATTCGCGGGTGTAGATGTCGGAGGCCAGGGTGCGGCGGTCGGCGCTGCCGGCGGCTTCGGCGATGCGGATGGCCATGAGTTGACGGGCGTGGTCCCACTCGTAGGCGGCGGCGGCAAGGTCGAGCCCGTCATAGCATTGCAGGCGGACCAGGCGGCGGTCGAGGCCGGCGGCGAGGACTTTGGCGATTTCGGTTTTGCCGGTGCCGGGTTCGCCTTCGAGGAACAGCGGCCGGCGCATGGCGAGGGCGAGATGGACGGTGGTGGCGAGCGACGGGTCGGCAACGTAGCCTTGCGCTTCGAGGAGGGCGGCGGTTTCGGCGACGGAGGCGGGGAGCATTATTTGAGCATCCCAAGGAGCATCAGAAGGACGAGTGCGGCGAAGACGGCCGACCCGGCCCAGGCGACGAGGGGCAGGCCGAAGGGCTCGCGGGGCAGAAGGCCCAACGAGTTGGGTGTGGCAGCGGGTTCGGGGGGGGCGGTCGAGGGGCCCGCGACGGGTTCGGGGGGGGCGAGGAGGGTGGCGAATTTGTCGAAGAAGGCGTCGGCCATTTGCTTGGCGGTGGCGTCGATCAGGCGGGCGCCGAGTTGGGCGATCTTGCCGCCGACCTGGGCCTTGACGGTGTAGCGCAGGATGGTGCCGGCGCCGTCGGCTTCGAGGGTGACGGTGGCGCTGCCTTTGGCGAAGCCGGCAACGCCGCCCTGGCCTTCGCCTTCGATGCGGTAGCCGTTGGGTGGGTCAAGATCGCAGAGGTTGACCTTGCCGGCGAATTTGGCGCTGATCGGGCCTATCTTGAGGGAGGCGGTGGCTTTGAGGGCGTTTTCGCCCTCGCGCACCAGGGAGTCGCAGCCCGGGATGGCGGATTTGAGGACCTCGGTGTCATTGAGGGCGGCCCAGACCTGCTCGCGCGGGGCGGCGATGCGGCGTTCGCCCGTCATGTCCATGGGAGGTCTCCGTTCGGGTTGCGTGGGCCGGGCCTACCTTATAGGGGGGGGAGAATGCAACCGACCTTGCGGAAGATATGTGCGGCGCTGGTGGCGCTTGGAGGCCTGGCGCCTGGGGGGGCGTGGGCGTCCGGCGTGGGTGGGGGCGTGGGTCCCGGATTGATCTGGGGGGTGCCGTTTGCGGGGATGCTGCTGTCGATCGCGCTGCTGCCGGTGCTGGCGCCGCGGTTTTGGGGGCGGCGGATGGGGGTGGTGGTGCTGGGCTGGGCGGTGCTGCTGGTAGGGGCACGGGGCGCAGTGCTGGGGCCGGGCGAGGCGTTGGGGGCGGCATGGCACGCAGTTTTGGTCGATTATCTGCCGTTCGTGACGGTGCTGGCCGCGATGTATGCGGTGGGGGGCGGGGTGTTGATCAAGGGGGGGCCGTGGGGGACGCCTTGGGGGAATACGCTGTTGCTGGGGATCGCGACGCTGTGCGCGGGGGTGGTGGGGCCGATTGCGGTGTCGATGGTGCTGATCCATCCGCTGCTGCGGGCCAATGCGCATCGGGTGCGCAAGGTGCATCTCGTGGTGTTCTTTATCGTGTTGGTCTGCAATGTCGGGGGGATCACGACGCCGCTCGGCAATCCGCCGCTTTATATCGGGTTGTTGCAGGGGGTGCCGTTCCTGTGGCCGATGGCGGCTTTGTGGCGGATTGCGGCGGTGTTGGCGGGGCCGCTGCTGGTGGTGTTCTGGCTGGTGGACCGGCATATGGCCGCCGGGTCGCTGCCAGCGCCGAGGCGGCAGCGGTTGCAGGTGCTTGGGTGGGGACACCTTGCGATGCTGGGGCTTCTGGTGGGTGCGGTGTTGGTGCAGAGCGCCTGGCGGCCGGGCGAGGTCGTGGTGTTCGGGGCGCGGATGGGGCTGGAGCGGCTGCTGGGCATCGCGGTGTTCGGGTTGGTCGCGGTGACGGCAGCGGTGTCGACGCCGCTGGCGGTGCGGCAGGGCAACATGGTCGAGTGGGCGCCGATGGTCGAGGTTGCGACGCTGTTTGCGGGAATTTTTGTGACGATCACGCCGGTGCTTGAGATGATGGCGGCAGGGCCGGGGGGGGCGCTTGGCGGGGTGTTGCGATTGGCGGGGGACGGGGCGGGGGGAGCGTCGCCGGTGGCGTATTTCTGGTTGTCCGGTGTGTTGTCGGCAGTGTTGGACAATGCGCCGACCTATTATGTGTTCTTCACGATGGCCGGAGGGGATGCGGCGCGCTTGATGGGAGGGGGAGGGGGGGTACTGATGGCGATGTCGGCGGGGGCGGTGTGTTTCGGGGCGCTGACCTATATCGGCAATGCGCCGAATATGATGGTGCGCGGGGTGGCGGCGCATCGGGGCGTTCGCATGCCGGGGTTCTTCGGCTACATGCTGTATGCGAGTGCGCTGCTGCTGCCTGGGTTGGTGGCGGTGACGCTGCTGTTCTTCCTGTGATGGAGAGTTCCATGACCTACCTTGTTGCCGACACCCTTCCGACCGAGCCTGCCGGACTGCGCTTTCGCAAGGCGCTGGAGGCGGGGGGGATTTTGCAGATCCCGGGCACCCATAACGGCCAGGCGGCCTTGCAGGCCACGAAGGCGGGATTTCCGGCGCTGTATTTGTCCGGGGCGGCGATGACGGCCTCGATGGGCTTGCCGGATCTGGGCGTCATCACGGTGGATGAGGTGTGTTTCTTTGTGCGTCAGGTGGCGCGGGCCTCGGGTCTGCCGGTGCTGGTGGATGGCGACACCGGGTATGGCGAGGCGCTCAATGTGATGCACATGGTGCGCAGCTTCGAGGATGCCGGTGCGGCGGCGGTCCATATCGAGGACCAGTTGCTGCCCAAGAAGTGCGGGCATCTGAACGACAAGAAGATCGCGGACGCGCATGACATGGCGGCCAAGGTGGCGGCGGCGCGCAAGGCGCGGCGGCATCTCTATATCATCGCGCGCACCGATGCGGCGGCGAGCGAGGGGATGGATGGGGCGGTGGCGCGGGCCAAGATGTATCTCGAGGCCGGCGCGGATGCTATTTTCCCCGAGGCGATGAACACTGCCGAGATGTTCCGCGAGTTCGCCCGGCGGGTGGATGCGCCGTTGTTGGCGAACATGACGGAGTTCGGGCGGACGCCGTTTTTCACGGCGGCCGAGTTCGAGGCGATGGGCTACAAGATGGTGATCTGGCCGGTTAGTTCGCTCCGGGTGGCGAACAAGGCGCAGGAGGATCTCTATGCTGCGATCAAGCGCGATGGCGGCACGCACAACATGGTGGACCGGATGCAGACCCGGGCCGAGTTGTACGCGACGATCGGGTATCACGCCTACGAGGCGCTGGATGCCTCGATCGTCACGACGATCATTCCGCAGGCGATGATGCAGCGGGGGGGATGAACGCCGCGCTGGTCGGGCGGGTTATTGCCGGCTGATCAGCCGCATCGCGGGCAGGGCCAAGTGTCCGAACAGGGTTGCGGTGGCGATGTCGGATTGGGCGTGCCAGTTGGACTGGGGCAGCAGGCTGCGGGTGCCGGTGGTCTGGCCGCGCGAGCGAAGCGGGATGTTGAGGACGCTTTCGCACCCGCGGGTCAGCGCATGGCATTGCTGGACACGCCGGCGGCCGCGACGAGGCGGCCGCCGTCGACGACGTATTGCGTGCCGGTGACGTTGCTGGCCAGGTCGGAGCACAGGAAGAGCACGACGTTGGCGACTTCCTCGGCGGTGCCGTAGCGGCCGAGGGGGATGGAGGCGGCGTATCGCTCGGCGACGCTGTCGGGGTTGTTGGGCGAGACCTGGCGGGCGATGTCGCGGGTCATCCGGGTTTCGATCGGGCCCGGGCAGACGGCGTTGATGCGGATGTTGTTGGCGCCGACTTCGCCGGCGGCGACTTTGGTGATGCCGAGGACAGCGTGCTTGGAGGCGACATAGGCGACCATGCCGATGCTCGGTGACAGGCCGGCGACGGAGGCGGTGTTGACGACGGCGCCGCCGCCCTGGGCGATCATGACGGGCAGGACGTGACGCAGGCCGAGGAAGACACCCTTGGTGTTGACTGCCATCACGGCATCGAATGTTGCCTCGTCGTATTCGGCGGTGGGGGCGATGCGGCCCTCGATGCCGGCGTTGTTGTGGAAGCAGTCGATCCGGCCGAAGGCGTCGAGCGTGGCCTTGACGTAGGCCTGCACGCTGGCGGACTGGGTCACGTCAGCGGCGCAGAAGATGGCGCTCCCGCCGGCAGCGCGGATTTCGCTGGCGAGGGCTTCGCCGGCTGTGGTGTCGCGATCGACGATGGCGACCTTTGCGCCGTGACGCGCGAAGCCCAGGCAAACGGCACGGCCGATGCCGTTGGCGCCGCCGGTGACGAGTGCGACCTTGCCGGTGAAATCCATCCCCATTCTCCTTGTTCATGACGGCGCGGTGCCGCGTTGGCGATGACGCTGCCAGGATGGTTCAGGATCGGCAAGGTTATAACGTCCTCACTTGCCGGTTTGCGCTGGCGGCGAAGTGTCCTAGACTCGGAGGGCTTCCGACGGGGACCCCAAGATGGCTCACTACAACCGCGCTGACGCCAAGGATTATGCGCGTGCCACATTGCGCGGCATATGGGCCGCGGCTCTGACGCCGTTTTGTCCGGACAGCTTTGCATTCGACGAGGTGGGGTTTGCCGGGAATTTGCGGCACTGGGCCGGCGCGTTGGGGATCGATGGTGTGTTTGTCGCGGGCAAGCAGGGCGAGTTTTTCGCGATGTCGATGGCTGAGCGCAAGCGCAGCTTCGAGGTTGCGGTCGATGCGCTGAAAGGGCGGGCGGGGACGATCATGTCGTGCTCCGACCAGAATATGGACAACGTGGTCGCGTTGGCGCGTCATGCCGAGGCGGTGGGTGCGGATTTCATTGTTGTGCACGCGCCCGTACTGCACTTCCTGCATGATCGCGACGAAACGCTGTATCAGTATTACAAATATATCTCTGAGCAGGTGAATATCGGAATTGCGCTATGGAGCCACCCGGACAGCGGGTATTTGATGAGCCCTGAATTATGTGCTCGGATTGCGGAACTGCCCAATATCGTGGCGATCAAATACAGTGTTCCGCGTGAGATGTATGTCCGGCTCACGCGGTTGGCAGGAGATAGGCTGATCGTCAGCACGGCGAGTGAAGAAGAATGGCTCGATAATATCATCGAACTGGATTGGCAGGTGTATCTCTGTTCAAGCCCGCCTTATCTGTTGCAGACTGCGACGGATCGGCGGATGCGGGATTACACCGATGCGGCGTTTGCAGGCGATCATGCGCGGGCGCGAGATTTGCGGGACAGTTTGGAACCGGTGCGTGCGGCGTTGAAGGCAACGCGGCCGGGGGGCAAGCCGCAGGCGGCGCAGAAATATTGGCAGGACTTGCTGGGCCAGACCGGCGGTGCAGTGCGCCGGCCGATGGTGCCGTTGACCGAGGCGGAGCGGGCGGCGATCCGCTCGGCATTCGCGTCCTGTGGGCTCTCGCACAAGGTTGCCGCCGAATGAACATCTCCACGCTGCGCCGGCCGTTCAATTTCAAGGTCTGGATCGATGAGCACGCCCATCTGCTCAAGCCGCCGGTTGGCAACAAGTTGGTCTTCGAGGAGGCCGGGATGGTGATCATGGTGGTTGGCGGGCCAAACCAGCGCGTTGATTTCCATGACGATCCGGTGGAGGAGTTTTTCTATCAGATCCGTGGCACCATGGTGCTGAAGATTGCCGAGGGGGGGCGGATCCATGATGTGCCGATCCGCGAGGGTGAGATTTTCCTGTTGCCGCCGCATATGCGCCATTCGCCGCAACGGCCCGAGGCTGGGTCCGTAGGCCTCGTGATTGAGAGCCCCCGGCAGCCCGGAATGAAAGACGGGTTCGAGTGGTTCTGCTTTGCGTGCGATGCGCTGGTGCATCGCATCGAGGTCCCGGTTGGCAATATCGTCACCGATCTTCCACCGCTTTATGAGGCGTTCTACGGCAACGAGAGCGCCCGCATCTGCCGCCAGTGCGGCACCGTGCATCCGGGCAACGCACCGCCGCCCGGATGGGTGTCGCTTTGATCAACCGAACGAGGACTGCCATGACATTGACCCGCCGCGCTGCGCTAGCCGCTGCCGCCACCCTTGCTGCCCCTGCTTTGGTCCGCGCGCAGGGACCTGCGCTCAAGATCGGCATGATCACAACCTTGTCGGGCCCTGGGGGATATCTGGGGCAGGATATTCGCGATGCGTTTGCGCTTGCCATCGAGAGCGGGGCGTTTGGTGCGGCGAAGATCGATCTGGTGGTCGAGGATGACGGGTTGAAGCCGGCGCAGGCCAAGCAGATCGCCAATCGGTTCATCAAGACCGATGGGATCAAGCTGTTCACCGGTGTGGTGTTCTCCAACATCCTCGAGGCGGTGGCCCCCGATATCCTGGAGGAGGGCGGGCTTTATGTGAGCCCGAATGCCGGGCCGTCGAGCCTGGCGGGGAAGAACTGCCATCGGAACTACTTTGTGGTGTCGTGGCAGAACGACTCTCTGCACGAGAGCGCCGGTCAAAACGCGACGGCGCTGGGCTACAAGAAGATGTATTTGCTGGCGCCGAACTATCCGGCGGGCAAGGACGCTATCACCGGGTTCAAGCGGTTTTTCAAGGGCGAGATTGTCGGTGAGGGCTATACGAGGCTCGATCAGACCGATTATGCGCCGGAGATGGCGCAGATCCGGGCGGCCAATCCGGAGGCGGTATTCCAGTTCCATCCGGGCGGTTTGGGCATCGCGTTTCTGCGTCAGTATCAGCAGGCCGGGTTGGTCGGGAAGATCCCTATGGTTCTGGCGGCGCCTTCGCTTGATGCGACGACATTGGCGGCGGTGGGGGATATCGCGCTTGGGATGGATGTGACGTCGCATTGGAACACCGACCTCGACACCGCCGCAAACAAGGCGTTCGTTGCCGGGTTCATGAAGAAGTTCAATCGGGTGCCGACTTATTATGCGAGCCAGGGTTATGATACGGCGCTGGCGATGGCCGCAGGTCTGAAGGGGGGGGCGAGCGTCGAGGCGATCCGGGGGGCGTTGCTCAAGGCTGATTTTTCGTCGGTGCGGGGCAAGTTCCGGTTCGGGGCGAATCAGCACCCCGTGCAGGATTGGTATGGGTTGCGGGTGGAGAGAGCCCCGGATGGAAAGTTGGCGCTTGTAACCAAGGGCAAAATCCTCTCCGACCACGGGGACGCTTACGCCGCCCAATGCAAGATATAAAGGGTAAAAGTTTTTTGCTTCTTTTTTTCAAAAAAGAAGCCCTTCCTTCCCGGTGGCTTGCGTGACTTTGCTGCTGGAGCAGATGCTGAACGGCCTACAGTTCGGCGTGATGTTGTTTCTGTTGGCGGCGGGATTGACGCTGGTTTTCGGCGTTATGGGGCTGATCAATCTTGCGCATTCGTCGCTCTACATGATCGGCGCGTTCGGGGCGGCGTGGGCGGGGTCGCGGGGGGTGGCTTTTCCGCTGGCGTTGCTGGCGGGGGCGGGGTCGGCTGCGTTAACCGGGCTGGTGATCGAGGTTGTGGTGTTGAAGCGGCTTTATGCGCGCGATCACATGGACCAGGTGTTGGCGACGTTCGGAATGATCTTGTTTTTCAACGAGGCGATGGCGATGCTATTCGGGCGCCAACCGTTGATGGCCGCGGTGCCGGGATTTTTGTCGGGGTCGGTCGAATTGATACCGCGCGTCCCTTATCCGATCTATCGCCTTGCGATTATTGCGGTTGGGATCGCTGTGGCGGGGTTGTTGTATTATCTGATCAGCCACACGCGGGCAGGCATGCTGGTGCGGGCAGGGGCGACGCATCGGGAGATGGTGCGGGCGCTGGGCGTGGATATCGGGTTGCTGACGTCGGGCGTCTTTGCGCTGGGGGCGGCGCTGGCTGGGTTGGCGGGGGCGATGACGGGGCCGTTGTTGTCGGTACAGGTGGGGATGGGGGACCGGATCCTGATTACGACGTTCGTGGTGATTGTGGTCGGTGGGATCGGGTCGGTGCGCGGTGCGTTGGCGGGGTCGCTGCTGGTGGGGATGGTCGATACGTTGGCGCGGGCGTTTTTGCCGGGGGTGTTGAAGTCGGTGATGGTGGCGACGGAGGCCGATGCGATCGGGGCAGGGCTCTCGTCGATGGCGATTTTCATTTTGATGGCGGCGGTTTTGCTGATCCGCCCGCGCGGGTTGTTTCCTTCTCATGGCTAAGGGGTTCGCTGTGAGGCGGGAGCAGGTGCTCGGCGTGGCGGGGCTGTTGCTCGCGCTGGTGCTGCCGAATTTAGCGGTGGCGCTGGGCAAGCCCGATCTGGTGACGCTGGGGACGCAGATCGCGATCTATGCGATCGGGGCGGTGAGCCTCGATCTGTTGATTGGCTATACCGGGCTCTCGTCGTTCGGGCATGCGGCGTTTTTCGGGCTTGGGGGCTACACGGTCGGGATTTTGGCGTTTCATGCGGCGGGGGAACCGATGTTTGGCGTGATCCCGGGGGCAACGGAAGCCTGGATCGTCTGGCCGTTGGCGATCGGGGTGGCGGGGGTTGCGGCGCTGGCGATCGGGGCTCTGTCGCTGCGGACGGAGGGGGTGTCGTTTATCATGATCACGCTCGCGTTCGCGGAGATGTTCTTTTTCCTGTTCGTGTCGTTGAAGACCTATGGCGGGGATGACGGGTTGGGGTTCCGCCGGCGGAATGGGCTGCCGGGGGTCGCACCGCGGGATGATGTGGCGTTCTATTATGTTTGTGTGGCAGCGCTCGCGGCAGTTTTGTTTGGGTTTTCGCGCCTGGTGGGGAGCCGGTTTGGGCGTGTGTTGCAGGGGATCAGGCAGAATCCGCGACGGATGGGGGCGATCGGGTTATCGACGTATCCTTACAAACTGGCGGCGTTCAGCATCGCCGGGGCAGGGGCGGGGCTGGCGGGGGCGTTGCATGCCAATCTGCTCAGGTTCGTGAGCCCGGATATGCTGCATTGGACGATGTCGGGCGATTTCATGATCATGGTGGTGCTGGGGGGCACCGGGACGTTGTTCGGGCCGGTGATCGGCGCGGCTGTGATGGTGCTGCTGCAATCGTGGCTGGCGCAGTGGACCGAGCATTGGATGATCGTGATGGGCCCTGTCCTGGTGCTGGTGGTGTTGTTTGCGCGGCGCGGGATATTGGGGCTGCTGCGATGACGGTGCTGCTCGAGGTCAGGGGGCTGGTCCGCCGGTTTGGCGGGCTGATCGCGGCAAACAACCTGTCGTTCGACGTGGTTGAGGGGGAGTTGCATGCCTTGATCGGGCCGAACGGGGCGGGGAAATCGACCGCGATCGGGCTGATTTCGGGCGAGCAGCGGCCGGATGCGGGGCGGGTCCGGTTCGATGGCGCGGATGTCACGGCGCTGCCGATCGCAGCCAGGGTAAAGGCGGGGATGACGCGGTCGTTCCAGATCACTTCGGTGCTGCCTGATTTCACGGCGCTGGAAAACGTGGCGTTGGTCTATCAGGTGAGGGCAGGGCACTCGTTCCGGTTCTGGAGGCCGGCGGCGGGGGAGCGGGCCTTGCTGGAGCCCGCAGGGGCGATGCTCGCGCGGATTGGGCTCGGGGGACGGGCCGATGTGCCGGCGCGGGATTTGGCCCATGGCGAGCAACGGCAACTGGAACTGGCGATGGCGCTGGCGACCGGGGCGAAACTGCTGCTGCTCGACGAACCGATGGCGGGGCTCGGGACTGCGGAATCGCAGGCAATGACGGATATTCTCGCCGGTCTGAAAGGGCACACCACCATCCTGTTGGTGGAGCACGACATGGATGCGGTGTTTGCGCTGGCCGATCGGATCACCGTGCTGGTCTATGGCCAGGCGATCGCCAGCGGCACGCCCAAGGCGATCCGAGGGGACCCGGCGGTGCGCGATGCCTATCTGGGCGAGGATGCGTGATGCTCGACGTGCGCGGCCTCGAGGCGGCTTATGGGGCGGGCCGCGTGTTGCATGGCGTCGATATCGCGGTCGGTGCCGGGGCGTTCGTGACTTTGATGGGTCGCAACGGGATGGGCAAGACGACGACGATCCGCAGCATCATGGGGCTGGTGCGGCCGAGCGGCGGGGAAATCCGGCTCGATGGGCGGGTCATCACGGGTCAGCCGCCAGAGCGTATTGCGCGTGCCGGGGTGGGGCTGGTGCCGGAAGGGCGGATGGTGTTTCCGACGCTGACGGTGCGGGAGAATTTGGTGGCCACGTCGCGGGGCACGCGGTGGACTCTTGATCGGGTTTATGGGCTGTTTCCGCGCCTCGCGGAGCGGCATGCCCAGTTTGCCGGCACGCTGTCGGGCGGCGAGCAGCAGATGTTGGCGATCGGGCGGGCGTTGATGACCAATCCGCGGCTGCTGATTCTCGATGAGGCGACCGAGGGGCTCGCGCCCTTGATCCGTGCGGAAATCTGGCGGTGTATTGCGTTGCTGAAGGCGGAGGGGCTGTCGATTCTGGCGATTGATAAGAACCTGGCGCCGCTCAAACGGCTGGGGGATCGCCATTTCATTTTGGAAAAAGGCCGTACGGTCTGGCAAGGAACCACGTCAGACCTGGACGCCGACCCCGCCATTGCGCACCGGTATCTCGGTGTTTGAGGAGCCCAGAATGACGAGCCCAGAATGACGAGCCCAGAATGACGATCGCGACGCCTCCATGCGGTGCAATCCAGGGCGAGCAGGGCAGGGGGGCCGTGCATTTTCGGGGCATTCCCTATGCCGCGGCTGCCCGGTTCGCGCTGCCTGTCCGTCTGGCGCCGTGGGGCGGCACTCGGGATGGAACGCGGCACGGGCCGATCCCGCCACAGCCGCCGTCGCGCTTGCGGGCGGCGATGGGGGATTTCGTGCGGCCGCGGGACGAGGATTGCTTGACGCTGACGATAGCCACGCCGGAGGCCGATGCGGGGGCGCGGCCGGTGCTGGTGTTTCTGCACGGCGGGGCTTACTGGACAGGGGCGGGTTCACTCGACTGGTACGATGGGGCCGTGCTGGCGGCGGAGAATGGCTGCGTGGTGGTCGGGGTCAATTATCGGCTCGGGGCGCTCGGGTTTCTCGCGCATCCTGCGGTTTCGCCTGCCAATCTGGGGCTGGCCGACATGGCGGCGGCGCTGGGCTGGGTGCAGGACAATATCGCGGCATTCGGCGGGGATCCGGGGCGGGTTACGGTGGTGGGCCAGTCTGCCGGGGCGCATGCGATCATGATGTTGCTGGCGGATACGGCGAGTATGGGGCTGTTTCATCGTGGGGTGCTGATGAGCGCGCCGGCGGATATGGCGCCCAAGACTGCAGTGCAGGCAGCGCAGGATGCGGAATTCCTGGCCGAAGCTCTTGGCGTTGCGGTGTCGGGGCTTGCTCAGGTCCCGGTGCAGGCACTGCTCGATGCGGGGTTGAAACTGGCGCGGGCTGGGGCGCGGTTTGCGGACGCAACGCCGCCGTTCCATCCCGTCGATGACGCACTTGCCGATCCGGCGCAGTTCGTGGCCATCGTGGCACGCGAGGCCGCGGCCCGCGGGGTGAGGCTGATGATCGGCACCACGCGGGAAGAGATGCATGCTTTTTTCGTGCCGGATCCAGGGATGGATGCCCCCGATCCAGGACAGGTCGAAGCCTGTGCGGCACGGATTGCCGGGGAAGCCGGGGCGGTCGAGGCCTATCGGCAGCGGCGGCCTGGGGCCACCGTGCGGGATGTGTTGGGTGATCTCGTCACCGATGCGATGTTCCTGCGGCCGTCGATCGCATTGGCGGAGGCGCTGACGGAGGCTGGCGGGCAGGCCCATGTCTACCAATTCGACGCGGCCGGGGCGGGCAACCGGTTCATGGCCTGTCATTGCATCGATTTGCCGTTCCTGTTCGGCAATTTCGAGGCGTGGTCCGATGCCGCGATGTTGGAGGGGTTCAACCCGGGGCAGGCGCAGGCGATCTCGACCCGGTTTCGCGGCGCCGTGGCTGCGTTTGCCCGCGCCGGGGAGGCCTGGCCGCGCTACGATACCGCTGATCGCCTTACCATGGTGTTCGGGACCATCACCGGCCCCGTTCGCGACCCCGCCGGCGCCGCCTGGCGCCCCGTTTTCGCCTTGCGCAAGGAGAGTTGATTATGATGATCCGCGTTATCGTATCGGTTGTCGCTGCTGGGCTTGTGACGCTGTTCGGCATGCCCACCCAGGCCGCTGAGCCGGTGAAGATTGGTTTTGTGACCACCTTGTCGGGCCCCGGGGGCTATCTTGGCGAGGATATCCGCGACGGATTTGCCCTCGCGGTGAAGCAGGGCAATGGTGCGTTGGGCGGCATTCCGGTGCAGATGCTGGTCGAGGATGACGGGCTAAAGCCGGCCGCGGCGAAGCAGATCGTGGATCGGATGCTGAAGTCGGAGCGCGTCCAGGTGTTCACCGGCACGGTGTTCACCAACGTCGCGATCGCCATGTTGGGGGATATCCTGGATGCGGAGGCGGTGTGGCTCGGCCCGAACACATCGCCCGACGAATATGCGGGCAAGGGGTGTGCGCCGAACTACTTCGTCACAGGATGGGACGAGACGCTGCATGCTTCGGCGGGGGTACTGGCCAATGAGCTTGGGGCGCAGCGGCTGTTCCTGATGGCGCCGAACTACCAGGCGGGGAAGCAGGTGGTTGCCGCGGTCAAGAAGGAGTTCAAGGGCAGCGTGGCCGGGGAGCTTTATACCAGCCTCGATCAGAACGATTTCAGTGCCGAGATCGCGCAGATACGGGCTGCGAACCCCGATGCGGTCTATGAGTTCCAGCCGGGTGGGCTCGGCATCAATTTCCTCAAGCAGTGGGCTGCTTCGGGGCTGAAGGACAAGATCCCGTTGATTGTTGCGGCACCTTCGCTTGATCCGCGCCTGCTGGCGGCGGTGGGGGATGCGGCATCCAACATGCATATCGCGGCGGATTGGAACGCCGATCTCGACAACCCCGCCAACAAGGCTTTCGTGGCGGGGTATCGTGCTGCCTACAACCGACCGCCGACATATTATGCGGCGCATGGCTATGAGACCGCCAATTTGATCGCCTCGGCGCTGAAGGCTTCAGGGGGGAAGATCGACGCGGGGTTCCGGGCGGCGGTGCGCAAGGCGGATTTCGCCTCGGTGCGCGGGCGGTTCGGGTTTGCGTCGAACCAGGCGCCGGTGCTGGATTGGTATGAACTGGCTGTCACCAAGGGCGGCGACGGGCAGTTGGCGCTGACCACGACCCGCAAAATCCGCTCCCAGGCTGGTGGCGCCTATAGTGAATTGTGCAAAATGAAAGCCTTGTAAGCGGCTGAAAATATTTTTCTTCTTTTTTCAAAAAAGAAGCGATTCACTTTCATGAAGCTTCCAACTCCTCCCGCATCATCTCAAGCTCGAGCCAACGCTCCTCTGCTTGGGCGAGATCGGCTTCGGCCTTTGCCAGCGCATCAGTGCCTTTGGCAAAGAGCTTTGGGTCGCGTGTGTAGAGGTTTGGATCAGCGAGTGCGGCGCGCAGTTTGTCGATCGTGGCCAGCATCTTGTCGATCTGGCCGGGGAGGGTTTCGAGGGCGTGCTTATCCTTGAAGGACATTTTACGAGACGCCGTGGCAGGACCTGCCGAAGCGGCTGATTTTGTTCTGGCGGCAGGGGCCGACGCAAGACGGGCCGGGCCGCGCTGGGCCAGCATGTCGGAGTAACCGCCGGCATATTCGATCCAACGGCCATCGCCTTCGGTGGCGATCACCGAGGTACAGACACGGTCAAGGAAGTCACGGTCGTGGCTGACCAGCAGGACGGTGCCCGGGTAGTCCGCGAGCATTTCCTGCAGCAGTTCGAGGGTTTCGAGGTCGAGGTCGTTGGTTGGTTCATCCAGCACCAGAAGGTTGGAGGGCCGGGTGAGGGCGACGGCCAGGGTCAGGCGGCCGCGTTCGCCGCCGGAGAGTACGCCGACGGGGGTGCGCGCCTGTTCGGGGCCGAACAGGAAGTCTTTCATGTAGCCGATGACGTGGCGTGCCTGACCGTTGACGATGACAGTGTCGGACCGACCGCCGGTGAGGGTATCTGCCAGGGTCATCGAGGGATCGAGGCTTTCCCGACGCTGGTCGAGGGTCACCATTTCGAGGTTGGAGCCGAGTTTGATCTCACCTGAATCGGGCTGCATCGCGCCTGTCATGAGCGACAGAAGGGTGGTCTTGCCGGACCCGTTGGCGCCGACAATACCAAGACGATCGCCGCGCAGGACGCGCAAGGTGAGGCCTGCGACGATGGGGCGGTCGCCATAGGACTTGGAGACGTCATCGGCGACGACGACAAGCTTGCCTGACATGTCGCCCTCGGTGGAGGCCAGTTTCAGGCTGCCAGCCTGGATCTTGTTCTGTCGGTTCTTGGCGCGCAACTCGTGCAACCCTGCGAGGCGGCGGACGTTGCGCTTGCGCCGTGCAGTGACGCCATAGCGCAGCCAGTCCTCCTCCATGACGAGTTTGCGGCCCAGTTTCTGCTTTTCGCGGGCTTCGTTCTCCAGGGTTTCGTCTCGCCAGGCTTCGAAATGGGCGAATCCGCGGTCGAGGCGGCGGGTGGTGCCGCCATCGATCCAAACGATGTTGCGGGAGAGCGCCTCGAGCAATCGGCGGTCATGGCTGATGAGAACCATGGCGGCGCGGAGCGAGGCGAGTTCGGCTTCAAGCCAGGCGATGGCGGGCAAGTCGAGATGGTTGGTCGGTTCGTCCAGCAACAGAACGTCGGGGGAGGGGGCGAGCGCGCGCGCCAGCGCTGCGCGGCGGGCCTCGCCGCCGGACAGGTAATCGGGAGAGGCTGTTTCGTCGAGACCGAGCGCATCCATCAAGGCGGCAGCGCGATAGGTATCATCAGTCGGGCCCAATCCGGCGCGCACGAAGTCCCCGGTGGTGGCGAATCCGGTGAGGTCTGGCTCCTGCGGGAGGTACCGAATTGTGGCGCCCGGTTGAAAAAAACGAATCCCTGCATCGGATTGCAGCAGACCTGCCGCAACTTTAAGCAAAGTGGACTTTCCGGAGCCATTCCTTCCAACCAAGCAAACCCGATCGCCGGGACTGACCGATAATTCAGCGCCCTTTAGCAGCGGTTCGCTGCCGAGCGTGAGGTGAATATCCTGTAGACTGAGCAGGGGAGGGGCCATGACCGGCTATCTACCACGCATCGGCGGGGCGCAAAGGGGGGCTTGGCGTGGCATGGGGCTTGCTTTCTGCCTCCAGGAGTGGTTTTGCGACTGCGTCAAGCAAGAAGCAGGCTTGCCTTGGAGACATGACCCCTTCATGGTTCGGTGTCCGGGGCACGTTCTGTAACAAGGCGCGTCCGTAAGACTGCCAAAACAGGGAGACTAATTCATGATTTCGCGTCGCTCAGCTTTTAAAGCCGCCGCCGGCATCGCCGCGGCTGGGACATTTGCGGTCACTGAAGGCGCTCAGGCCGCCGACAAGACTGTGAAGGTTGCTATGAACCTCTCGCTCACCGGCGCCGATTCGGAATCGGCCATCCGCGTGGGCAACGGCGCCATTCTCGCCTTCGAAGACGCTAACAAATATGGCGAAGTACCCGGGATCAAGTTCGATCTCGTGAAGTTTGACGACGGCACCGCCACCGCCGGCCAGTATGACCCGGCCCAGGCCGCCACCAACGCCCGCAAGATGGTCTCCGACAAGGGCTTCATCGCGGCACTCGGCCCGCAGATGTCCGGCGCCGGCAAGGCGATGTCCCCGATCCTCTCGGAAGGCAATCTGGCGATCATCACGCCGTCGTCCACCAACCCGGATATCACGGACCCGAAGTTTGCCGCCCAGTATCGCCCCAAGGGCAAGGCCGTCTACTTCCGCACCGTGACGACGGATGCCTACCAGGGGCCGAACATGGCCAACTTCCTGGCCAAGACAGTCGGCATCAAGTCGGTCTACATCCTCGACGACTCGGGCGCCTACGGCGTCGGCATCGCCGACAGCTTCCAAAAGCGCTGCGGCGAACTCGGCCTCAATGTCCTCGGCCGTGACCGTCTTGACCCCAAGGCCGCCGACTACTCGGCCGTGCTGACCAAGATCAAGTCGCTGAACGCCGATGGCCTCTACTACGGCGGCGTTGCCCAGGCCGGCGTGAAGCTGGCCAAGCAGGTCGCTGAAATCCTGCCCAAGATCGTCCGCGCCGGCGGCGACGGCATCTATGGCGTCGAACTGCTCAAGGGTGCGGGCTTCCCGGCCGCCGACGGCTGGTATGCCTCCAACGCCTCGCCCCACAAGGACGATGGCGACAAGAAGATGAAGGAGTTCTCGGACCGCTTCAACGCGCGCTTCAAGGGTTCGCCGGACGACTACACGCTCACCATGTATGTCGCCGCGCGCGCCATCATCGAGACCGTGAAGGTGCTGCAGGCCGGTGGCAAACCGATCAACCGCGACACCGTTCGCGATGGTCTGCAGGCAATCCGTATGGCCAACTCGCTGATCGGCCCGGTGGAGTTCGACGAGAATGGTGACCTGAAAAACAAGGTCATCTCTGTGTTCCAGGTCAAGAAGGACGCGTCCAAGCCGCTCGACAATATGGACGATCAGTTCGCCTATATCGGCGTTGCGCCGATGTCCTGAGGGCTTACGCCCTGGCTCAGGGGCCTGGGACGGTTTATCCGTCCCAGGCCTTTTGATGCCGCGACACGTGCACCGGATCAGCTGATCCGGCCCACCGGGGCGGCCGCATTTCCTGCACCGCGACCGGATTCGCTTTTTGGGGACTTAGTATGACGACTGGCGAACTTTTTCTGCAACAGTTGATCAATGGGCTGAACCTTGGCGCAATGTATTCGTTGCTGGCCCTCGGTTTCACGCTCGTTTACGGCATCATGGAACTGATCAACTTCTCCCATTTCAACGTGTTCATGGTCGGAGCCTTCATCGCGCTCGGCGTTCTGCGGTTGATGGGCCTGGATGGCCAGATCGTCATCCTCACCGGCTTGCCACTGGTCGTCGTGATCCTCGTCGCCTTCGTGGTGACGATGTTCAGCACCGGCATGATCGGCGTCGGCATCGAACGATTGCTGTTGCGACCGCTGCGCGCCGTGACCGGCCCGGCGGCGATGATCCTGACGATCGGCGTCTCCTATATTCTTTTCAATATCATCCTGATCGGTGTCGGCGGCGACACACGGAATTTCGCCAATCCTCTCCCCTCTGTGAGTTGGCATTTTGGCGAAGCCACGCTGCGCCTGCGTGATGTGTTGATCTGGGGCATCACCATCGTGCTGATGCTGGGCCTGACCTACTTCGTGCAGTTCACCAAACTCGGCAAAGGCATGCGCGCCACCGCGCAGGACCCCGAGGCTGCCCGCATGATGGGCGTCGAGGTCGACAACGTCGTCGGGTTGTCTTTCTTCATCGGCTCGGCCCTCGCCGGCGCCTCCGGTCTGATTTTCGGCCTCTATTACAACTATGCCAAGGTCGACATGGGCTTCTCCGCTGGCCTGCGCGCGTTCACCGCAGCCGTCCTCGGCGGGATCGGCAACGTTCCCGGCGCGATGCTGGGCGGCGTGCTGATCGGCCTGATCGAGGCGGGCTCCAGCCAGCTCATCGGGCAGGCCTGGGCCGATGTGATCATCTTCTCGATCCTCGTCATCGTTCTCGTCTTCCGCCCCGCCGGCCTGCTTGGCCGACAAGCCCCCAACAAGTCCTAGGAGGGCACGTCCATGGCCGTCACCGATATCCTCGCCCGCCCCTTTGCCAGCTGGAGCCAACAAAAGCGCCAGGGCTGGGCCACCATCCTCGTCGCCGTTGCCTTCGCAATATATCCTTTCCTGACCGACGACGACAGCAACATCGACACCATCGCCAACGCGATGTCTTACGCGACATTGGCGCTTGGCCTCAACATTGTGGTCGGTTTCGCCGGTCTGCTAGACCTGGGCTACGCCGCCTTTTTCGCCATCGGTGCCTATTATTACGGTATCTTCACCGCCTATCAGGTGATGCCGCCTTGGTCATCGGGCTGGGAGCCGCTCGCGGCCGTGGGCCTCGTTGAGAAGATCAATCAGGGGGGAGGGGATCTGGTCCACTTCACGCTGAGCTTCTGGCTGGCGCTGCCGACCGGCGCCTTGGTGGCCGGGCTGTTCGGCGTCTTGTTTGGCGCGCCCACGCTCCGCCTGCGGGGTGACTACCTCGCGATCGTGACACTCGGTTTCGGTGAAATCGTCCCCATCGTGGCGCGTAACGCCGATAGCATAACCAACGGCGCTGCCGGTCTGAACGGCGTCAAGGGGCCGGCATTGCCGGCAATCAAGGCCCTCGGCTTCGAAGGCTACAGCTTCGGTGTCAATGCCACACCGTACTACTATGTCGGCATGGTGCTCGTCGCGATCCTGATCTTCTCCTCAATCCGGCTGCGCGACAGTCGCATCGGCCGGGCCTGGATGGCGATCCGCGAGGACGAAACGGCGGCATCGGCGATGGGCATCAACCTGCGCAACTTCAAGCTGTTGGCGTTTGCCATCGGCGCCTCGTTCTCGGGTTTCACCGGCGTCTACTTCGTATCCAAGCTGCAGGTCGCAACACCCGAGATGTTCAACTTCTCGGTGTCCTCGATGCTCATCGTCATGGTCGTCCTTGGCGGCATGGGTAGCGTCTGGGGCGTGGTGGTTGGTGCCGCATTGCTCCAGCTGTTGCAGACCTGGATCCTGCCGCGCTCGACGGATGTCATCCGCGCGATCGGTGAAAGCGTCGGCAGCGATTTCCTGATGGCGGCTGATCTGGTGCAGTGGACGCAGATGTTCTTCGGCATCATCATAGTGGTCATGATGTTGTTCCGCCGCGAGGGCCTCATTCCGGCCACCCGCGCGCAGCCCAAGCTGGACCTCGAGGAGCAACAAGCCGATGTGAAGCGCGGCGGCTTCGTCAACGTTGATCGCATCGAGAAGTGGAATCCGGGCACCGGCAACGCGCTGGAGATCAAGGACGTCACCGTTCGGTTCGGCGGGCTCGTTGCGCTCAACAAGGTGAGTCTGACCATTCCTGCCGGCGGCGTGATCGCCGTTATCGGCCCGAACGGTTCGGGCAAATCCACCCTGTTCAACGCCATCACTGGCCTGGTGCCGTCGGAGGGAAGCATAAAGTTCGAGGGCCATGAACTCATTGGCTTGCGCCCTGACGAGGTGCTTGCCGCGGGCGTGGCGCGGACGTTTCAGAACATCCGCCTGTTCCCCAAGCTCACCGTGCTCGAGAATGTGTTGATCGGTCAGCATTGCAGGCTGAAGACGCTGCCATTCGGCGCCATCTTCCGTCCGCCTGCCGCGCGTGCGGAAGAGCAGGGGGCCCTGCGCAAGGCCCTCGATATCCTGGGCCTGTTCGGCAACCGGCTCAGCCCGCGCGCCAACCACACCGTGGCCGGCCTGTCCTACGCAAACCGGCGCCGCGTCGAAATCAGCCGTGCATTGGCGTCGCGTCCGCGCATTCTGCTGCTCGACGAACCCACCGCCGGCATGAACCCGAACGAGACGCTCGAACTTGCCGAACAGATCGGTGAACTCAATGCCATGGGCCTCACGATCCTGATCATCGAACACAAGCTGGACGTCGTCACCCGCTTGGCCAATCGCGTGACCGTGCTTGACCATGGCGACGTCATCGCTGAAGGCACGGCCGACGAGGTGCAGCGCAACGAGGAGGTGCTCACTGCTTATCTCGGACGCGCTCATCGCGCCAAGATCGAAGCGCAGGATGCGGCTGCGAAGGAGAATGCCAATGGCTGATGATATCCTGCTCGATTTCGCGGGCGTGAATACTTACTATGGCGATCTCCACGCGCTGAAAAACGTCAGTTACAAGATCAAGCGCGGCGAAATCATCGCGTTGCTCGGCGGCAATGCGTGCGGCAAGTCCACGACCATGAAAACCATTATGGGTGTGGTCAAGCCAGCCACCGGCGGCGTCACGTTCGACGGCGAGAAGATTGATCACCTGACCCCGGCGCAGCGTGTGATGCGCGGCATCGCTCCGGTGCTTGAAGCCCGTCGCCTGTTCCCACGCATGTCGGTCTACGAGAACCTCGAAATGGGTGCCTACACGCGCAAGCGCGGCCCCGACTTCGACGAGGATCTTGAGCGCGTCTATAGCTTGTTCCCCCGCGTGAAGGAGCGCCGCAGCCAGATAGCCGGCACATTGTCGGGTGGCGAACAGCAAATGGTTGCGATCGGCCGCGCGCTGATGGCGCGGCCGCGGCTCCTGTGCATGGATGAGCCTTCGATGGGCCTCTCTCCGCTGTTCGTCGAGACGGTGTTCGACATCATCACGCAGATCAACAAGCAGGGCACGACGATCTTCATGGTCGAGCAGAATGCTTCAATGGCACTCTCAATTGCGGACCGGGGCTACGTGTTGCAGACCGGCGTGGTGGTGCTTGAAGGCCCAGCCCGGGAACTCGAAGCCAACCCATTGATCCGCGAGGCCTATCTTGGCGAAATGAAAGTCGATGCCAACGCGGAGTAGCCTGTGAACGGCTCAGTCACACTTCGTCTCTTGGGGAAGGACCGCCGCATCGTCGGCGGTCCTTTTCACATGTGGAGCGGGGAGGGCATCGGTCTATGCCTCGATCCCGAAAATGCCAACCGCGCGCGTGCCACCCTGGCTCTCGATCTTGCTGACTTTACCGCGCCCACACAGGTTGAGTTGCAGGACACGCTGTCGGACCTCTTGGTGCGCATGCGCACGGCACCCGAAGCAACAATCTATATCGGCTGCAAGGCCGGCATCGGTCGCAGCGGCACCCTGATCGCGGCACTCGCCAGCCTCTCCGGACTTGCCGATCCTGTCGCCTGGACGCGGCAGCACTACATGGCGGCGGCAGTCGAAACCGAGGCCCAGGCCGCCGCCGTTGCCGCGCTTGACAGCGGCGCGGTCTGGTCGGCCTTCCGCGCCCGCAGCGGCACCACACCGGCCACGGTCGCTCTGTATTATTACCCTCACAATGCCAGCGCATTCCCGCATATGCTGTTGCGCGAACTCGGCATTCCGTTCGAACTGCGCCTCGTCGACAGGAAGCAGAACGCTCAGAACAGCCAGGATTATCTGCGCCTCAATCCGCAGGGCTTGATCCCAATACTGATCGATGGCGACCTCGTTCTCAGCGAAACCGCCGCGATCGCCCTCCATTTGGTAGACCGGCACCCTGAGTGTGGCTTGGCACCCGAGATAGGCACCGCTTCTCGTGCTGTGTTCTACAAATGGATGGTCCATCTCACCAATACCCTGCAACCCGAAATCCTCGTGCGCGCCTACCCTGACCGGCATGTGGCTGATCCTGCTGCGGTGTTGGACGTCAAAGCCACGGCCTACCGACGCATCGCCAAGATGCTCGACCATATTGAGGCGGCACTCGGGGCGGGGCCATATGTATTGGGAGCGCAGTTTTCCGCAGCAGATCTATTCCTCGCCATGCTCACGCAGTGGACGCAGCGCGACCAAGGAGCGTGGACATCGCGGCCATTCCTGGCGGCTCATCGAGCGCGGATCAACGCCCGTCCGGCCGTCGACGCCGCACTGCGTTTCGAGGGTCCTCAAACCCGATAAGATACCGCGGCGCAAGGGGAGCGCTCCCCTCATGTGTCGACACAAAAGTCGCAGAAGGTATATTATGGAATAATAGGACGGCGCTTCAATTTCAGGAGCCAGGGTGATGGCGTGACTCCGCCAGAAATCATCAAACCCCAGCCGGAATCAAACTCCCCCTCAGGGCCCAGCCGCGACATCCAGCACCATCCCGTCATACCCAGGCTCCACCCCGTCCGGCAGATTCCCTCTGAGCCAGCCGAAATCCATATCCACCCCCATATGCGTCAACACCGTCCGCCGCGGCCGCAGTCGAACGACCCACTCCAGCACCCGGTCGAGCCAAGCATGGGTATGATGCTCGTGGCGCTGAAAGCAGCCGACCACCCAGGTATCCACCCCCGCCAGCGCGTCGAACGCTGCATCATCGAGTGCCACCGCATCGGTCGAATACCCGAACGCGCCGACGCGCAGACCGAGTGAGCGGGTAAAGCCATGGTCCTGATCGAACAGCCGAACCGCCATTCCCGCAACCGCAACCACGGCATCACTCGCCACCGGGCATGGCACCAGCACTGGACGGAAGAAATGCGGCTTCTGCCACGGCTTGAACGCGTAGCCGAACCGGCCGGTCAACTCGTCCAGGGTCTTCTGCGTCCCGAACGCTTCAATCGGCCGCCCCATCGCGCGATTGACGAGCCGAATGTCATCGAGCCCCGTGACGTGATCGGCATGGGCGTGGGTGTAGATCACCGCCTCCACCCGCGCGATCCGTGCCGCCAACAACTGGTTGCGCATGTCAGGTGGGGTGTCGACCAGCACCACGCCGGATCCGCCATCGAGCGCGATGCTGGAGCGGGTCCGCACGTTGCGCATTTCGTGCGGGTCGCACACGCCCCATTCGCCGCCGCCGTCGGCACCACCGATCATTGGCACACCGGCTGATCCTCCGGTGCCGAGCAGCGTGACGCGCATCACGCGGTCTTTGGAAACAGCCGGCGGAAGTTTGCCGTCGTCAGCGCCGCAATTGCCTCGGCATCCAGCCCATGGATTTCGCCCAACACCCGGGCCGTGTGTGCCACAAGCCCGGGCTCATTGCGCTTGCCGCGGAACGGTACCGGCGCAAGATAAGGCGAATCGGTCTCCACGAGCAGTCGATCAGCCGGAACATCGCGCGCAATGTCCCTGATTTCCTGGGATTTCGGGAACGTCAGTATGCCGGAAAAACTAACATATCCGCCGAGCGCCAGTGCCCCCTGGCACAGTTCCCGTGTCGAACTGAAGCAGTGCAGCAGGAACGCGAACGCGCCTTGGTCATGCTCCTCGCGCAGCAGCGTCAGAATATCCTGGTCAGCATCCCGCGCATGAATGGCCAACGGCAAGCAAGCGAGGCGTGCGGCGCGAATATGGGCCCGGAAACTGTCGCGCTGTACAGCACGCGGCGCCTTGTCGTAGAAATAGTCGAGCCCGGATTCGCCAATTCCGATCACCCTCGGATAGGCCGCCTCTGCCGCGATCGCTTCGGGTGTCGGCACCGGATGCTCTGCCGCGTTATGCGGATGAATGCCGACCGTGCACCACACGTTCGGGTTGGAGTCAGCGATTCCGCGCACCAGATCGGACTGCGTCAGCCGCGTACCGATCGTCACCATTTCGCCCACGCCGCCCTCGGCCGCGCGGGCCAGGACTGCCGCCCGATCCTCCCCCTCAAAATAATCAAGATGGCAATGTGAATCTATCAAAAACAATGGACTACGAAGCCTCTTCAACAAACCGTGGAAACACACCCTGCGGCGCCGGCAGCGTTGTGCCCTCCGCCAGCGGCGTATCGAGCGCGGCGAGGTCCCGCGCATTGGATGGCACACCGAGCTGGTCCAACATCTTGGCCATGCTCGTCGGCATCACCGGCTGCAGCACGGTGGAAACCTGCCTCAGCACATCGGCCAGCACACGAAGCACGTGGCCCATCCGCTCGACATCGGTTTTTTTCAATGCCCATGGCGCCTGGCGGTCGATATAGCCGTTGCCGGCGCGGATCACTTTCCAGACATCCTCCAGCGCATCGCCGAACCCCTGGACATCCATCCGCTGCCGCAGCAGCCCGGGGAGGGCCTCTGCCGCGCGCAGCAGCACCGCGTCCTCCTCTGTTTCCGGTCCGCGCGCCGGCACCACGCCGCCACAATTTCGCGCAATCAGGCTGAGCGAGCGCTGCGCCAAATTGCCGAGGTCATTCGCCAGTTCGACATTAAGCCGAGAAACCAACGCCTTGCGGCTGAAATTTCCATCGTTTCCGAAGGGCACCTCGCGCAGCAGGAAGTAGCGCACCGCATCGAGCCCGAACGCATTCACAAGATCCGCCGGCGCGATCACGTTGCCGAGCGACTTTGACATTTTTTCGCCCTCGATCGTCCACCAGCCATGGGCGAACACCCGCTTGGGCGTCGGCAGGCCGGCCGACATCAGGAAGGCTGGCCAATACACGGTGTGGAACCGCAGGATATCCTTGCCCACCATATGCAGATCCGCCGGCCAGAACGCGGCCCGTCCGGCCTCGGCATCCGGGAACCCGGTTGCCGTCACATAGTTCTGCAGCGCGTCAAGCCACACATACATGATGTGCTTCTCGTCACCCGGCACCGGGATGCCCCAAGTGAAGCTCGTGCGGGAAACCGACAGGTCGCGCAGCCCGCCCCTGACAAAACTCAAGACCTCGTTGCGACGGCTTTCCGGCGCGATATAGCCTGGATTGGCCTCATAGAACGCCAACAGGCGCTCCTGCCATGCCGACAGCCGGAAGAAATAGGACGGCTCCACCACCCATTCCACCGGCGCCCCCGAGGGTGCAACCTTGCTGCCATCGGCCAGGCTGCGCAGTTCGTCCTCGTCGTAGAACGCCTCGTCGCGCACGGCATACCAGCCCTCGTAGCCGCCCAGATAGATGTCGCCCGACGCGACCAGACGCTGCCACAATTCCGCGCTCGACGCCTTGTGCCGTTGCTCCGTGGTGCGGATGAAGTCATCGTTCGACACCCCCATCACCGCCGCCATCTCGCGGAACGCAACGCTCACCCGATCGACAAACGCCTGCGGGCTCACCCCCGCTGCTTCAGCCGCCTTCTCCACCTTCTGGCCGTGCTCGTCGGTGCCGGTGAGAAAAAACACATCGAACCCGTCCAACCGCTTCCAGCGCGCCAACACATCGCAGGCCAGCGTGGTGTAGGCATGCCCGATATGCGGGACATCGTTGACGTAATAGATGGGTGTCGTGACATAGAATTTTGGTTTCATGGGAATCCTGGGGATTTGCCGGCCAACAGCGCGAAGCCTTCGACAAGCGCCTGGCGCTTGTCCAGGTGGGCGCCTTCGGTCTCATTCTGAAGCCGAGTTAGCGCGTGCCACACGTCGACCCACGCATCAAGGGGCCGCAGCCCCAGCAACCGCGATTGATCCGGATCGGCCCGCCCCCGCGCGGCATCACGCACCGCTGCCGCAAGCCCCGCGCGCAGCATGTCCATGAACGTCGAGAATGCATCCTCGTCGCGCCCGATCCGGTCAGCGACCTGGTGCGCGCGCATCACCGGCAGGTCCGGCACCGCGGCCAGCACTTCGCCGACCAGGTCCGCCATCGCGACGCCGCCGCCCCCGGCGAGGTCGAGGGCGCGACCGACCGACCCCTCTGCCAGCATCGCCAGCCGGGCCCGTGCGTCCGCGTCGATCTGCGGCAGATAGTGCTCCAACGCATCGCCCATTGCCGCTTCGCCGAGCGGCGCCAACCCAAGACGGCGGCAGCGGCTGCGCAGTGTCGGCAGCAGCCGCCCCGGCGCCGAGCAGGTCAGCAGCAGCACCGCGCGCGCCGGCGGCTCTTCCAGCACCTTCAACAGCGCGTTGGCGGCATTGCGGTTCAGATCCTCCGCCCCATCCACCACAACCACACGCCAGCCCCCTTCGGCCGGCGTCAGGTGCATGAAGGCCGGGATTTCCCGCGCGTTCTCGACCACAATCTCGGTCCGCATCCGTTTGGTCTTGACGTTGATCTCCCGCTCGATCGTCAGCAGATCGGCATGGCTGCCCACCGCCACGCGGCGAAACACCGGGTCGGTCCCGGGCAAGGAGAGATCAGCCCCCTGCCCTACCCCAGCCAGCAGGCGCCGGGCAAACCTGAAGGCAAAGCTAGCCTTGCCGATCCCAGGCGGCCCGGTGATGAGCCAGGCATGATGAAACCGCCCGCCGCGCAACGCCTCGGCGACCAGCGCCTCGGCCGCTTCATGGCCGCGCAGATACGGGTTCGCCCGCGGTTCCAGTGCGCTCATAACAGCGTGAACCGGCCGCACACGGCAGCCATCACCGAGGAGGCCACATGCGCTTCATTCGGCGTTCCATCCAGCATCACGCACCGGTTGGGCTCGCCCGCCACCACAGCCTGGAACCCCTCACGAATACGGGCGAAAAACGGCGCCCCCAGCCGCTCATAGCGATCCGCCGCCGCACCGCGGCTTGCGAGGCGCGCCATTGTTGTCTCCACCGTCACATCGAGCACCAGCGTCAAATCCGGCACCAGCCCGAGCAGCCCGATCAACCTCGTGATCGCTGCCCGGTCGCTGCCGAGCCCCCAGCCTTGATAAACCATGGTGCTGTCATAAAACCGATCAGATACCACCCATATCCCGGCCGCCAGCGCCGGGCGGATCGTCTTTTCGGCATGCTCGGTCCGAGCCGCGAAATGCAGCAGCGTTTCCGCTGCCGGAGACCATGAAACACTGCCGCCAAGCAGCAGATTTCGCAACACTTCCGCCCCCGGCGCGCCCCCCGGCTCGCGCGTCAGAAGCACCGGCAGCCCCCGCGCTGCCAATTTGTCCGCCAGCAGGCGTGCCTGGGTTGACTTGCCTCCACCCTCGCCGCCCTCAAGGGTAATGAACCGTCCCGGTGTCACCGTCTCTCAGCCGCCGACCATGCGGCCGAGCATCGTCATGGCCCGGGCTGTCAACCCCTGCCGCCCAACATCGGCGCCGGCCAGCAACGGGATCGACAGATCCGGCATCCCCGCACCCGTGACCGACAAGCGGCCCACCGTGGTGCCCCGCACAACCGGCGCCGGCAGCGGCGAGGTATATTCGATCATCACCTTCGCCTTGTTCCGCCACCCCCGCGGCATCGTCACCACCAGGTCCCGCCCGCCGACCAGCGGCACGCGCGGCGCCATACCAAGCCACACCGGCGCCTGCTCCACCGTATCGCCCGCAGTAAACAAGGTCACGTTCTCGAATTCGCGGAACGTCCAATCCAGCAGGCGCTCGGCCTCCTCGGCACGCTGACGCATGGAATTCAACCCGTTGATCACCACAATGCTCCGCCGTCCACCGCGCGCCGCACTCACCACCATGCCGTAGCCACCATCGTCGGTATGCCCGGTCTTGAGCCCATCGGCGGTGCCCTTCTGCACCAGGGTGTTGCGGTTTTCCTGATCTATGTTATTGTATTTAAAGTTTTTTTCAGCATCATACTTATAGTATTCCGGAAAATCCTGGATCAGCCGCCGCGCCAGGACCGCGATATCGCGCACGCTCATCCGATGCTCCGGGTGCGGCCAACCCGTGGCATTGCGGAAGGTGCTGCGTTCGAGCCCGATCTCCTTGCCCTTGGCATTCATCAATTCCGCGAACTGCTCCTCCGACCCCGCAATCCCCTCGGCCAGCACGATACAGGCGTCATTGCCGGATTGGATGATCATGCCGCGGATCAGGTCCTCCACCTTCACCTGCGTGCCGATCTGCACGAACATCTTTGACCCGCCCATCCGCCATGCCCGCTCGCTGACCGTCAACTCCCCGTCGAGCTTGAGCCGCCCCGCCCGCAACATCGAATAGACGATATAGGCGGTCATCAGCTTGGTCATGGACGACGGTGTCATCGAGACATCCGCATCTTTGTCCAGCAGCGTCGCCCCGGTCGCGAAATCGACCGCCACAGCAAATTTCGCTTGGGTATCCAGCGGCCCGAGCGGCGTCGTCGCCGGCGTTCCGGCCGGCACCGTTTCTGCCGCCTTGCGAGGACGGACCGGCGCGGCCGGCGGCTTGGCCGGTACCGGCTTGTGCGGCACCTGCGCGAACACGGGGCTCGATACCGCCAGCGCAGTGGCGGACAGCAGCAACCGACGACGATCCATCACGGCTATTCTCCTCTGGTCAAACCCGGGCAAGCGAATGGGCCGGATTTGCGCCCTTCTACTCCACAACGATCCGCGCGTCAGGCACCAGTGGCAGCGCCCGGCGCATCGCCGCCTCGGCGGAAGCGACATCGCGGAACGGTCCGAGCCGCACGATAAACGCACGGTCCCGCGGCGCGTAGTAGTCCGTCGTGATATAGGCGCCAAGCCGGGCCAGCCGCTCGCGCTGCGCATTGGCATAATCCGGCTGGCTGAACCCACCGCATTCGACGGCGAGTTGGCCCGGCCGCGCCTGAACCTGCGTCACCGCCTCGGGCAGCCGCAGCGGCACCGCATCCGCGCCTGACAGCCTGGCGCCCGCCTGCACCGCAGGTGCTGCCGCAGCCTGCTGCACCCGGCTCGCTTGGGCACTGCCCGGCGGGGGCGCCAGGCTTTCCGCCTGCACAGCGCCCGACGGGGCGGTCTTGACCGCGAGCGCCGGCATCTCGGGCCGCGCATCGCCTGCCATTCGCCGGCTTTCGGCCTCCATCACCTCCATCCGTATCCGCAGCGCCGTCGTCCCTGCCGCGCCGAGCAACTCGCTTGCCCGACGCGTCAGCCCGAGCGAGCGCCCCGCGTTGTCGGGGCCCCGATCATTCACCCGCACCAGGATCTGCCGGCCGTTCTCCAAATTCGTCACCCGCGCCAACGCCGGCAGCTGCACCGTCGGATGCGCCGCCGCCAGGGCCGACCCATCGAACGCCTCGCCCGACATGGTGGCGCCGCGCCGCTCATAGACCATCGCCAGCCCGGTTTCGTTGAGCGCGAAATCCTCGCGCGGATAGCGCCACACGCCATCAAGCTGATAGGGCCGCCCCAGCAAATACTGCGCCGCCGCCGGCTGATCCGGCGTTTTGCAGCCGCCCAGCGCGAGGATCAGCCCGCCCAGCAGAACGACCGGACCCCACCGCCTCACGCCGTCACCCGCTCGCCGATCAGTCCGACCGAGATGCAATAGAAATCAGACGGATTGTATCGCCGGATCGCCAGGAAATTCGGATGGCAGGCCAAATAAGCCTCGCCCCCAGCGCCGCCCGGCAGGATGACCGCCACCATCGTCTCGGGTGGCAAAACCCGCCCCGCCACCACGCCGAGCTTCGCCCAATCCGCAACCTTCCTGCGGTTGTCCCGTCCCGCCAGCGCCGCATCAAACCCCGCCGGCAACCGGGCCGACACGCCCCACGGCAGCGCCCCGTTCCAGCCCGACTTCGCAAGATAATTCGCCACTGAGCCGAAAATATCCCCTGGATCGTTCCAGATATCGCGCTTGCCCCTACCGGAGAAATCGACCGCGAATTTCAGGTAGGAATCCGGCATAAACTGCGGCTGACCCATCGCCCCGGCATAGGACCCGGTCATCCGCTCCGGTGTGATGTCCCCGGCCTCGATGATTTTCAGCGCATCCATCAACTCACCCCGGAAAAACGCCGCCCGCCGTCCCTCCCATGCCAAGGTCGCCAACGCCTCGATCACATGGAACCCGCCGGTCGACGCGCCGTAATCCGATTCGAGCCCCCATATGCCCATGATCGGTACCGGACCCACGCCGTATTTTTCCGTCACCCGCGCCAGCAGCCCGCGATGCTTGACGAACAGATCCCGCCCCTTCGCTATCCGCCCCTCCGAGACCACACGGCTGCGATATTGGTCCCAGGTCAGGGTAAACTCCGGCTGCTTGCGATCGAGATCGATCACCCGCTGGTTCACCACAACGCCCTTGAACGCCTTGTCGAGGGTCGCCTTGCTGATGCCGGCGCGGGTCGCCTCAGCCTTCACGCCTTCGACGAATTTGGGGAAACTCTCCGGCGGGGACGCCGAGAGAGCGGGGGATGCGGCCACCAGGGGCGCGCCGGCGAGCAGGGTGCGACGATTGAGCATGAACCCAGTGTGCCGGATGCCACGAGTCGCATTCAACCGGCTCGCTGCATCTCGTCTTCCACCTCGGCGCATATCGCATCGAGCAGGCGCGCCGGGAAATGCGGCGGTATGCCCACCCCGATCACAACAGCGCGACTGTCGCGCGCCATCCCGGGCCACGCATCGAGAAACGTGACCGGCGAGACCACATGCTGCACCGCATGCACAACCGCCGGCCGCCCCGGCGCCTCCCTGACGTCGAACAACCCCTTGAAGCGCAACATCCGCGGCCCGCATTGCTCCGCCAACGCTTCGAGCAGCAGCGTCAATGCCAGGGCCGGCAACGGCCGTGTCCTGCGGATCAGACACGCCCCGACCCCCGGCGTATGCCGCGCGAGCGCATCGCTGACCTGCCCCACGCTCGGCGCGAATAATTCTGCGATATCGGGCACATCGGTTCGCAGTGCCAACCCCGGATGGGCCGCCGCAATCGCCGCCACAAGCCCCGCCCCAGCCGGCGCCACGTCGGTCTTGGTGACCACTGCCACATCCGCGAACCCCACCTGCCGCCGCGCCTCGACATGCGCCCCCAGCGTCGCCTCGCCCAGCACGGCGTCAACCAGCACCACCACCAGGCCCAACCGAAACCGCGCGCCCAGCGCCGCATCCGTCATCAAGGCGTGCAGGATCGGCGCCGGGTCCGCCAGCCCCGAGGTCTCGATCAGCACCCGCTCGAACGCAACCTCCCCCGCCACCCGACGCCGCTCCAGGTCGAGCAGCGTGGTCACAAGGTCGCTGCGCACCGCACAACACAGGCACCCCGTCGACAGGCTCAACAGCGTCTCATCGCCCCCCACAATCAGATCATGATCAAGTCCGATCTCCCCAAACTCGTTGACGATCACCGCCGTCCGCGCGAACTCCGGATCGCGCAGGATCCGCGATATCAGCGTCGTCTTGCCGCTGCCGAGAAACCCGGTGACCACCGAAACCGGAATCGCGTCCACTCAGGCCGCCCCCGCGCCAACCACCGCACGCCCGCCGGCGGCCACCCCCAACCCCCGCCGTACCGCCGACAACAGCGCCACAACCGACGGCACCGGCCGAGTCCGCCCCTCAACCGTCACGAACCACCGGCTCGGCGCCGCTCCAGCCCGGACCATGCAGCGCCCAGCAACGTCGATCCCCGCCTCGCTTGCGGCCACCGAACCCGGCACACCCCACACCACGAGACAATCAGCAATCAATCCCCGGATCTCGGCATCCGAGATCAAAGCGCAACCGGACCAGCGATGATCGCCGGATCGATCGCGCGGGATACCCATCGCCCATCCGCAACATCCCCCGTCAACCGGCCGTCCTCCATCACAACCTTGCCCCGCAGCACCGTCAAACAAGGCCACGCATACGCCTCCCAGCCCTCCCACGGCGTATAATCGGTCTCATGCAGGTCAGACGCGGTGATCACCCGCCGCCGCGTCGGGTCGAGCACGCAGATATCCGCATCCGACCCCACCGCGATCGCCCCCTTGCGCGGATACATCCCCATGATCCGGGCGGCATTGCTCGACACCAGATCGACAAACCGCTGCAGCGAATAGCCCCGCCGCCCCACCATCTCGGTGTACATCAAGGCCACCCGCGGCTCGACCCCGGCATTGCCCCCCGTCACATCGTCGATCCGCACGCCCCGCGTCTTCTGCGCCAACGTGCAGCACAACTCATCCGTCGCCACGCAGTTGATCGACCCATCCAGCGTCCCGCCCCACAGCGCCGCCTGGTCCGCCGGCGATTTCAGCGACGGGTAGGTATGGAAGATCTGCCCGTTCGGCTTTTTGTAGTCCTCTGAATTGTAGAGCATATACTGGTGCAGGCTCTCCCCGTAGATCGGGATGCCCCGCCCCCTCGCCTCCCTGATCGCCGCCACCCCGGTCGCGGCCGAGGTGTGCAACATGTAAAGCGCCGTGCCCTTCACGCTTTCCGCCAACCGGATCACCCGGCGGAACGACAAATCCTCCGACAACGCATTATGCACCTCCGCCATGTTCTCGAACGCCGTCCGCCCCTCCCGGAACAGCTTCGCATACATGTGCATCACAATATCATTGTCTTCAGCATGGATCACCGCCAGTCCACCCTGCGCCGCAATCACCTGGAACACCTCCCAGATGTCGCCGAAATCGACCATCCGCCCCTTGCGCGACGGTGTGATGTCGGTCGTGAAGATCTTGACCGTGGGATGCCCCGCGCCGATCGCCGCCCCAACCTGTTCCAGCATGGGCGGCGCGATATCGCCTTCCACCATCAGATGGAACGCGTAGTCGCAATGGCACGCACCCACCCATCCCGCATCGCGCCGCGCGATCGCATCGGCCACGCTGTCGCCGTCGATGCAGCGCACGAAATCGATCATCATCGTCGTCCCGCCATGCACTGCCGCACGGCTGACCACCGACGCCGGTTCCGTCATCGCCGGCGCCTCGCCATCGCCTGAAGGCATCGGCCAATCACAATGGACGTGCGGATCAATCCCTCCCGGCATCACGATCCGGCCGACCAGATCGATCAGCCTGGCCCCCGTCAGGCTCCCCATTGCCCCGATCTCGACAATCCGCTCGCCCACGATCCCGATATCGCAAGCCACCACCCCATCCGGGGTCACCACACAATCGCTGCGCAACACGAGATCGTTCATCGCTCTCTTAAACTCCAACGGGTTTTCATTTTCTGCGTCCGCGCTCTGGAAAAGGGAAGGCTTCTTTTTGAAAAAATCCAGCAAGGGGCTTCGCCGCCCCGTCGCAGGCAGCGCGATCTCCGCCGTCGTGTCGCCAAACCGTTGCCTTTCCGAGCTTGCGGCTGACGCGGCTGCGAAACTGTGCTTTGGTGGGATAGCACGAATTCGTGGCTGTCGGAGGAAACCCAAACATGCGCCTCACCCGTCGTCTTGCCGTCGGCAGCCTGCTGGCCGCCCCCGTCATCCTGCGGGCGCCCCGTGCCCGTGCCGCCACCCGCACTCTCAAGATCAGCCACCAATTCCCCGGCGGCACGATTGACCAGGGCGATTTCCGCGATCGGCTGACCCGCCGTTTCGCCGCCGACGTCACCAGGCGCAGCAACGGCGAACTCGCCTTCGAGTTCTACCCCGGCTCGTCCCTGATGAAGACCGTCGCCCAGTTCTCTGCCGTCCGCCGCGGCGCGCTCGACCTCAGCCTCTACCCGCTGGCCTATGCCGGCGGCGAAGTCCCCGAAGTCAATATCGGACTGATGCCGGGCCTGGTTTCGTCCTACGCCCAGGGCATGGCGTGGAAGACCAGCGAAATCGGCCGTCAACTGACGGACCTGCTGGACAAGCGCGGCGTGAAAATCCTCACCTGGATATGGCAGGCCGGCGGTGTCGCCAGCCGTGCCTCCGGCGTCGTCGTCCCCGATGACTGCAAGGGCATCAAAATCCGCGGCGGCTCGCGGGAAATGGACCTGATGCTGAAGGCCGCCGGCGGCATCATCTCCTCCGTCCCCTCCGACGAAATCTATGCCGCCATGCAGACCGGTTCGCTCGACGCCGCGGTGACGTCCTCCACCAGCCTGATCTCCTTTCGCTTGCAGGAAATCGCCAAAGCCACCACCACCGGCCGCCAGGGCTCGTTCTGGTTCATGTTCGAGCCGCTGCTGATGTCGAAGTCGATTTTCGATAGCCTCACCCCGGACCAGCAGAAGATCATCACCGAAGCCGGCGCCGCGCAGGAGGATTTCGCCCTGAAGGCCGCCAAGCAGGACGACGAGGACCTCGCCACGATCTTCGGCAAGGCCAACGTCAAAATCTCTGACTTCAACGCCCCGGCCTTGGCCAAGTGGCGCGCCCTCGCCGAGGAGACCGCCTGGAAGGACTACGCCGGACGCAACGCTGCCTGCGCCGGGCTCCTGAAACTTGCCCAGGCGATCCCCGCCTAGGTATCCCGACCTCGCCCGCTCCAGGGCGGGGCCCTCCTTCTTCCCGCCTGATCCAACGGTGAACCCAGCATGGCCCAAGGTATCGACGCCGCCGGCGCCGCCGGCACGCCTCCAGCCGACATCCCAAGCGACGGCCCGCTCGGGCGGATCCAAAGCGCCGTCACCGCTCTCAACACCGTCGCTGCGGTGCTGTCTGCGCTGGCCATCGCCGCCGCGGGGCTGATCCTCACCTGGGAAGTCATCGGACGCTACTTCCTCGCCATCGCCTCGGACTGGCAGGACGAGCTTTCCGCCATGCTCCTCATCGGTGCCACCTTCATCTCCGCCGCCTGGACCCAAGCGCGCCGCGGTCATGTCGCCATCGACGCCCTGAGCCACATCCTGCCGCCTGGCATCGAACGTCTGCGCCGCCGCGCGGCTGATCTCGTGGCTTGCATCTTCTGTGCCTATTTCGCCTACAAAAGTGCCCAGTTGCTGCACGAAGCCTGGGAAGAGGGCCAAACCACGCCTTCCGCCTGGGGCTCGCCACTCTGGATCCCCTATCTCTGCATGGCCGCCGGCATGGCCCTTCTCGCCCTCCAGCAGGCGCTGCAGGCGCTCAAAGGTCCCGCGAAGTGAACACCCTTCAGATCGGCCTGCTCTATGGCGGCGCCACCATTGCCGCCCTGTTCTCCGGCATCCCGATTGCCTTCGCCCTCGGCTCGGTCGCCGTGTTGTTCATGATGCTGTTCATGCCGGCCGCCTCGCTCGATACCATCACCCAAAACGTCTACGAGGAACTCGCCAGCATCACCCTGCTGACCATCCCCCTCTTCATCCTCAAGGGCGCCGCCATCGGCAAATCCCGCGCCGGCAAGGACCTGTACGACGCGCTCCACACCTGGCTGCACCGCATTCCCGGCGGCCTCGGCGTTGCCGTCGTGCTGGCCTGCGGCCTGTTCGCCGCCATGGCCGGATCGAGCCCCGCCACATGCTCCGCCATCGGCTCGTCCGGCATCCCCGAGATGCGCAAGCGCGGCTACTCCCCCGGTTTCGCTGCCGGCCTCGTCGCTGCCGGCGGCACGCTGGGCATCCTGCTGCCGCCCTCGATCGTGCTGATCCTCTACGCGGTCCGCGCCGAACAATCCCTCGGCCGTCTCTTCCTTGCCGGCATCGGCCCCGGCCTGCTGCTCGTCGCGCTGTTCTCGATCTACGCCATGCTGCACTGGCGCACCGAATACCGCCGCGCCGTCGCTCTCGGCGCCGCCAACGAAATCCTCCGCCAGGAGCATTTCACCATGGCCGAGAAATTCGCTGCCCTCCCCCGCGTCCTGCCCTTCCTGGTGCTGCTCACCGGCGTGATGTTCGCCCTCTACAGCGGCATCGCCACCCCGTCCGAAACCGCCGGGCTCGGCGCGATCATGGCCCTCCTCCTCATCGCCGTCGTCTACGGCGCCTGGAGCCTCGCCGACCTCAAGCCGATCTTCAGCGGCACGCTCGGCGAGAGCGGCATGCTGCTGATGATCATCGGCATGTCCCTGCTCTACAGCTACGTCATGAGCTATCTGCACATCAGCCAGGGCGCGGCGGCCTGGATCGTCTCGCTCCACCTCTCCAAATGGCTGCTGCTCACCGCCATCCTCCTCCTCGTCGTCATCCTCGGCTTCTTCCTCCCGCCAGTGTCCATCATCCTGATGACCGCCCCCATCATCCTCCCCCCCCTGCGCGACGCGGGGTTCGACCTCGTGTGGTTCGGCATCATCATGGTCGTGGTGATGGAGATGGGCCTGATCCATCCCCCGGTCGGCCTCAACATCTTTGTCCTCAACCGCATCGCCCCCGATATCGGCCTGGGCGCCATCATCTGGGGCACCCTGCCCTTCGTGGCCCTCATGGCGCTGGCCGTGGTCATCCTCTCCCTCATCCCCGGCATCGCCATGTGGCTGCCCAATCTCGTCTACGGCTAGAGCCTGATGATGTTTGGCGGAATCGCCAAAAATCCGAACCTGGCGATCAAACAAAGAGCCAGAGCGGGATGCCTTCGCCGATCAGAATGCATCCCCCTCGAGACCGCTCCCCGCACGCGCCCCCTTGCCAGCCCGCCCCCCCTTCGGTTGAGTGTGTCCCTTCCGACTCAACCGAAAGTTCCCAATGACCGCCTCCGCGCGCCTGGCCGTCGATATCGGTGGCACATTCACTGACCTTGCCCTGGAACACGCGGGCAACCGCACCACCCTCAAGGTCCTCACCACCCCTCACGCCCCGGAACAGGCCGTGATCACGGGCACCGAAGCCATCCTGCGCGCAGCCCACCTCGCGCCTGCCGACATCGCCATCGTGCTCCACGGCACCACGCTGGCCACCAACGCCATCATCGAACGCAAAGGCGCCCGCACCGCGCTGATCACCACCGACGGCTTCCGCGACGTTCTCGCCATGGGCAACGAGAGCCGCTACGACCAGTACGACCTCAACATCGCCCTCCCCGAACCCCTCGTCCCCCGCCATCTTCGCCTCACCGTGCCGGAGCGCCTGGACAACGAGGGCACCATCCTACTGCCTCTCGACGAAACCGCCGTCCGCGCCCTCATCCCCACCCTGATGCGCGAGGCGGTCGAAAGCATCGCCGTCGGCCTGCTCCACAGCTTCGTCAATCCGGTCCACGAACGCCGCATCCGCGACATCCTCGCCGCCGTCCTGCCCGACATCCCGGTCTCCCTCTCATCGGACGTCTCGCCCGAAATGCGCGAGTGGGAGCGCTTCTCCACCACATCCGCCAACGCCTATGTCCAGCCCCTCATGGCCAGCTACCTCAAGCGTCTCGAAATCGGGCTGCGCGACCGCGGCCTCGCCGCGCCCATCTTCCTGATGCTCTCCGGCGGCGGCCTCACCACCATCGAAACCGCCTGCCGCTACCCCATCCGCCTCGTCGAATCCGGCCCCGCCGGCGGTGCCATCTTCTCCGCGCATATCGCCCGCGAATGCGGCCTCGAGAATGTCCTGTCCTTCGATATGGGCGGCACCACCGCAAAGATATGCCTGATCGACGCCTACAAACCGCAGACCTCGCGCACCTTTGAAGTCGCCCGCGTCGGCCGCTTCCGCAAAGGCTCGGGCCTGCCGCTGCGGATCCCGGTCATCGAAATGGTCGAAATCGGCGCCGGCGGCGGCTCCCTCGCCCATGTCGACAGCATGGGCCGCATCGGCGTCGGCCCCGAATCGGCAGGCGCCGACCCCGGCCCCGCCTGCTACGGCCGCGGCGGCCAACATCCCGCCGTCACCGACGCCAACCTCACCCTCGGCCGCTACGACCCGGCCCGCTTCGCCGGCGGCACACTGCACCTCCACCCCGAACCCGCCCGCACCGCACTCGCCGCCCATGTGGGCGACAAGCTCGACCTCTCGCCCGAAATGGCCGCCCTCGGCGTGATCGAAATGGTCGACGAGAACATGTCCAACGCCGCGCGGGTCCATGCCATCGAATCCGGCAAATCCTACCAAGGCCGCACCCTCATCGCCTTCGGCGGCGGCGGCCCGGTGCACGGGTTCCGCGTCGCCGAAAAAATCGGGATCGACCGCGTCCTCGTCCCCTCCGGCGCCGGCGTCGGCAGCGCCATCGGCTTCCTGCGCGCCCCCGTGGGCTACGAAGTGGTGCGCAGCCTTTACCAGCGCTTCCGCAGTTTCGACGTCTCTGCCGTCAACGCCCTGCTCAGCGACATGTCCGCCGAGGCCTCCCGCGTCGTCGCCGAAGGCAGTTTCGGCGCGCCCACCACCGAAACCCGCATCGCCTTCATGCGCTATGTCGGCCAGGGCCACGAAATCCCCGTCCCCCTGCCCGCCCGCCTGCTCAGCCAAGCCGACATCGCCACCATCCGTGCGGCCTACGACACCGAATACAGCCGCTTCTTTGACCGTCCCGTGCCCGGCTCGGATGTCGAAATCATGAGCTACGCCGTCGTCGTCGCCACCATCGCCGACACCACCGCGGCCCCCAGCACCATCGGCACCCCAACACCCGCCACCCCCGCCCGGACCCAGCAGGTCCGCGACACCATCACCGGCACTGTCGCATCCTGGTCCATCTTCGACCGATCGAGCCTGGCCCCCGGCGCCACCCTCGCCGGTCCCGCCATCATCGCCGAAGACGAAACCTCCACCCTCGTCGGCCCCGGCTGGAGCGCCCTCATCAACGGTTTCGGCTACATCGAACTCACCCGCGAGGGAGCCCGCGCATGACCGCCAACACCGCCCTGGCCGGCATCCAGCGCCAAATCATGTGGAACCGCCTCATCGCCGTGGTCGAGGAGCAGGCCCAGGTGATGATCCGCACCGCCTTCTCCACCACCGTGCGCGAAGCCGGAGACCTCTCCGCCGGCATCTTCGACCTCGAAGGCCGCATGATGGCCCAGGCCGTCACCGGCACCCCGGGCCACGTGAACTCCATGATGGAATCGGTCGGCCACTTCCTCGCCAAATTCCCCATCGCCGTCATGCGCGAGGGCGACCACTACATCACCAACGACCCCTGGCTCGGCACCGGTCACCTTCACGACCTCACCGTCGTCACCCCCGCCTTCCGCAACGGAAAACCCATCGGCCTCTTCGCCAACACCGCCCATGTCATCGACATTGGCGGCCTCGGCATGGGCCCCGAAGGCCGCTCGGTGTTCGAGGAAGGCCTCTATATCCCCATCGTCAAATGCTTCGACCAGGGCACCCCCAACGAGACCTTCTTCGACTTCATCCGCTGGGGTTCCCGCCTGCCCGTCGAACTCGAAGGCGACATCTACTCCCTGTGCGCCTGCAATGACGCCGCCGTCCACCGCCTCGTCGAAATGATGGACGAGTTCCGCATGGACAGCCTCACCCCCCTGGCCGACTTCATCTTCGACAGTTCCCTCAAGGCCACAATCGCCGAAATCGCCAAACTCGGCCGCGGCACCTTCAAAGCCGAGATCGCGTCCGACGGCTACGAGGAACCCGTCACCCTCAAGGCCCGCATGACCATCCTCGATGACGCCATCGAGGTTGACTACACCGGCACCTCCGGCCTCTCCCAGCGCGGCATCAACGTCCCCGCCGCCTATACGCGGGCCTATTCCTGCTTCGGCATCAAAGTCGTCGTCGCCCCGGAAATCCCCAACAACTGGGCCAGCCTCGCCCCCTTCCGCATGACCATCCCCGACGGTACCATCCTCAACGCGCCCCGCCCCTACCCCGTCTCCGTCCGCCACGTCATCGGCCATCTCCTGCCCGACCTGATGATGGGCTGCCTGCACCAGACCATCCCCGCCCGCGTCGCCGCCGAAGGCGCCTCCTGCCTCTGGAACCCGCCACTGCGCGGCGGATCCTCCGTCTCCGGTCAGGCCCGCAGCAACAAGCCGGTGATCGGCGATTTCGAAGTCATCACCTTCAATTCAGGCGGCACCGGCGCCCGCCCCACGCTCGATGGCCTCGACGCCACCGCCTTCCCCTCGGGCGTGCGCACCATGCCGGTCGAAGCCACCGAAAACGTCGCCCCCATCGTCATCTGGCGCAAGGAACTCCGCGAAGGCAGCGCCGGCCCCGGCCACACCCGCGGCGGTCTCGGCCAGACCATGGAAATCGCCACCAAGGGCGACCTCGAATTCGCCGTCAACGCCACGTTCGACCGCATCGCCAACGCACCGCGCGGCCGCGACGGCGGCGGCCTGGGCGCCAACGGCGCGGTTTACCTCAAGTCGGGCGAAACACTCCGCACCAAGGGCTACCAGGTCATCCCCAACGGCAATCGCCTCATCCTGCAAATGCCCGGCGGCGGCGGCATGGGGGATCCAACCACCCGCCCTCCCGAAAAAGTCGCCCGCGATGTGCGGGACGGCGTGGTCTCGGTGGCGGATGCGCGGGCGCATTACAAGGTGGTCGTCTCCGGGTTGGGCGTGCTCGATGTGGAGGGGACGGCGGAGGCAAGGAAGTAAGCGCTTCTTTTTTTGAAAAAAAAGAAGCAAAAAAACGTTCCCACTTTGGTAGTCGGGGCTGTCCCCCGCTGCCGCAGCCCGCCGCGCTCCAATCGGATAAAAGTTTTTTGCTTCTTTTTTTCAAAAAAGAAGCGCTTCCCTTAAGGATACCCAAACAATGTCCCTCCGCTGCGACCTCATCATCCGCGATGCCACACTGATCGACGGCACCGGCGGCCCGCGCCGTACCGGCGACATCGGCGTCACCGCCGACCGCATCACCGCCATCGGCGATCTCGGCGCCTATTCCGCGGATCGCGAGGTGATGGCCCACGGCAAAATCGTCTCCCCCGGCTTCATCGACGCCCACACCCATGACGACCGCGCCGTGCTCTGCGGTCCGGCCTGCATGGGCTGCAAAATGAGCCAGGGCGTCACCACCGTCGTCGTCGGCAATTGCGGCATCTCCCTCTCCCCCATCCGCTTCAAGCCGACCACCCGCCCCATCCCTCCGCTCGACCTCGTCTTCGCCGACGGCTGGGCCCGCTTCCCCACCTTCGGCGACTACGCCGATGAACTCCGCCGCACCCCCTCCCCGGTCAACACCTACGCCCTCATCGGCCATATGACCCTGCGCGTCGAAGCCATGGAGGGCGACACCCAGCGCGCCGCCACCGATGGCGAAACCGCCATTATGCAGTCCCGCCTCAAGGACGCGCTCGACCAGGGCGCCTCGGGCTTCTCGACCGGCCTCTACTACCCCCCCAGCAAATTCGCCCCGACCGACGAAGTCATCGCCATCGCCGAAGCCCTGCGCGACCGCCGCGGCCTCTACGTCACCCATATGCGCGACGAAGGCGTGGGCGTGCTGAACTCGATCGAGGAAACCCTCAAGATCGGCCGCGATTCCGGCTCCGGCGTCGTCATCAGCCACCACAAATGCGCCATGCCGGAAAACTACGGCCGCTCGACCGAAACCCTCCCCATGATCGAACACGCCGCCCGCACCCAGGACGTCGCCTATGACGTCTACCCCTACGCCGCCGGCTCCACTGTCCTCATGCTGCACGTCCTGCGCGATGACGTCCCGGTCCGCATCACCTGGTCCGTCCCCCACCCCGAAATGGCCGGCCGCTGGCTTCACGAAATCGCCCGCGAATGGAACACCGACAATCGCGGCGCCGCCGAACGCCTGCTCCCCGCCGGCGCCATCTACTTCCAGATGGACGAAGCCGACGTCCAACGCATCCTCAAGCACGACCTCAGCATGATCGGCTCCGACGGCATCCCGCACGACACCTACCCCCACCCCCGCCTGTGGGGCACCTTCCCCCGCGTGCTCGGCCACTACGCGCGGGATCTCAAACTGTTCTCCCTCGAGACCGCCGTCCACAAAATGACCGGCCGCACCGCCCATGTCTTCGGCATGACCGACCGCGGCGTCCTGCGCCAAGGCGCCTATGCCGATCTCGTGCTGTTCGATCCCGAAACCATCCGCGACGCCGCCGATTTCGACAACCCAACCTTGCCCGCCGAGGGCATCCTCGAAACCTGGATCAACGGCCAATCCGCCTATGTTGCCGCTACCGGCGCCACCGAAAACCGCGCCGGCCGC